>JANPKZ010000001.1:0-2418 GCA_031426295.1 Saprospiraceae bacterium
CGCTAGGGGGTGAGATTTTAGATTTTTGGATTTATGTATAGTTTTAATTCAACTTTTAGTTTTTAACTTTTAGTTTTTAGTTTCTCACTATGGAAAACCTAATCGTAACCAACACCATCACCATCGACGCTCCTGCATCAAAAGTGTGGAACGCTCTTGTCAATCCGGAAGAGACGAAAAAATATATGTTTGGCTGCGAAACCGTGTCTGACTGGAAGATCGGAAGTACATTATTATGGAGAGGTGAATATGAAGGGCAGGACATGATCTTTGTGAAAGGCAATATCGTAGATATCCAGCCTGAAAAATTATTGTCGTACACCGTCATCGATCCTAATAATCCCGAGCTGGCAGATATCCCTGAAAATTACCTGACAGTTACATATGACCTAAAAGAAGAAGAAGGATCAACTTTCCTCACCATCACACAAGGCGACTATGCCACAGTCGGCAACGGCAAACAACGGTATGAGGACACTGTAGAAAGCGGTGGATGGCAATCGATCCTCGACCGCATCAAGGAATTGGTGGAGACCGGCGAGATCATTCCCGAAGGGTAGGTTGGAGTCCGAAGGATTTGTGCTATGCCATAGTATGCTTTTGATGCCTGATTAGTAGATGTCAGACGCCAGACTTATGGCGTGTTAACCAAGTGAAAATTTGAAATGAAATTTCAAATTTTCACAACTCACAACTCACAAAAAAGCCCTTCTTCTTGCGATTCAGGGCTTCTTTTATTTGGAATTATAATCGAGATGCTTAGTGAACGGCAGCGACTCCAAAGAGCTCTGATTGCTGCATGTACTTACCGGGGGATTCATGAGTGAGAAGCCATCGCTTCATGTCTAATCCATATGCGTATCCTGTCAGGCTTCCGTCTTTTCCAATTACACGATGACAAGGAATGACAATGGGTAATGGATTCATACCATTCGCATGACCTACTGCGCGGAATGCATTGGGATGATCGATAATCTCAGCGATGTCTGCATACGTGCGCGTGCGACCGTATGGGATGAGCTTTACCATTTTCCATACTTCCTTGTGAAAAGAAGGCGCATCACCAAAATCAAACTTCAGATCAAACTCTTTGCGCGAACCATCAAAATATTCCGTGAGTTGACGGGCACATTCGGTAAGACAATCCGGAATGTCAGTAACATCATCGAGTGTGTCTTTTTCCCAAAAGCTGATACGGCTGAGACCGATGTCAGTGCATTCGAGACGGATCTTACCAAGAGGAGAGGAGATAATGGCGTGATAAGTCATGTAGTATGTAAACGGGAAGTAACGTGGGATAAATATAGGAAAAATTATAATATTTGATTTACAAATACTTTTCACTGAATTTCTTAGTTCCCTTGCTCCCTTGCTCCTTTGATCCTTTGATCCTTTGATCCTTTGCTCATGTTAGTATTGTACCTTCACCCACGGTTTACAATCAGCCAAATGAAATTTATCCTCGTACTCGTCGGCGTCTATCTCTTCTACAGGTTCTTCCTTCAGAGACCGGTAGCGCTCCCCAGGCCACAGGAACCCGATCTCTTCATCGATCATGAGGAGATAAAAAGCGAACATGGAAAAAATAAGTGACCTGATCCTGTACAAGGATCATCACCTCATCGCCATCAATAAACCAGCCGGTTTAGCGACTCAGAAAGACAAATCCGGAGAGATCAATGCTCACCAGCTCATCATGGCGTATGCCCACCGGGATCTTTATGTGGTACATCGACTTGATCAGCGCGTCAGCGGCGTCCTCCTGTTTACAAAAACAAAAAATTCCGCCGCAGAACTGGCCCGTCAGTGGAAAGATAATTTTGTAGTAAAAATCTATTACGGTATTGTACCAATCGCGGACATTCCCAAAGAAGCAACACTGAAACATTTCCTGACCTACGACCACAAGAATAATATCACCACATCGCACATCGATCTGCCCAACGAAAAATCCGACGAAAGTATCCTCGAATACAAAGTGATCCAGCAGCTCGATAATTTTATGGTCCTCGAGATCAAACTTCTCACCGGCCGCAAACACCAGATCCGTTCTCAACTCTCAGCCATCGGTGTCCCCATCAAAGGCGACGTCAAATACGGTTCGAAACGCACAAATGAATACAATGCTATCGACCTGCACGCGTATTCGATTTCATTTCTCCATCCGACGAGTGCAAAGCCATTTACAGTGACGGCACCTTTTCCTGAGGAAGGACTGTGGAAACACGTAGTGATAAACTAAAAACTAAAAACTAAAAACTAAAAGTTAAAAGTTAAAAGTTAAAAGTTAAAAATCAAAAATATTCTGTCTATTATCAATTTTCTCTGTGGCTCAGCGTCTCTGCGAGAGATTATTTCACTTGAAATTGTTCTGCGAAAATCTGCGTAATCTGCGGGAGATATATTTGGCCGTTAGCC
>JANPKZ010000002.1:0-6907 GCA_031426295.1 Saprospiraceae bacterium
CTGAAAGCCATGCTGGCGAATAATCATTTTGCAGACCGGGGAGCCATAGGTAATAGTTTAAATTTTGATCCAACTCAATCTGTATTAGATACCTCAGCAACAAATCGATATGGGGGCTTTACGACATGGATGATTCCTAATGGAAATCCAAACTCATTAGCTCCTACCAATCCGCTGGCGTTACTCGAATTGAAAGATGATGATTCTGAAGAGCGTAGGTATATCGTGAATATGTCTACCGATTATCGGATCCCGTTTTTACCTGAGCTACGAGTCAATCTGAATCTTGCTTATGATTATCAGAAAGGAGAAGGTACCGTGATTGTAGATACGATTGCTTCTTTTGCATTTGATGCAGTAAATGGAGGTGGTGTTAACAATATCTATGAGCAGACTAAGAAAAATAGCCTGCTTGAATTGTATTTGAATTATGGAAAGCTTATAGGTGAGCATAATCTCGATTTATTGGCTGGGTATTCCTGGCAGCATTTTAGCGTAGATAACTTTTTCCTTAATTCGGATGCACAAGGAACGCCTGCCGAAACAACAACCGGCTCAGATCCGGGGGAATATTATTTGTTATCGCTCTTTGGACGGGCGAACTACAATTTCAATAACAAATATTTTGTAACACTTTCTTTACGCCGGGACGGAACCTCACGATTCTCTCCGGATAATCGTTGGGGATTATTTCCTGCAGCAGCAGTTGGCGTAAAATTTATAGATAACGATAAAATGAATTTTAATTTCTTTAAAATTCGTGCCGGGTGGGGTATTACAGGTCAGCAGGATATTGGAAGTGACTATTATGCTTACCTGGCCAAATATCAGCTGGGAAATGAAAGTGCCAAATACCAGTTTGGAAATGATTTTATTCAGACCCTCAGGCCAAACGGATATGACATCAATATACGATGGGAAGAAACGAAGACGTATAACCTTGGATTTGATTTCTCCATTATCAGGGATCGACTTTCCGGTGCACTGGATTTGTATAACCGATTTACAAAAGATTTGCTCAATCGTATTCCCGTTCCAGCAGGTACGAACCTGACAAATTTTATTACTACCAATATTGGTAATATTGAAAACAGGGGGATTGACGTAGGGCTAATGATAACCCCGGTACTAACACAGAAAATAAGTTGGGACCTTGGTTTGAACGCCGGTTTTAATACAAATGAGATCACAAAGCTGACGGCGACTGATGACCCGGAATATGAAGGTGTACTAACAGGTGGTATTGCAGGGGGTGTAGGTTCCAATATCCAGATCAATACGGTTGGGTTTGCGCCAAAATCCTTCTTTGTATATGAGCAACTTTACGATGAGAATGGACAGATCCTTGAAGGAATGTTTGCGGATAGAAATGCAGATGGGATCATTAATGCCGAAGATAAATACAGGTTTGAAAAGCCTGCAGCAGACTGGACAGCTGGTCTGTCAAGCAGATTGGAGATTGGCAATTTTGATCTTACACTAGCCGGCAGGGCAAGTATTGGGAATTATGTCTACAACAATGTACAAACTGACATGGGCTGGTTGTCAAGGATTAATAATACGAGCGGTGTGCTTTGGAATATTAACCAATCCGCTGTAGATAACAACGTAGTAAACCAATCAAACCTCACGTTTAGTGATCACTTTGTAAAAAAAGCTGATTTCTTCAAAATGGATCACATTACAGCCGGATACAATTTTGATAATCTCATAGGAAGTTTTTTCAGGATCTACGTGACCGCGCAGAATCCATTTACACTTACGGAATATGATGGACTTGATCCTGAAATATTCAATGGTATTGATAATAGCACCTATCCTCGTGCGAGGACATTTTTAATTGGACTTAACGTTGAATTCTAATCATCGAACATGAAAAAATACATATATATAAAAGCAGTATTGCCTATTGTCCTGATCATGATCCTGGCCACTTCGTGTTTTAAGGATCTTGATACGGTGCCACTGGATGAGGATATCATCACCTCCGCGGTGGTGTTTGATAATCCGGATGCGTACCTCAATGTGTTGGCTAAGGTGTATGGTGGTCTTGCACTTTCGGGCCAGCAGGGCCCTGCAGGAGCAGCGGACATTGAAGGAATTGATGAAGGCTTCGGTCAATACCTTCGCGGCTATTGGTATCACCAGGAATTATCTACGGACGAAAGCGTCATAGGCTGGAATGATCAGACGATCCGTGATTTTCATGACCAGGATTGGAACTCTGATGATGGATTTATATTCGCATTCTACAGCAGGATATTTTATCAGATCGTGCTTTGCAATGAATACCTGCGTGAAACATCAGATGCTAAACTTTCAGAACGTGGTGTGGATGCAACCTTAGCGGATCAGATCAAAGGCTATCGTGCGGAGGTAAGATTTCTCAGGGCACTTAGTTATTGGCACGCATTAGACTTGTTCAGGAATGTTCCATTTGTCACGGAAGAAGATGCAGTTGGTTCTTTTTTCCCGGAGCAAATTCAGGCAGCGGACTTGTTCAATTATATTGAATCAGAATTACTGGCTATAGAAAATGAAATTGGTGCAGCTAATACGAATCCCTATGGCCGAGCCGATCAGGGTGCGGTATGGACACTTCTTGCCAAGCTATACCTGAATGCTGAATCCTATGGCAGTGGTGCCCACTATACTGAATGTGTGACTTACTGTAATAAAGTCATTAATGCAGGATATACACTTGAGCCGATATATCAAAACTTATTTGGTGCGGACAATCATTTGTCGAATGAAATTATTTTTCCAGTCACTTTTGATGGTATTAACACAAGAACATATGGAGGCACAACCTTTCTGGTACGCGCACCCATTGGGGGTACAATGAATCCGGTTGAATTTGGTATTGCAAGCGGATGGGGTGGTACCCGTACGACTCGTCAGTTTGTTGAAAAATTCCCAGTGTCAACAGATCTGGTTGTTGCACCTAATGAAGGCCAAACTGTGAGTTATAGGAGAATTTACCTACCCGGGTTGCATCAGGGATGGAATGGTTCTAATACGAAGTCATCCATTGCTGCAGGTACAGGACAATTATATGAAGGGCATATATATTTTCCAACAGACAACAGTCCATTTTTGATCTATCGAAATCCCGGATTTGGAGGAAGGCTTGGGGATAATAATGGTGATGGCATCCTGGAAACGAATGGCGATACGTTGTATACGGGTCCGGCTGGTTTGTATTTTATTGAAGTAAATCTTGCCACCAATGAATACAGGCTTGAACGCAGAAACTGGAGCATCGTTGGAAGTGCTGTTCCGGGTGGAGGTGATCTGGACATGACCTGGAATCCGGCAACCGAAGCACTGGAAGCGAATGTTGATCTTACTGCGGGAGAATTTCATTTTATAGCGAATGATGATGCTGCAATTAGTCTGGGCGATAATAATGCAAATGCCATACTTACTTATAATGGTAGCGGCATCAATATAGGTAGTGGCTCATACCTGATCCGATTATTTCCTGACAGGCCGGATTATACATACGAGATACGACTCACCAGCTTTGACCGACGGGGTAATTTTTATACATCAGGACAAACACTGGACATTGTGGATATCAGTATGTTTACCCAGGGGTATGCGATTGAAAAATTTAGGAATATTACTTCTGCAGGCACACCGGGGTCTGATACAGAATATCCAGATACAGACTTCCCGATGTTTAGGCTTGGTGATGTTCTGTTGATGGCGAGTGAAGCGTTGGTGAGAGGTGGAGGTGACCGGTCGCTGGCTCTGGAATATTTTAATCGTGTTCGTACACGTGCATATCAAGGTGGGGGTGGTAACATTACCGATGCTGAACTTACACTTCAGACCTTGATTGATGAGCGTGCCCGTGAATTGCATTGGGAAGGTCATCGCCGCACGGATCTTGTTCGCTTTGGACAATTCAGCCAGACAGATTATGTATGGGCCTGGAAGGGTGGTGTTGCTGAAGGAAAATCTGTGGAGAGTTTCAGGGATGTGTATCCAATTCCTTCTCCGGATCTGAGTGCTAATCCTAACCTGGTGCAAAATCCTGGGTATTAAAAGAACATTTCTTTCTCCGATAATAAAAGGAAAGGCTACAGCGTAAGTTGTGGCCTTTCCTTTTTTACGCAGATTTTAGCGGAGATAATTAAAAATGAATTTTCTTAGATTTGATTTTTATTTCGAAGTAGAAAATTGCTTAGTCTATGCTGCGTGTGAAATTTACATTGAGGTCAGTGATTCGGAAAGCCAGGTTTTTGCAATTCTTTTTTTCCAGCGAATAATATGTGAAGGGTGTTTTTTCAAACACTTCAATGAGTCCGTACGTGAGAAGTATGCGTACATGTTGTGAGACAGTAGTGCGGGCCAGGGGTACCAATTTGCATAAATCCTTAAACGGTGTAGTACCGTGTTGTAAAAGGTATTCCAGAATGATGATGCGTGCAGGATGGGCTAGTGCGCGTGACCAAAAGGATTGCTGGAAAGGTAATTCCGGAAATTGGGGTGCTTTAGAGAAAGCCATGATAAATTGTTTTTAAATGGTGAATTGAAAAAATTTCATGACAAAAGTAAGGTCATTAGAAAGGGAAAAGTGGTATGTTTTAAACATACGTAACCATATTTATTTTGATAATTCATAAAATGTAGTAAAAAGCTGGAGTTATAATAATTACCCGTTAGTAAACGTAAGAAAACGGATAAATAGGTAAGTTTGAAACATACGTTATTATGCGTTTTCTAACACATACATATTCTTCACATTACTAACCACATCCTCCTCATTTCCAAATTAAGCCGTTTGCGAAACGACTACAAACAATGCAGCAGAGCCAACATGTTTTCTCAAGCTAAAACCTAATTAATTTAAAAACATTTTCATTCCATAATCCTCATCACCAATCAAAAGCCTCACTACATATAAACCAGTCAGACTCCGGGTGACAGGAACCAAAATTGTCTGATCATTAAAAAACATTTCTTTTTTCTCTAAAACAACACGACCATCCAGCGAAAACAAACTGACTGAAATATGTTGATTTTTATATTTCCCGTCTAGATCACGAATAATAATATTCTCTCCATTCTGATAAACCATTAATCCATCTACCCTTCCATTATTTTCATTTACCGATGTCGCGAAATCATATGCATGCGTCATCCACCCAATCCCCCCCTCCTCAATCAATTCATCATCTGCATCAAAGAACGTTGCATTGTCCCATGACGACCCTAAAGCAAATCGTGTCCTGCAACCAGTACTCACCCATGCAGGTTCCCAATTCACCACACCCGAACCACCACCATCAATCACAGCCTGTGTCATGTCGGTCAACCACTTCAGTTGATTCGCAGGCGTGAAAGGTGAATACCCCGGATATGCCGCAGACAGGATATTATTTGCACCATCAGCATTCATAGTCGTCCAGGGATACGCCGTCTCCAAGATCATCACATCTTTCTCCGGATAATCATCTTTATACCCTTGAATGAACTCTGTCACTTCTGCAAAGGTGAGCTCATGCCATTGATAATAATAGGATAGTCCAATCACATCAAAATCAGTAACTCCATGATCAATGAATTGTTCTATATACCACACAGCATCCTCTGGATTTGCTACGTGTAATGCAATTTGTATAGGTGTTTGATACGCAACTTCCACATCCCGAACAGCCTGGATCGCAGTATTAAATAATGCACTGTTACGATTCCAGTCAAGCACCCACCCGCCATCATTCTGCGCTTGTGAAAGTAATATCCCGCGATTCGTTTCATTGCCAATCTGTACCATTTCCGGTAATAAATTTTCCGTTGCAAGTTTATCGAGTGTTTGATAAACATAGTTGTAAAGTGAATCTTGGAGTACTGGTAAATTATTCAATACACCTGCCCACGCAACCGGCGCCACCTGATGACCCGGATCCGCCCAGGTATCTGAAAGATGAAAATCAAGTAACACATCCATACCCGCACCTTTTGCACGAATAATCGATTCACGCACATCCGCAAAGTCACTATACCGCATCCCAGCATTCAATGCATCATACCATGACGGCGAATGCCACAATCTCAGTCGAACAAGATTTGCACCATGTTCACTAAAGATGTTATACGGATCTGTTGCTAATCCATTCTCTGTATAGACTGCCCCACAAACTTCCATCTCATTTACATATGAGAGATCCACACCAAAAACAAATTGTGCTTGCGACTCAATTTGGAAAAGGCCGAGTATAGGTAGTAGGATACGTAAGAGTAGTGTCATCTCAACGAAGATAGGCCTGAAGAGGGGTAACTCCAAGGATCAGTGGCTTGAGTGCAGCAAGGTATTTCTGATGCCAGATTTGAAGATTCCAGAAGCCAGACGTATGGCATGATATGTTTTAATTTTTCCAGAATTCACACGTGGCTCCCTGCTCCCTGCTCCTTGCCCCCCGCTCTATGCTCTCTGCACTTCGCTCTTAGCTCACAACGCAAACGAAAGCCCCACAATCCAATAAGATTGTATCGGATTATCCGTCTTACCCGCAGCCAACGCTTCCTGCTTATTGCCCCTTAATCCAAAATCCAATCCCAATCCAATCCCTTTGCGTGCGGTTGAAAATCCATTCACCCATGTCCAGTTAGACAGATCAATCCCTTCATAACTATAAAAGGCTGACAGATTGGATTTCCATGCAATCCCTTTACTGATTTCTTTTTTATAGTCAGCAACAAGTTTAGCACCAAGCGAACTTTGGTAATCAAAACCACCACTGGAGAAAATGAAATTATAATTGAGTGGATGCATCACAACGACCAGGTCTACGATCGGGGTCCATGTCAAGCCAGCACCTACATCCAGGTATCCGGGATCATTTAATTTATCGTCAAGAATTGCTGTACGATATTCTCCAAGAGTAGAGATCGCAAG
>JANPKZ010000003.1:0-8760 GCA_031426295.1 Saprospiraceae bacterium
GATGCTATCTGGTATTCATAATTTGAATAACCTGCTATTGCACTCCAGTCAAGAAGAGGAGCAACGTCCGCCGGATTATTATTTATTGGTGAAATTAAATTGGGTGCTGTAGTTGGTGTCGAAAGCAATGTAATTGGAAACCCAACATCCTTATTGCCGGTTGTACTCGTACCGCGCACAGTGGGTGTGTACGTACCAAACAAACTTCCCAGGTTAGAAATGGTCAGCGTACTTGTTCCTCCCGGGATTACCACCGTGGGAACAAATGTAGCAATGGCTCCCGGTGGTAAATTCAACGTGGAAAGTGTAACCGGATTTGAAAAACCCATAAATGAACCTACGACAACCGTAGTGGTGACAGAGCCATCATTGCACTCTGTTATGGATGCCGGATTTAATGCCAGCGTAAAATTGGGGGTGCCCGGTTCTATCGTAATGTTGGCATTATTAATATCAAAAAATATGTTGTTGACTGCCTTCACCATGATTCGCGCGGTAGTCGATGTGCCTGGAGGAATGGTAACGTTCGCACTTCCATCATTTGGTTCAGAAGCTGCCAGGATGGTTGGATAGGTAAACCCTCCATCGTAGGATAATTTAATTTCTACGTTCGCACAACTTACTGGTGCTGCCGTCGTATTCGCCACATTCCATGTAATGGTTTGCGAACTTGTTTCCTGCCATGTAGCACCGGAATTTTGTGAAGTCACAGTAAACGGTCCGCTGCCGGCTGTGGTGGTAATGATCGTATTGTCTTCGTCTGTACAACCGAACGTGCCGTCATACAGATCTCTTACAGTAACTCTGAATTCCATATTTCTCGCGACTGATGGAAGTTCTTCCCATGTAGGATTTACATTGTTAGTCAGATCGGTGAGGTTATAAAAATATCTGCTGGGTGATGCGGATGGCAACACACTTCTAAACATCGGGCCAAGTGTGCTGGTGGACACGGGCGGCATGGTGCCTACTTCCTGGTCCCACTGTTCCCAGCAATAGGTAAGAGGATTATTGTTTCCATCCATCGCTGATGCTGTCAGCACAAAAGGCGTTGAGATAGGAATCGTATAGTTGGGTACATTCGAAACAACAGGCGCTGAGTTGGCATTCGAAATCGTAACAGCACAACTGGTGGAAGCAATTTCATTCGCGATTTCCTGCAGGCTGATAGCGTGAAAATATGCATCACTATTATTTTGCACATTCGGTGCACATATCCCTGCATACCCCATGATGGTGGATGCACTGCCGGGTTCCATGGCAGTAGCTGCGTTGCGATTGCAGGCATTGTTCTGCGTATGATTACCACCAAACTGATGACCTAATTCATGAGCAACATAATCGATATAAAATGGATCACCCGTTGGAGGATTCAACCCGGTTGCACCACGCGCTTTATTTCCAACGGAACAAATAACTCCTAATCCTGCACAGCCACCACTGCCCACACTAAAGACATGACCAATATCATAATTTGCCGTGCCGATGATGTTATCACATGTTGTTTGATTCTGATTCAATTGTGTGCACGCATCACCGGAATACGGATCTGATGCAGGAGCATAATAGAAGATTGCATTTGTGTTTCCAATCAATATTAATCGCACAGCAATATCAACTTCATATACATCATTGACACGGTTAATCGCTGTTGTGACTTGTGATAATACTAATGCGGATTGTGCCGCCGAAGTCGCTCCAAAGAAATTGCTGTACTCACCCGTGGTGGCAACTGCAAGACGATAACTTCGAAACACACAGTCTCCAACGACACGATTCGCATTACCTCCGCCTGGTGCTGCCTGTGCTTCATGAAATCCACATTCCCATGATGAGGTTGATGATATGTTGTGTTTATAGTATACAATCCTGTGGTTAAGGTCACCTCGCTGATATGGATCAATATAGGTTGTGCCTTTAAGATCGCGGATGACGGCTCTGAATCCATTTACTGTCCAGTCAGCGCGCATTGTCCTGTGCGGATCAGAAAGTGACACCCCGATGTAAGTGCGGATATTTGGGTACGCGGCAGCAAGTTCTATTTCCATCATATCGTACTGGACGATCCTGAATATGTCAGCCGTGCCATCAGCCAATCCTACAGTCAGGTAGGTTTCACTGGTGCCAAGAGGCTGAAGATATTCTTCAGGTGCCTGCCAAAGGATAGCTTGCAGCGTATTATGATCAAGATTATACGTGACAAATGTGTCAGGAATAATATCTCTCCTTCCTGTTACGCTGATGGTGGTGGGATCGATCATAGTCCAGCGCTGGGCTGCGCCAAAGAAGGGCAGGCAACATGCGATACACAAGGTGATTGTCTTGATCCAAATACTCATATGGAATCAATTTATAATTTAAAAAGTCTTAATTCTCAGGGAAATGCAAATATAATGACAAATCTCCTGGAAATGAACAAGCCATCTCAAAGGTTCATCAATTCGGGTTGGGTGGAAATGCGGTATGCTGTAGCGTGATCAATTGGCAGGGGTGCCCTCACGTGTACGACGCAAAAGTAATAAATGACTGCAGGTTACGTGTACCTTTCTAAAACCTTGTCTCCAAATAATACGGCAGCATCGCCCTCCAGGTAGGCCAGTCATGGCGCATGTCCGGTCCCCAGACATCCAGTTCGTGGGGAATACCTTTGTAATCTAACAGGGCAGAAAACGACCTCGATCCCTCAGGACTTTCATAATCACCGGATCCCGTCAGGATATGCACATGATTGGACCGCTGCAATCTGGGCAGGTAATAATCATCATTGAGATGCTCGAGATAATGCATCGGGCTGTTGAAATACACGTCCTCATCAAAATATCCGTCGGTGTATGACGTCAGATCATAGACACCGCTCATGGCAATCGTGCCTGCAAACAGATCCGGGCGGCGGAAATACATATTAGCTGCATGGAGTGCGCCCAGTGATGCTCCGCATGTGATAATGCCTGTGTCCTCGCTGGTGTTGTTCTTTATGTAAGGAACCACCTCCCGGGCAACATACTGGTTGAACTGCTGGTGCCGTATTGCCTTGTGTCTCGGATGCATTTTAGTATTCAGCCAGCTCTCATTGTTAATACTATTGATCGAAAACACCTTTACTTTCCCTGCTTCAATATAGGGCTGGATCACGTCCAGCAACAGGAAGCGCTCATATTCGAGATAATCAGCAGCTGCAGTGGGAATCAGTAAAAGGGCAAAACCGAAATGGCCATAGACCGCGATTTCCATGTCTTTGTTGAGGGATGGGCTGAACCATTTGTCTAGTACCCTTTGCATGCAGTTGGTTTTTGTTGTGGTGAAGATATTCACGATTTTTGATTTTGTAGTTAGCCTGAAAATTCATCGCTAGACGACACCACGATAAATAATTCGTTAAGCATCGTTTGTTGACGTTTTTCGTTGAGCGTTTTTCGTTGAGCGTAGGCTGTGCCTACGTTCGTGTGTTGGCAAAATCTGTTTTGCTTTAAGCACCATTTCATTAAAACCTCCTGTCAAATCAGAAATTTGACGACACAACGACGTAGGCACAGCCTACGCCGAACAGTACTGAACATTGAACTGGCAAAAGGCACCGGGGACCAGACATTTTACATAAACTTGTGAAAATTATTAGCCTGGATTTAATATCGATTCACAACTCACGATTCACGATTCACGAAAAAATTCACAACGTCATCAAAACCGGTCTCAAAGTCATCGCTCCCGCATCCGTATCAAATCTCGCCTGCGGCTTTGATACCCTCGGCATGGCCATCGATGTCATATCAGATGAAATTATCGGGCGATGGTCTGATACCCCCGGTGTACGTATTGTCGAAATCACCGGGCATAAAAAGGACATTCCTTTAGACTCAGAAAAAAACATTGCCGGCATCACTGCTGCAGCGCTTTTAAAACATTTAGATGAAGAGGGCCGTGGCCTGGAACTGAAAATTCATAAACACATCCAGGGTGGCAGTGGCCTGGGCAGCAGCGCTTCAAGTGCGACCGCAGCAGCACTTTTGGTAAATGAAATGCTAAATCGTCCGTTGGACAAGCGTGCATTAATTCCATTTGCTATGGAAGGAGAGGTACATGCCAGTGGATCACGACATGGTGATAATATCGTTCCAGCTATGATCGGCGGACTGGTGCTCATACGTGATATTGATACGTTTGATTTTCATCGCGTCTATACACCTAAAGGAATATATATGGCAATCCTGTTGCCGCTTATTTCCATCAAAACAAAAACTGCACGTGATATCCTTCAGCCTACGGTTCCGCTTCACGATATGGTTCGACAGGCTGCAAACCTTGGATCTCTGATCATTGGCATGCAGCAGGGAGACCTTGGCCTGATCAGCAGATCACTTGAAGATCATGTGATCGAGCCACAACGAAAACATCTCATTCCTCATTTTGATGCTGTGAAGGAGAAAGCCATTTCATTGGGTGCATTAGGCTGCAGTATCAGTGGTGCAGGCCCTGCTATTTTTGCATTGTGTGCTGAAAGATCTTTAGCAGAAGATGTTGCCCTGGGTATGAAATCTGTATATGATCTTCACAAAATGGAAGCAACCAACTTTGTTGGGGGAATACAGAATGAAGGAACAAGGCTGATGTAAACTCGTCTCTAAATTTCCATTTTCCACAATATCAAAAGCTTGTCTGGTTGTGTATAAAGAATCCAACCTCACCCAGATCGTTCCTGTTCACATTAAACTGGATCAGGAAGTTATTATACAATAGCACATTCAGGCCTGCACCTGTCCCCATCAGCCATCTGTTGGCCATGGGATTTGTCTCCGCAGTATACGGATCATTTACATACCCCGATTCCAGGTGTAATGTCAAATACATTTTCACCGCCATCTTACGAAATTCTTCGATCGGAACCAGCTTTCTAAATTTAACATCTGTATCAATAAGCTCGTACGCGATCTGGTATTTTCCTAAAAGAAAATCCAGTCCGTCAATAACATACAACTCATATCCACGTACAAATTTTTGTCCGGAGCCAAGGGCGCTATACCGGTCATACGAAGGTTGTGACCGGCTCAGGCTGTAACGACCGATGCCACTTATACGATGCAAAAACTTATTGCTGATGCTATTATTCCATTCCATCGAAATCGCAGACGTGAGTTGGTTTTCATCATCATTTTTTCCCCATCCAATCTTTTCAACTTCAAATACGCCCTTCACGCCGTCCGTTGGAAAAATGCGCAGATCCCTGTCGTCATACTCATACGCATATCGTGCAATAAGTGCCGAACTTTTTCTTTCACCATTTCGGAAATACCGTGGGTTATAATCCCTGATCACTTCTTCGTCAATGGTCATGTTTTCATATGTGAGTTCAAGCTCCTGGCGCAAATAATGCGTTGGCCTGAATTGGATCTTTACCTTCCCACGATATTTTTCAAACAGCTGTCGTTCATCAATCTTTATAAAGAGATCTTTATTGAATGTGGTATTATAATTAACTTCTTTGTTGCCGGTGTGCAGAAATCCCATCGTGAGACCCAGGCTTTGTTCGCGATTGAAGTACGGAAACCTGTATTCGATTTCCTGCTTCGATGTATAGCCAACCTGTATCTGTGCTTTTAGTTTGTCATTACGTCCCGTGAAGTTGAGAAAATCTAATTGGCCACCAAGATTGAGACGGGACAAACTGTGATTGTGTTCCGACCACCAGACATTAAAATTACGGTCAGCGATATCGAGAATAGGGACAGCATAGATGTACCACGACTCACGGACTTCAACAACGATTTCAATACGATGTGTTTCTGTATTCCACTCCGAGACATTGATCTCTGCTTCATTGAAGAGACCCAGATTGAGCAGGTTGTTTTGATTGCGTTCGATGATCTCACCGAGATCTGTCTGCACCAAGGAATCACCCACTTCGAATGTCAGCTCACGATGGATGATCATTTCGCGCGTACGCTTCAGCCCGTAGATCTCAATTTTATCTACGACGACTGATTGACCATTTGTATTACATGGCAACAGGAAACATCCCGTGATAAAAAATAAAAAACAAATTTTGGAAATCAACATCAGACATTGAGGTAGTGCAGGAAGGCATCATAGTTTTCCTGCAGGCTCTCAAAGTAGCCTTCTTCTGAAAATGTTGCTTTGATGACATACCCAAACCTAAGCAGTGTCGCTTCGATATGTTGTGTATCGACCTGGTTTGTTTTTAGGGTCACATAGATCCGTTGGGATTTGTCATCATGTGTCAGAAAGCTGCTCAGCACGGTGGCGTTTTCGCTTTCAATGATCCTGGATATTTCCGCAAGGCTGTAATGCGGCTTGTCGATTTCGAGTACGATAATACCACCCGGCTCTGAAAAAGAAAAGCTGCGGGCATAGAACTGGATCAGGTCTTCAAGCGTGATCAATCCCAGGTAGTTGTCCTGGTGATCCACCACGGGTATAGCGCTTAGTTTGTGATCAGCCATGATCCCCATAACTTCGAAAAGGTGGTCGTCGCCATGCGCAAATGCCCGGTTAAGGCTCAGGTTGTATGATCCGATAGGCTCTTCCAGGGGATTGATGGTGACATCGTCCTCTGAAATAGTGCCCAGGAGCTGTTCGTTGTTGACGATCGGTAGATGCTTCAGGTGGTAGACCTGCATATACGTCAACGCCTGTTCACCGGTATCGGAGGTCCGAAGCGGATGAATGAGTTGAGAGATGAGGTCGTGGGCGATCATGGATATAACTTGTATACGTGTATAAGACGAAAGATTGTGCCAATTGTGGCGTTGCTTAGTAAATAATTAACGTGTCAGCTTCTTTTTTTCGATGATAAACTCCTGTTCGGACAGTAATCCCCTGTCCCTGAGCTCTGCCAGGCGTTTTAATTGGGCCAATAAGACATCATCCTGCGGCATTTCCTCCTTCCGGGGCATTTCCGGTGTTTCGCTTTCAGATAAGGTTGCTGTTTTTATCCGGTATCCGTTATTCTGAAATTCTTCAAAACGGTCCTGGATCCGCACATAAGCCAGGTCATCATGGGTTTTAATTTTTTCAAAATCGGTAAATCCGAAGCCAACAGCCTTGTCAAGATGGGCGTATGCTTTATCAACCTGTTCAGTTAACGAATATGCACACGCAATGTTGAAATGTAGGCTTATATCTTTCGGATGGATCTCTAATCCTTTTTTAAAATCCTCAATGGCACCTTCCAGGTCAAACTCTTTATACTTCTTTATGCCGTTGACTTTATATGGATTTTGGATGTCACGGTTGGTTTGCGGGTTGCGCGGATGTTGCTGGGCACGTTCACGGGGTGTCGGTGGAGGACCATATTGACTGCGCTGAGACTGGTTTCTGTCCCGTCCCTGGTATTCTTTGCTGTTGTATTTGGCATTGAATTGTTGCTCATCCATAATGAAAAACATAATAGCATCGATGAGTCCCAGTACGAATGAGACGCCAAAAAACATCATAAAGAAGTAGAAAATCCCAAGGCCCACCTGGCCCAGGTAAAACCGGTGAATACCTGCCCAACCCAGGAATAATGCAAATAAACCCGCTGTCGTCTTATTTCTCATGTAGAGCCCTGTACGCTGTTGGCTGTAATGATAATGAATTTTACGAAAGACGGGATATCCGGAATGGAAGGTTGTTGTTCTTGCGGCAAAGGAAAAACGCTGCTCAATGTTATACTGTGTAATTACATGTCAGCATGGCAATGTCATCCGGATACGGCCTCGTGCCCCTGAAAACATCCACTTCACTCATCAATACTTCATTCAGTTGATCAGCAGTTGAATACCTGTCAGAACTTTTTAATACCTCTTCGATATAATCATCGTCAAAATAGACTCCATCCTCATTCATCACATCGGTCAGTCCGTCTGTACATGCGAATATGGTCCCCGAGTGCGTAAGTTTTATCTGCCCCATTTTGATGTCCGGCAGAGTTTCAAACGCACCGATGATCGTACAGCCACTTTCCAGCCTGGTGATTTCTCCGTTCTGGATCAGGTAGGGAGGAAAATGTCCTGCATTAATGTATTCAAGGGTGTTATTCCGCAGGTTCAGCTCACCGATAAACAGCGTGATAAACCTGTCGCTGCGTGTGATCCGGTAGACGGCCTGGTTTAAGGCATATACAAACGTCTCGAGATCCCTGTATTGGTAAATAAGGCTTTGAAGTATCGCCTGGAAATTTGCCATCAGGATTGCTGCCGATACCCCTTTGCCGCTTATGTCCGCAATACAGAATGCAACCCGGCGGTCATCGTATTGGATAAAATCAAAATAATCCCCCCCTACAGTAAAGTGTGGTTTATAAAAACTGGCCATCTGGAAAAACTTACTGCTCGGCAGATGATCGGGGATCAGCATTTTCTGCACATGACTGGCAAGCTCCATGTCGCGGTCATAACGCTCCTGTTCGATTTGTTTTTTAAACAGTCGTTTGTTTTCTATGGCAACACCGATGATGTTGGTGAATGTGGTGATAAACTGGATGCGCGTATAATCATCCGCATCAGGCTTAATACCTCCCACCAAAGCAAAAGCAATAGGGATCTTTTTGTGGTAGACGGGGATGATCAGGTCAAAGTCCTGGAAAGGTGCCGGGTCTGTTTTAGAGATACGTTGTGTCTTGGTAAATTTTTTCAGCGCAGCACCAATGTCTTCATAGGATGCCAGGATGTCTGCATTCAGATGGGTAACGCATTGCCATTCTTCATCCTGCCGGAAAAAAAGCGCCATACGTTTGATGCCCATTTCCCAACCGATGAAGGACTT
>JANPKZ010000004.1:0-18235 GCA_031426295.1 Saprospiraceae bacterium
TAAGAGAAAAGCCGGGCATTTGCCCGGCTTTTCTCTAAGCCTTTATTTAAATCTAAAATCCAAAATCTAAAATCTCACGCCTCAGCGTGATGGCGCCTCAGGCGCTCACAAAATCGGTTTACGATTCGAACAGATTATCATATTGACTATTAGAATCTTTTGATCTTGTTTCAGCTTCACGACGAGGTGCGTTGATGTCAAGTTTATCTAATTTGGCTCCACCTTCCATCAACATAAGCGTACTGTTCTTTTCCCACTCTTCAAGCATCTGCATACCCTGATCTTCGAAAACACCATTTTGAAGGTCAACAGAATCCATGAAGCTACTGGACATTTCCATAAAGCGTTCCATTTCACCCACTTTCATGGCAACATCATCTGCTATGACTTCCAATGCCTGGTCAAACATTGCACGCTTATCAGCATTACCAGAAATAATACTCATTGCGGATTTCATCGCACTGTGACTTGCACGTATTGCTTTACGTTCTTCTTCTTTAAGTTTTACCTGATCCTTCGTGTCTTCAAGCAGGATCTCTGAATTAGAATACATTTTCGTCAGTACACGATACAGGATGTTCATCTTGTTTTCGAGCACCGCATATTTTTCATTGGACTCTTTCAGACGTGCAGCTTTTCTGCTGGACAACAACATTTGTTTTTCAACACCTTGTTCGCGAGCTTTCTGTGCGAGCTTCATGTTGTAATCGATCTCTGCACTGTTTTCTTCCTGAACAGTTTTGAGTTTACGGATCTGACCGCGCAACAGGCCGATCTGTTCACCCATTTTTTTGAGATTATCCTGCAGATCCTCAATATAATTTTTCAGGATGCCGATCGGATCGATTGTGATGAAGACACCGGTGATCTTGCGCATCGCACTTTTGTACATGTAATTGATCAATGTGCGCATTTTAGGATCCAATACCATATATATGATTGCACCCAGTACCAGGAGTGTTACGACTAATCCCAAAAGAGATGACGCAAAGGCAAGGATCTGTGGAAGAAATTTTACAAGAACATATCCTAAGCCCGCAAGAATTGCAAGCATAAAAATTAAACCTGTTCTGCCTTCCGGTCTGCCCCAGAATGATTTTGGTTTTGGAATACTGCCACTGAAGTCCTGGACGGGAGTTGCCATATTATATTATTTATAGGTTTTGTTGAATGGAGGTTATATCTTTTTCAATAGCAGCAACAAATTGCTGATACGTCGTTTCGAATTTCATTTTTGTCTGATCGATAGAGGTGCGGGCTTCTGCCATTTCCTCGTCAGAACGTGAAATCTTTTCCTGGAATTCCGTGATCTGTTTTTCCAGTTTGCTGATTTGGCGTTTGTGATCCTCGATCTGGTTTTGCAGGCTGGACAGTTCATCTTTTTTAGAAGCTATCCGTTGTTGCACTTGTTTATTCAGGGCTTCATCAAATTGTTTTTTCTCATCTCCCAGTACCGTTAGATAATGGCGGGCAGACTGAAGTAATGAATCTTTTGTTACACCCATGGTACTGGCAGTAGCAAAAGCAGACTTGAGTGATGTGGAAGCATCGAGGTTAAGGCCTGCGAGCTGGCTGATGGACTGTTTGAATTTCAGGAAATCAAATCCGGGCTGCGTTTGTTTGACCAGCGCATTTTCAAGGAAATCAACGCTCTTCTGATCTGGTGAGCCGCTTAAACCAAGGAGTTGGGAAATCTTCATACTAGTTATTGTTACGGTAAATATATATAACCTGTCTTTATGGTCTAAAATAAATGCAACCCCCAGACATTCAGTCGTTTTTAGACCAACAAACTAGATGAAGGTTGTTATAGTCTGAATATGGGTGATTTACATATGAATAGAAACATCCTTGGAGTATGGGTAGCGCATCAGGTAATCCAACGCTGCTTCGTATCGAAGGTTTTCAAAAACGATTTTATATAGTGTTTCGATGATTGGAAGCCTGATTTTCGCTGTTCGTGCAAGGAGTGAAGCAATCCGTAATGTTCGAAGACCTTCAGCCAGTTCTTCTGTAGAGGCCAATGCATTCTCCAGCGTCTGGCCCTGACCTAATTGATATCCCAGGTTAAAATTCCGACTGCTGGAACTTGTAGCCGTCGCGATCAGGTCCCCGATACCTGCAGTTCCCAGAAATGCAGACTTATCAGCACCCAGCAAACCGCCGAAGTAAGTGATCTCATGCAGGCCTCTCGTAATAAAGAGTCCCTGCATATTCTTGCCCAGACCTTTACCTCGCAGATACCCGGATCCTAAAGCAATGACATTTTTAAAGGCACCTGCAAACTCAGCACCCAGGATATCAGAAGATCCGAAAACAAACATTTTTTTGCTCGTCAGCAATTCGATACCAATGCTGATCACTTCATCATACTCACTTGCAATAACAGTGGCGGTAGGCTGACCTTCAAGAATTTCTTTACTAAGATTTGGACCCGAGAGACAACCGATACGAAGAACATTACTTTCTTCCGTAATGACTTCTGACATCGTGCTGATATCTTCCCGGTCCATTTTTCCGTTGAAATTCATGATGTCCTGCACACGTGTGGTGTCAAGACCTTTTGTACCATGAATTAAAATATGGCGTGGTGAAAGGAGCGGGCCTAGTTTTTTCATCATCGATCTGAAGTCATCAGATGGAATGATGGGGAATATAACTTCACATGAATCGGCCATTTCTTTAAAATCAGAAATAGCCCGGATGCGTGGTGATAGCGTCACATCATGAAGTACATGCGTATCATTTATCTGCTGCACGATATTGGGGTCGCGCGCAAACATCAGCACATGATTATTGATAGCAAGCAGTTGCGCAATCGTAATGCCAAAACTTCCGGCGCCTACCACACCGACAATTGTTTTTGGATTTGATAGCGCTTTACTCATCCTTCTTTTAGATCTGGATCAAATGTGCAGACTGGAATTATTTTTTACCTGGTTTATTCACAGGTTTGGCTTGTTTGGCAGCAGCTAGTTTCTGTTGTTCTTTCAGGGCGGATTCAAGCCTTGCCTGAAATCCACCTTCTTTTTTCGGTTTCGCTTTGTTGAGATTCAGTTTTTCCATGATCCGGTCCTCATCAAAAAGAAATCTTCGTGCACCCACTGTTTGTGCAATGTTCAACAAATTCGAATACAACAAATATAGCGTCAGACCAGATGCATAACTATTGAAAAAGAAGAGGAACATGACCGGCATGAGATACTGCATGTATTTCAAGGCAGGATTCATGTTGGCCATATCCATGTTCTGCATATTATAATATGTGTACGCTACCGTACTGATTGCCCAAAGAAGGGTAAGCATACTGACGTGCGTTCCATAAAAGGGAATCTCAAACGGAAGATTGAAGAACACATCGTATGATGACAGATCCGTCGCCCATAAGAAGGATGCCTGCCGGAATTCGATCGATGCGGGAAAAAAACGATACAGCGCAAACCATACCGGCATCTGCAAGACTACGGGGAAACATCCGCCGAGAGGATTGACTCCATACTCTCGATAGACTTTCATGGATTCCATCTGCTGAGCCTGCAGATCGTCTTTATGTTTTTCTTTCAGATGAGCCAGCTGTGGTTTCAGTGCAGACATTTTAGCCTGGCTGCTGAGCATCTTGTATGACAATGGAAATAATGCAAGCTTGACCAACAGTGTCAATAACAGGATGACAATTCCCTGGCTTGGAATAAAGCCTAATAAAAAATTAAATACAGGCCGTATCACCCAGCGGTTGATCGAACCAAAAATGCTTTGACCAAAAGGAATGACATCTTCTACGTCAGCGTGATAGTGACGCAGTAATTCAAAGTCATTAGGACCTACGTACATCGTCATGGCAGCGGATGGATTTGCTCCTTCCATATCCAATCCAATAATCGATGATGTTGTTTTCAAGTATTCTGCTCCTTCTTCAGGAACAATCGTTTCCAGAACTCCACCATCAAATGATTTCTCCGCGATCAGCGTAGTATTAAAAAACTGGTTTGAGTGAGAGACCCACTTTAATGGTTGATCTGAAATATCTTCCTGGTCACTCTTGCGGCAATTGCAATAGTCAACAGATTCATTATTGATCTTATAATATACGGTAGAATAATTGCGCTCGAAGACATCGTTCTTTTCAAGTTTGTCAAGATGATTCACCCAGTTTAGTTTAGGTGTTTGTCCGGGTGTGATCACCTGGTTGGCATTCGACACACTGACATTATATTTTATCTCATATGGATTTTCGGTGAGCACATATTCCTGCTCGATTTTCTCACCCGCCTGACCTGTTGCTGTAAACAAGACCCGGTTACCTTGCAGAGTTGGTTCAAAATGAAGATCAGCCGTGTGGAGATTTCCTCGTTGGGTTGGTAATATAATATCCCAGACATTTTCGCTGTCATCCATGAGGCGGAGAGGGACTTTGTACTCCTTTTGCTTCTCATCCAGCAGTACTTTTTTGTAGTTCTTGAGTTCTACAGCAGAGATTTTACCCCCTTTACTCTGGAAATCGATGATGAAATTTTCATTTTCAAGACGGATAGTCTTGTTCTCACCGGTAGCAGCTGACGCAAAAGTGCCAAATTGATTGGCCAGTATCAGGGAATCATTTACGGCCTGTATGCTGTCGTTTCCAGGTACTACAACTGGGGTGGTGGGTATTTTGGCCAGAGAATCTTTAAGGACCTCGACCCTGTTGAGACTGTCCTGCCGGGCTTGCATCCGGGCTGTTTCTTCCTTCGATGGGGAATTAACAAAAGTCCAGACCATTAAAAGACCAAAAATGAGGACAAAGCCTATAATATGATTGCGTTCCATTTATATCTATTCAAAAAAGAGTCCGCAAAGGTAGAGCCTATTCCTAAAGCACCAAATAACATTCTACAATCAATCGTGGAACTCCTGATGGATCAATAGTCTTCACCTATTAATACTAAAGCTGGAAGGTCTACGTGAAATTTAGTGGAAGGAGTGCGTGTCGGACCCAAAAGTTTCTCGAGAAATCCCCTCTTTCGCCTGATAACACACAGAAGATCAGCATGATGCTGCGACAGGTACTCATTGATGCTTTCGTTAAAATTATCATTCCCGTACCTGGTTATATCATTGATCACCTGTAGGATTGTAAAGTTTTGATCAGGCATTGGATCCTGACTTTCTCCAAGATGTAACAGCTGGACATGGGGTTGAAAGATCTGATTGATCTGGATTATGGGCTCCAAAGTGCCCATAAATCGAACAAAAGTGTTTTTGGCTGCAAAAACGACCTTGTCAATTCCTTTAAACTTAAATCTGGGTGGAATCAGCAGGACAGGGATTTCAGTTGTTTTTACAATCGCACCCGAAGTTGAACCCAAATATGTATCAATATTTTCGTGTTCTCCCTGGCAACCCATGATGACAATATCAGCTTTGGTGAGATCTACCATTTTCTGGATACCTGGCAGGATGTCATCCTTGATCACCTTATAATTGACGATCAGATCCGGATGTTTTACTTTAAGTTTTGCGACGCGCTTGAGTATCCATTTTTCAGGATCCTTAATGATTTCAGGATTACCGGCAGTATGAGATACCACTTTTTGAAGTAATGTATGAAAATGAACGATCATAAGGTCGGCACCTGCAATGGCTGCAAGTCTGGCAGCATAACGAAGTGCTTCCTTTGCGTTTTTAGAGAGATCTACCGGGACGAGAATGTGATTCATAACTTTGAAAAGAGACCAAAGCTAACCATTAAACATCTCCGATGCGGCTGCCGGAAGGAATATTGACTGACTTTTTAAGGACGATGACACCATCCACGACACAATACGTTTCTGTCTCGATGTTGGCTAAGTTGTCACCTCCTTTGATCACTACATTATGTCCAATCCGGCAATTCATATCAAGTATTGCATTTTCAATATGGCAATTTTCACCAATTCCCATAGGTATGATCGTAGTGGATAATACTTCTTCTAAATTTTCATAACTATCCATTCCCATCATAATCGTATTCCGAATGATGGAACCTTTTCCAATGCGCGAACGAATACCAATGATCGACTGACTTACTTCCTTAGCATTAATAATACAACCATCACCTACGAGAACATGTGTACAGGCAGTACCTAATAATTTGGTTGGAGATAACATGCGTGAGCGGGTAAACACCGGGTTACGTGAATCATACAGGTTAAATCTTGGCAAGGGTAGCGCCAGCTCAAGATTTGCTTCAAAAAATGATCTAATGGTTCCGATATCAGTCCAGTACCCATCATATGCAAAGCTGTGAACTTTATAAAATTTATTGATGGCAAAGGGAATGATCCCTTTGCCAAAATCGTGTTCTGTAGGATTCAGACTGAATAGTTGTTTCAGGGTTTCTTTTTTGAATAAATAGATACCCATCGATGCGAGGTAATGTTTTTTCTCAGCAGTATATTTCTCCGGCAATTCAGAAGTCCAATCTGGTAAAAGATCAGCAGAAGGTTTTTCAATAAATTTTTCGATCTCATGCGTCTGATTCACTTTCATAATACCGAAGCCGGTTGCATCTTCCGCATTCACAGGGATAGTCGCGATCGTCAACTCTGATTTTTTTTCAATATGCTGATGTAAAAATGCAGCCAGGTCCATTTGGTACAATTGATCACCTGACAATATGAGTACATAATTATAATCGTAGTCATCAAGACGGGTCATTACCTGGCGAACTGCATCCGCTGTTCCCTGGAACCAATCTTTATTGCTCGGTGTCTGCTCGGCCGCAAGTATATCTACAAACCCCTGGCTGAATGCATCAAAGTGATAACAATTTTTGATGTGTCGGTTGAGCGAAGCAGAGTTATATTGGGTTAAAACAAATATGCGATTGTATCCTGCATTAAGGCAATTCGAAATTGGAATATCGATGAGTCTGTATTTGCCTGCAAGAGGTACAGCAGGTTTGGATCTGCGGGCTGTCAGTGGATAAAGACGTGATCCTGCGCCACCGCCAAGTATCACACACAGGACTTCTCTGTTTAGATTATGCATTTGTCTTTGCTGGAATTAATTCGTGATAAATATCAAGATATCTCGTTGCACTATTATCCCAAGAGAGATCTTTATTCATGATTTGTTGTCGTACTGTTGCATGTAGTTCTGGCATACTATGGAGTCTGCTGCTGCTTTCAATAGCCCACATGCCCTGGTACTGTTCAAGGTCACGGAATAAAAATCCATCACCCGTTGTACCATCAAATGGTTCGATCGTATCCAGTAATCCGCCTGTTGCCCTTGCGATTGGTACTGTACCATAACGCATGGCATACATCTGGTTAAGACCGCAGGGTTCGGTTCGAGATGGCATCCAGAGAAAATCAGCAGCTGCATACAACCGGTGTGCAACACCTTCATTATACATGATCAGGCATCGTACGTGCGGTCCAAAATTATGTTCAAGCATTCTGCATTGATCTTCAATCGAGCTATCACCTGTGCCCAGAATGATGAAGCATGCATCACGTCTATACACCATGTATTCATAGATCAGCCCCGCGAGGAAATCAATTCCTTTATCGTGGACCATCCGACCGATAAATATATGAAGTGGAAGATCTGGAGGCATCTCCAGTTCTTTCAGGAGACTTACTTTATTGTCCTTTTTCCACTTATCAATACTCTTCTTCAATTTTATTTTAAGAAAATGATCAGTTGATGGATTCCAGTAATCGTAATCAATACCATTGATCACGCCTCTCGATTTCGTCCACTCACTGTGGAACAATGCCTGTAATCCAAACCCTGCTGTCTCACGCAGTTCTCGTAGATAATTTTCAGATACCGTTGTGATTCGCCAGGCACATTTCATGCCGCAGGCAAGTGAATTAATGATGTGCCCCCAATCCAGTAATCCGGAACGCTCTCTCGGAAATTCTGGTAGCAGATATTGTTTGTCCCAACCAAACATACCCTGGTATGCAGCATTATGAATGGTAAGGACAGTTGGTGTATCACGTAGTCTCCAGAACTCATGACAGTTGGTCATCATGAAAGGCATCAGAGCTGTATGATGATCATGACAATGGATCACATCAGGTAATTTTTGCCAATGCATGACCCAATGAAGGACTGCACGCTGGAAGGCAATATTGCGTTCTATCTCATCACGGTAAAATGGATGCTGGTGATCACCATACACTCCTGGCCGGTCAAACTTTCCCGGAATATTTATAGCATAGAGATCGTAACCTAAATCTTTATTGTCAATAAAATGAACCCAGTATTGTATGTATTCATTTCCCATTTGAAATCCTGCGTAATGGATCTCCTTTGTCTCTTGTTGTTCAAGCCAGGAGTTATGATAGCCGGGCATGACAACAGCGCATTCTGCACCAAGGGTATTCAGGTAGCGTGGCAAGGAACCTACCACATCTGCGAGACCACCCACTTTCGCGGCAGGATAACATTCAGCACTGACCATCAAAATATGAGGAATCGTTTTGTTGGTTTCTTCCATTTTGAGTTTTTATTCGCTTCCCTGAAAAGGACGCTATGCGAAATATACGTTGGTTGTTTCTATATCGCTATATCGAAAGAAACTTATAGTTCTTTTCCTTGCGAAAGAGACCTCGTGGGGTGTCCAGGATAGGTTTAACGTCCCCCTTCGGGTCTTTTCCTTATTTTTGTGGCCTAAGACAATGGAAACAAAAGGTAGAATATTAGTGGCGATGAGTGGTGGCATTGATTCCACCGTGACGGCAATGATCCTGCAGCAGCAGGGCTATGAAATCATAGGCATTACGATGAAGACTTGGGATTATGCCACCAGTGGTGCCGACCGGAAGGAAACGGGTTGCTGTAGCCTTGATAGTATCAACGATGCCCGTCAGGTGGCTGTGGAAATGGGCTTTCATCATTTTATAGTAGACATCCGGGAGGAATTTGGGGATTACGTTATTGATAATTTTGTTGAAGAGTATCTGGCAGGTCGCACACCAAATCCTTGTGTTCTTTGTAATACCCATATCAAATGGGAAGCATTGCTAAAAAAAGCTGATGCTTTGGGATGCGATTTTATTGCCACTGGACATTATGCCCGGATCGGTCAGAAGGACGGCAGATATTATGTGCGCAGGGCTGTGGATCAAAACAAGGATCAATCTTACGTCCTCTGGGGGCTGAGCCAGGATTGTTTAAAACGAAGCATGTTCCCGCTTGGCGAAATGACCAAGCCTGAGGTCCGCCAGCTGGCTGCAGATTTTGGATATGAGGAGTTATCCAAAAAAGCTGAGAGTTATGAGATCTGTTTTGTACCCGATAACGATTACCGGAGCTTCCTGAAACACCGCAAACCAGAATTGGCGGAACAAGTGAAAGGTGGCACTTATATAAATAAAGACGGCAAAATTTTAGGAAAACACGAGGGTTATCCGTTCTATACTGTAGGACAAAGAAGAGGACTGGGACTTGCATTTACGGAACCTATGTATGTTTCAGAGATCATTCCTGAAACAAATACCATTGTTTTAGGACGGGAAGATGACCTTATCCGGAATCGAATGAACGTAGGCGGAGTTAATCTGTTAAAGTATGATCACCTGCCTGAAGGAATCGAAACCATTACAAAAGTCAGGTATCGTGATAACGGAACTTTGAGTGAACTTCGACAGGTTACAAAAGATCAGGTGGAAGTTTCATTCCTTGCAAATGTAAAAGGTATTGCTCCCGGACAGTCTGCTGTTTTTTATGAAGGAGATGACGTCGTAGGAGGAGGTATCATCAGGGCAAGTTCAAATAACTGAGAAGATGAACATGAAGGCAATCATAGGTTTGATCATCGGACTGTCAGTCATTAGCTGCGTTAAGAATGAAATTGAAATTCCTATCACGATCAATTCGCAGGAGTATTTCCCATTAGCCTTAGGTAAGTATATCACATATTCCATCGATTCCATTGTATTTGATGATGCGCAGGGAGGTAATCGCCAGGATACTCTTCATTTTGAAATAAAAGAAGAAATCACTGATTATCAACTTAGCATACTCGGTGATACAGTCTTTTATATCCATCGGTCGAGACGTGAAAACGATACAGAACCCTGGCAGCTAAAGGATGTCTGGACCACAGGTCGATCAGTCCTTGAAGCATTCCGGACTGAAGAAAATCTCACCTTCCGAAAACTTGCCTTTCCACTTGATGATGGCAAAAAATGGATAGGCACATCGTACATCAATCCGAGCACAAGCGTGCTTATCGGAACAGAAAATGTACAGGCATACCAAGACTGGGAAGCTGAAGTGCAGGACATCGACATTGCAGATACCGTTGGAGATTTTATGTTTCAAACCGGCCAGGTGATGCATGTCATCCAGACGGATACAGATGATGGCAGTCTCAAGAGGTATGTTTTTGAAAAATATGCACGCGGTATCGGAATGGTTTCACGTATTGATACGATACTTGACAGCCGCTGTATTGACTTAGGAGATTTTACACCTTGTCTAGGGAAGCCCTGGGTAGAACATGCAGGCAAGGGATATATCCTGTCCCAGGTAATGATTGAGCACAATTGAGTTCTCCGTATCCCCCGGTCAGTCAATATTTCCTGATAGGAAGAACACTTAAATCGCACGGCACCGGTGGTCAGCTGCGCATGTTGATTGAAGACCGTTTCAAAAATTATATTTCAGAAGGCACCTATCTCTTCTTTGATCTGAATGGTTCTAAAGTTCCATACATGGTTACGAATGTGGAGGAGGAAGCACATTTTGTAATCAGTCTCGAGGATGTGATCAATAAGAAAGAATCTGATCTGTTAGCAGGACAGGAATTATGGATACCGCTGGCAACAGTCAAGACGCGACATCAATTGTCACCGAAAAACATCAATGATAAGTGGTCAGAGTATTCACTTCACGATAATGTCACTGGTGATGATTACAAGATCCTCCGGACAGAAGAGTACCCGCAGCAGTTAATGGCTGTCATTGAAATTGAACAGCGGGAAATGTTGGTCCCATTAAGTGATCAGTTGATCACTGAAATTTCAAAAGAAAAAAAGAGGATCTTTATCAATATTCCGGAAGGATTGCTGGATCTGTAAGAAGACGTTATTTCTTTTCTTGTTTCATAGATGTTCCGTTGATAACTTTAAATCCGGCCGGTGTCATAATACTCGCCATCTCAGGTGAATTTACTTCAGAGATAATAGATGCAGCACCCGTTTCGCCATCCAGATTAAAGGCCACCATTTTTACATTAAAATCAATTTTGTCCAGACCTCCATTGATATCAACAATGCGTTGCAGCACAGATTCGCAGGCCTTTTGAGGGGACATGCCGGCACGCATTTTTTCGATAAGCAAAAAAGAACCACACGTACGTATTACTTCTTCACCTCTACCGGTAGCACCTGCAGCACCGACTTCATTATCAACATACAGACCAGCTCCGATGATAGGTGAGTCTCCCACACGGCCAGGAATTTTTCCAAACAAACCGCTGGTGGTAGTGATCCCGGCAACATCATTATTATACCCCATGCCGAGGACATTGATCGTGCCTCCTTTACGGCGGTTCTTTTTATAGACACCATCAGCAGGTGGAAGCCAGTCATCCTGTGTGCTCAGGTTTTCTTTCCATTCAAGCCATTTCAACCGTGCTTCCTCTGTCAGCAAATTTTCTTCAGGAAAACCATGAGCACGCGCAAAATCCAAAGCACCTTCTCCAACCAGCATGATGTGATCCGTACGTTCCATGACAAGTCGAGCAACCGAGCATGCTTTTTTAATTCTCTCCAATGCGGCAACACTTCCGCATTTATGGGTGGGTCCATACATGATAGATGCATCAAGGCTCACAATGCCACGTTCATTAGGTAAGCCACCATAACCGACAGACATGTCCTCAGGATCAAGTTCGCATACGTTCGAACCAATTTCAATGGCATCCAGGATATTCCTTGTTTCTTTCAATGTGTCCCAAGCCGGAGTTAAAACTTTACGGCCCCAATATTCAGAGCGGCTGCACATCAGTAGGGGTGTGCTTACTGCAGCAACTGTTCTTTTGGATTGCTCACTTGCTTTCAGGATAGAAGGCATCGATATACCAAGCATACCCATCGTTTGTAAAAATTTTCGGCGTTGATTCATACAGAGAAAAGTTATGATAATTTAAGGCTTCATGCCGGGCTGGAAAAGTTTAAACCCGGTTTCTGATTTTTCAGCATCCACCATTCTTTTTACATCAGCCAGTAGAGCTTTTGCATCATATACGATGCCATCTTTGATGGTGTATTTGACGCCACCCACTCGCATTACATGGTTGTCATCATCAAGCTTAATGGCACCAGTGCCATACAGGCATTGCAGATTTTGTAATGGATTTTCTTCAATGATTATAAGGTCAGCTAATTTTCCTTCCTCTACGCTGCCAATTTCTTTTTCTTTTCCAAGAGCCTCTGCCCCAAATAATGTTGCAGAACGAATTACTTCCAGTGGATGAAATCCTGCTTCCCGCAATAATTCTAATTCACGTATGTAAGCAAAGCCATAAAGCTGAAAAATAAATCCTGAATCAGAACCTGCAGTGACCCGGCCTCCTCTGTTTTTGTATTCATTTACGAATGTCATCCACAGCCTGTAATTTTCTCTCCAATCCACTTCTTCTTCCGTACCCCAGTAATGCCAATACGAGCCATGTGAAATCCTGCTCGGTTGAAAAAACATCCACAGCTTGGGCATGGTGTAATCTTCATGCCATTCAAGTCTCCTTGCACGATGCAGGTCACGGCTGGCCTCGTAAATATTAAAGGTGGGATCAAGCGTAAAATCTAATGCCAGCAACGAATCCATTACAGCGTTCCAGTGGGGAGTGAATGGGGCAGCAGCCTGTTTCCATAAGCGACCCGCTTGTGAAAAACGATCCTGCTCATTGTAATAATTATAATTGGCCGGATAGTCCTGGATGGTTTTATTTTCAAACAATGCCTCCGGAAGACCATACCAGTGTTCCATTGTTGTCAAACCGGCTTTCGCGGAATTTATCACATTCCATCTGGCCACATCCAGTTGGGCATGGTGAAACGCAGACCGCAATCCAAGCTTTTTATTTTCCCTAAGGGCAGCTTCAATAACCTGTGGTGGCGCACCAAAAAATTTGATGCCATCAGCTCCATTCTTTGCATTCTGTTGCACCCATGTTTTTGCTTCATCAGCTGTGTGAATTCCGTCCTCCGCACCAGCGCCAAATACCGTGTACGCATAAATTCGCGGTGCAACAATTTCATTTTTTTCACTGCGACGTTTTTGGTCCAGGGTCCAGTCAAGGCCATTACCGGCAGCTGGTTCGCGTATCGTAGTGATGCCATGTGCCATCCAAAGTTTGAATACATATTCCGCATCAGCACCCTGCGCCTTGCCTCCAATGTGTCCATGCATGTCTACAAATCCCGGCAGCACATACATGCCTGATGCATCAATTTCATGACCATTCCTGACAAGTTTAGGTCTGTCAGTACTATCCGGGGTCACACCCGGATACCCAATACTTTCAATACTTTTTATCCTGTTTCCTTCGATGACAATATCAACCGGACCAAATGGAGGTGCTCCAGTCCCGTCAATTAAGGTAACACCCCTGATGATCAATTGCTGGAAAGGCCCCAGGCCTTCAGTGCGGTCAGGCGCAGGGGCAACCTGGGCAGGAATTGAAAAACTTAAAATGGAACTTAAAAAAATAGTGGATAGAATAACCTTCATGGATCAGGGTTGAAAGCAAGAAAGGTAAAAAAAAGAGCCCGAAACAATGTCCGGGCTCTTTTTTCAATTGATTTTATTACCAGATTATTGTTTTCCTGTCAATTCATTGACAAGACGATCAGCATTATAGATGTAACGAAGAGCAGCTACGATACCACCGGCATGTACAGCCACAGTACGGTTTTTTTCTTCATCAAATATAAATTTGCCTGGAAGCGATTCAATATTTCCGTCAAACACAAGACCTACAACCTCACGCTTTACGTTGATCACAGGACTACCTGAATTACCACCGATAATATCTGCAGTACAGATAAAATTCATCGGAGACTTCAATAGTTCTGGTGATGGATTTAACCAGCGACTAGGCAGGTTAAATGGAAATTTACCATCATTAGAATAGTGCCTGTCATACATACCATAGTATGTTGTCTTTACAGGAGCTATAGTTCCATTGTATTCATAACTTTTTACAGTACCATCAGAAATACGTAATGTAAAAGTTGCATCCGGAGGTAAAGAAGAACCATAAACTTTGAATACTTCATTAGCAACATTTTGCTCTATCTGTTTTCTTGCCATTCCAGTAGACTGGAATTCATGCACAGCTTTATTGTACACCTCTCCCAGTAGTTCTGATGTCTGAATAAACTCATCTTTCTTTTTCAGGAATTTCTTCGTGTCTTTATCAAGAAGTTTGGAAAGATCTTTTGCATCTGCCATAACAGTTTCTTTCAGCATTTCTTTAGCCGCTGCTTCTGGGGTACGACCTTTCAGTATTGTTGTGATGTATGTATCATCTGCTTTTGCAAATTTCTTCAGTTCAGTAAGCAACATTGAGAGGTTAGCAACTTCTTCTGGCTGTGTGGCAGCAGTGGAGAGTTCGCTCATTTTCTTTTCAAGGCCTTCCAACTCAGGGCTGGATGGATTTTCTGAAGCGAGTGAGCTGTATTCATAGATCGCATGCATCAGGGGAACGATATCACCTGATAGTGGGGTAGGAGCAAGGAAACGCAGTTCAGGACCATATTTGGATAAGGTCACATAATGCTTCTGCATATCATCCCAATATGTTTTACCACTTGCATTAGCACGGATCTTTTGTTCCATTTTTACTTTCCGTGCAAACAGGTCAGGATCATTCAGGCCATTCATAGCGCCTTTGATCGCTTTTAATGAATTGGAAAGACTGAATATGGTATTCTTCGTATCATCATCCGGTGCTGCTGCATATTTTGCCTCAAGCATTTTCATCCGGTTTGTATAAAATTCAACATCCGAAGGATAGCGGTAATCACGGTCATATTCTAATTGCGCCACCGTGCGGTATCGCTCGGTACTGCCGGGATTACCAATGACAAAAACGGGTGTTCCTTCCGATACACCATCCAGATTGAATTTGTAATAATTGCCGGATGTGTTTAATGGTTTTCCATTTTCATCATATACGCGCCAGAAGGTACAATCCAGGTTATAACGTGGATAGGTAAAATTATCAGGATCACCACCAAAAAAACCTAACTCCTGTTCCGGAATAAAGACAAGGCGTACGTCATCATATCTCTTATAACCATACAGGGAATATTTTCCACCACTATAATAGGTTACTACCTGCATTCTCAGATCTTTCCAGTCCGCATTGTTGCGATATTCCTTTTGGATCTCATCAAAAGCAGCTTGTGTTTTTGACATCTTTTCTTCATTTGTAGAAGCACCGGAGAGCATACTTTGCACTTTAGCAGTGATATCAGCAGTTTTGATCAGCTGTTCTACAAAGAGCTCGCTGTTGCGACGCTCATCAGAAAGAGTGGCTGCATAAAAGCCCTGGCGGTCAAAGTTCTCTCCTTCTTTCTGGAGATCACTGACTACGGGTTGTGAACAGTGGTGATTGGTCATCACCAGGCCATTAGGGGATACAAAGGATGCAGAGCACCAGGTAGCAAAGCGCAACGCTGCTTCTCTGCCTTCATCAAACCACTCCTGGTCGAGGTCATAGTTATAAGCCTCCTTAAACCATTCTTTAGGTGGATTTTCAAATGTCCACATTTTACCAAAATCATGGGGACCTGGCTCCTGCTGTCCAAAAGCCACACTGATGACCAGTGCCATGATCATGGTCAGAAACCACTGTTTTTTGTTGTTATTCATATACAATACGATAGATGTGATTGAAAATTATGTCCTTCGCTAACGCTCTAAAGGCCGAAAAACGGTGCGAAATTATAAATAATAATTCGTTAACTCTTTCGTGCCATCTTCTCATACGGTTTTATAGACTCAATGCGTTAACATTGCATACCAGAATCTGTATGTTGTCTATGAATTACTTGAAATACTTGAAATCCCTGCTACTATTGTCTGCCTTCATGGGTACTCAGATCGCTTGCCAGTCCCAGAAGTCTTCCAACCCGACTATAGTACCCCCAACTGATCAAACCGTCACAAAAGATATGAATACTCAAATTGCCACGTTTGGCGCCGGATGTTTCTGGTGCGTCGAAGCCGTATTCCAGGAACTGAATGGTGTCCTCAAGGTCCAATCCGGCTATATGGGAGGTGAAAAACCGAATCCAACGTATAAGGAAGTCTGTAGCGGAAACACCGGTCACGCAGAAGTCACCCGTCTTACGTTTGACCCTTCCATTATCAGTTATGACGAGCTTTTAGAAGTATTGTGGACCACACATGATCCAACTACGCTTAACCGCCAGGGAGCAGATGCAGGCACCCAATACCGATCTGTGATCTTCTATGAAAACGAAGAACAAAAACAAGCGGCTGAAAAATCGAAAGCGGAAGTGGCACCAACGCTATGGGACAATGTGATTGTCACCCAAATTGTACCGGCCTCCACATTTTATGTAGCTGAAGATTATCACCAGGACTATTATGCCAATAATTCGGAAGCAGGTTACTGTAGGGCTGTCATAAATCCAAAGATCCAGAAAGTACGTACTAAGTTTAGCAATAAGCTGAAACCACAAGAATAGAATATGCAACGCATTTTTTTGGCCTCATTACTCATGACATGCTTTACGATGAATGCATGTCTTCAATCGAATGGAAAGGTGCAAAATCCACAACACGTTACTCCGGCCGAAACCAGTTTCATGGACGGGAATGGTAATACGATCGACATCGTGCATAAGACAGATGCACAATGGAAATCAGAACTGGATGACATGACATACCATGTAATGCGGGAAGAAGGTACTGAGAGGCCATATACTGGCAAGTATAACGACAATAAAAAAGAAGGCATCTACACCTGTGACGCATGCAAGCTGCCTCTCTTTTCATCCGCTGCAAAATTTGAATCCGGTACTGGCTGGCCGAGTTTTTATCAACCTATTGATCAGACGCATGTCATTGAGGAATCAGATCGGACTCTTGGCATGACACGTGTGGAAGTGCTATGTCATCGCTGCGGAGGTCACCTGGGTCATGTGTTTGATGATGGCCCCAAACCAACAGGCTTGAGATACTGCATGAATTCAGTGTCCCTGGAATTTATTCCCAAATAGAGTAGGCAAACGGTAGAAAACTATCTTTGACTGATGTCGGTTACCCTTCGGTCAGGTAGTAAGTTTCTTTTTGTTGCCATCAGTCTGCTGCTCCATTTCTGGTGGCTGATGATCGGCATTTTTATTTTGGGAAAAGACGATAAGAGAGGCTTCAGGATCCGAAGAAGTTTTTGCCGGAGCGCCATGAAGATTTTAGGAATCCAGGTCCATTTTCAGACTGGCGCCCAACCATCCGTTTGCCTGTATATTTCAAATCATCGTTCGTTACTTGACCCACTCATTGAGCTGGGATATATCGATACCCATATCTTATCAAAAGCCGATGTTGAAAAGTATCCATTAATGGGTCCGGGCGCGCGGGCAACAGGTGTGATTTTTGTTGAGCGCCATGATCCTGATAGTCGTAAAGCCGCATTGTCCACGATCGAAAAAACATTACTTAGAGGTGCCTCTGTTCTTATTTATCCAGAAGGCACAACGCACCATGAAAAACTCACAAGTGAATTTAAACGGGGGACATTTGATGTTGCTTTTAATAAACAAATACCTGTTGTCCCTGTCATGATCGAATATCCAGATCCGGAATATTACTGGACAGATGGATCACTGCTGGATTACTTCAACACGATTTTTTCGCGCAGGGGAAAACATCATATTAATCTTGAAATTGGAGAGCCAATATTTTCCAGTTCAGCAAATGAACTTTTAAAGACAACCCAGGCCACCATCAATACCATGATAACGAATTCAATTCACAATAACCGATCTAATTAAAACTTGAACCCAACCGTAGCTACTAATTGATGTTGCGTGTAATCAGCAACAACTATTGGCTGAGGAGCACTTTCAGTTTCATACGGCAGATACCCTTCATCTTTCGTAGTAAGCTTATATCCCAGATCTGCATAAAAATTATCTCCTCTGTAACCGACACCTCCATGGATGGAAGGATCAAAACTCTGATCATTGTTATAAGCTGATTGCTGTAACGTTAC
>JANPKZ010000005.1:0-20231 GCA_031426295.1 Saprospiraceae bacterium
CTGGTCATGGTAAGCATGGATTTCAAGAAAGATTATCTTCGTAAACTTCAACCTTTTGTTACGGAACGTGGCCTCGAAGATAACGTTGTGGTTCTTGAAGACAATGATGCTAATTTCTGGATTGGGGATATTGAACCCACCTGGGGCGGGTCCATTCCGGCAACACTTGTGTACAATGGAAAAGAGAGGTTATTTTTAGAGCGAACTTTCCATAGTGTGGACGAGTTAACACAAATAGTAAAACCATTTTTAAACCTATAATTATGAAACATCTTATCGGCAAATTTCTGATTGCCATGCTTGCCATCACCTTCATGAGTGCGATATCTCCCGTGGATGATGGATATAAAGTCGGCGAACAGGCCGCTGATTTCTCCCTTAAGAATGTCGACGGTGCCATGGTATCGTTGAAAGACTATAAAGGTGTGAAGGGATACATCGTCGTATTTACCTGCAACACTTGCCCGTATGCAGTGATGTATGAAGACCGTATCATCGAGCTTCACAAAAAGTATGAGCCTCTGGGCTATCCTGTGGTTGCCATCAACCCGAATGATCCAACAGTAAAAGCTGGAGATGACTTCGCTGGCATGGTAACCCGTTCAAAGGAGAAAAACTTCCCGTTCAAATATCTTTTTGATGATGGACAGAAAGTATATCCACAGTTTGGTGCTACACGTACCCCACATATCTACCTGCTCGATGCAAACAGGTATGTGCGTTATATCGGTGCGATCGATGACAATGCACAAAACCCATCTGAGGTAGGCGTGAAATATCTTGAGAATGCAATTAATGCATTGCAGAAAGGTGACAACCCTGATCCATCAGAAACCAAAGCGATTGGTTGTACAATAAAGGTGAAGACCTAAGCTCAATCACCCTAAAATAAAAAAGGCATCATGTTTTCAAATGATGCCTTTTTTTATGCCTATTCTTCACTTTGTTCTTTGGGATCAGGCTTATCCTTTAAAGATTTCTGACCAATATTTTTGTATCGTCCATTCAATTTGAGTTGATGCACGAGGATATATTCGATTTGTCCATTGGCACTGCGGAATTCATCTGCAGCCCACTTCTCGAGTGCGTTGTATACATCTTCATCGACGCGGAGGACAAACTTTTTCTTCATGGAGTTTGTCCGCTGTTAATTGTACAGAGTGCCGGTATTCATGACAGGTGCTACATCCTTGTCGCTACAGAGTACGATCATCAGGTTGCTGACCATGGCGGCTTTGCGTTCGTCGTCCAGGTCAATGATGTTTTTCCTGTTGAGATCATTGAGCGCCATTTCGACCATGCTTACTGCACCTTCCACAATTTTAAAACGTGCAGCTACGATCGCTTCAGCTTGCTGGCGCTTCAGCATCGCAGCAGCAATTTCCTGTGCATAGGCGAGATAACCGATCCGTGCTTCCATGACCTGGATGCCTGCGATATGAAGTCTTTCTGACAATGCATTTTCCAGCGAATGATTGATTTCCTGCAGACCGGATCTGAGAGTCATCTCTTTCTGGTCATCATCAAAATTGTCATACGAATACAGACCTGCCAGGTTTCTGACGGCAGAGTCACTTTGTAATTTGACAAAACTGGCATAATCGTCCACTTCAAATGCTGCTTTAAAAGTATCCTGCACACGCCATACAGTGATGACACTGATCAGAATTGGATTGCCCCGCTTGTCGTTAACCTTAACTTTTTCGCTTTCAAAGTTCCGGGCACGAAGGGAAATTTCCTTTTTTCCATAAAAGGGATTTGCCCAAAAGAATCCATTTTCTTTCACGGTGCCGATATACTTTCCAAACAACGTCAAAACCCGTGAGCTGTTTGGATTTATATAGAAAAAGCCCGGAAGAAGCATAATCCAGATGAAAGAGCCTATGGAACCATATAAATAATAACCATAAACAAAAGCATAAACACTTGCTAGTGTGAGGATTAAAAGCAAAAATAGAAAGAGATAGCCAGATGGTGGTTTGTGTAGTTTTTCCATGATTTTCGGTTTTGATATTAAAATGATATCACGAATATATCACGTTTTTCAATTCGGTGCAAAGCCTGTAAGAAATTATCGTCAGAATCCACCTCAAATTCTACGTGTCGCCATTATTGCGCTATCAGCATCTTAAGGGATGAATTACTTTTAAGGATGAAATGGGTATTGGCTGTCACCTGCTTGTTCATGATCACCCTTGCCTGCAGGCGCCACGATATCAAGCTGGATAAACTGAATCTGTCACCCTATGGTGTCAACCTGGTCATCCTGGCGCCGGACAGTGCAGATATCGATGTCAGGGAATATGAATCTATACTGGACATCACGATCAGGGGTGGTCCTTATTTTGACATACAGATCTTTGAATCTAAAGCAACAGACATGGATGTGGCAGCCCTCAAAACAGAAGAACTGCAGTCGTTGTGGCAGGAATCATTCTTCAGGGAATTAACATGGGAGGACAAGGCGGGATTTATTTTTAAAACCCAACCTGATCAATCTTCTTCTGGTTACGACTTTCGACACTTTAAGATCATTGGTGACCGGGAATACCGCTTCCAGGCAGGGCTTACAGGGACATTCATCCTCGAGGATGTGGAAAGAATGTATAAAGCAGTTAAGTGAAAAAACCTCACATCCTGCTTCCTGATTAAACACCCATGATAAGTTTTTGAAAAGCAAAAATCAGCATCTTGATCTGTCGTACGAGATGATCATGCTGCGCTTCTACATTGATGTACGGAATCCCATATTGCGCACAATAAACAGAAAGACTTCCATCATCCGTCAAGGTTGTTTCTGCCTGTAGTACGACATGATATTTTCCGGTTGCCAGTACATCAAATATTTTCTGATCGGTCACGAAATAAAAATCATCCATGTCGCGCACTTTACCCTGGTAGGTAGTATCTGCTTCAGCCTCATATTCACCGCCGGCAATATAACTTTCCACGCTATAGAATTTATTCGTGTTATTATGAAGTGCAATGACAAGGCTACGCTCGTGGATTCTCAATAAAGAAAGTAATGAATCCCGCCATGTTCCTATCGTCAGAAAAAGAGACGTATCCGTACTATTATTTTTTTCTAACTGGATCCAAATACCCGCATCGGTATAGATCCTGTTCGGATCAATAAAAATTGAATCACAGGTTTCTCCATATGCAAAACCAATATTGCGGTCCCCGGTATGTAATAATTCAAAATACTGCCCACCATACCTGGATGACACCAGCCGGCCTGCTATAGCCGACGTGTTTTCATTATCATGCATATTATACAGCAGGACTGTAGCATTTGTATCCCCCGACATGGCAAGTGTAATCGGTGTATCCTCCAGGGGAATCTGAGCTTCGGGACGTCCCCACAAGTGTGCAAGAGCTACCACGAAATACAGGCTCATGTAATAATTCATATGGCGAATATAAGGATCAGACTAAAGTATCTTTGGCATTGATGAGCACCTATCGCTGGATATTATTTGATGCTGACCATACCCTCTTTGATTTCGACAAGGCAAGTGAGGAGGCGTTAGGTGAAGTCCTATCAGAACACGGGTTTGAATGGCAGCAGGACATGTATTCTGATTATAAGCGGATCAATGTACAATGCTGGCATGAACATGAGCAGGGTATCATCAACAGGGATACACTGGTCTATGAACGTTTCCGCCGCTACTTTGATTTTATGCAGCTCGACCTGGATCCTGTTACTACTCAAAAGAAATATTTACATGCACTGGGGCGAAAACCATACCTGATGCCAGGGGCCGGAGAAATAATCGAATGGTTGCTGGAACACAAACGTCTCGGATATATTACAAACGGAATGACAGAAGTGCAGCGTGTCAGATTGGAAATGATTGGATGGCATCTTAAATTTGAAGTCATTGTAATAGCAGGGGAGATCGGGCATTCAAAGCCCCATGCCGGATACTTTAATTATGTCCACCAGGCATTGGATCAGCCACCGAAACACGAAGTGCTTGTCATCGGGGACAGCCTGACAGCAGATATTGAAGGCGCACGCTCATTTGGGTATCATACGTGCTGGTATAATCCTGATCATCATGCCTGTGATCTCCCACAGCATCCGGACTATATCATTTCACATTTTGACCAATTGAAAGACTTGTTGGCTCCGTGAAGGAACCTCATCAGGCTTTCGAAACGTATTCGCCACCAATACACAAGAGTATTAATAACAGGAAGATAAATATCATCATGGGACAATTCTTATGACAAACATATTAAAAATTTATTTAATATGTCAAATTATATGCCAGATCCATCAACAACCGGCCGGAGTTGATCGTTATCCAAACGAATGTCCAAAGTGTCCCGATTTTTCCTGGTAACCCCACATAGCAAGAGGGTAGATATTGGTCTCCTGATACTTCGGGTTGGTACAAGTCTGCTGATGATCCCGCATGGCTGGAGCAAACTTCAAGATCTGAATGTTAAGCCAGTGGAATTTTACAACTTTCTGGGGATGGGAGCGGAATTTTCATTGTTACTAATTGTGATCGCAGAATTTTTTTGTTCTATTCTGCTGATCCTTGGAATAGGTACCAGGGCTATTCTCATTCCTTTGATCATCGGTATGGCGGTAGTGGTGATGATGGTGCACGGGAATGATCCGATGAGCGATAAAGAGCACGGACTTTTATTCCTGGTACCTTACATCGTTTTGTTCATTACCGGTCCCGGTAAATATTCACTCGATTATGTGTTTTTTGGAAAAAAGCTTCTAGATTCAGAAGCCCGCGCGAGATTGTATTTCTAAGGTTTGAAATTGATTACAAACCCGTCAAATTTCCCTTTTTTTATTACCTCCATAAATGATTGTTCCACAATCACCTTATTGTCTTTCGTAAGGATGGCAAGCGGATGGCTGCAGTTGAGCACTTCCCCCGGTACGTGGATCACTGTTTTCAATTTACTGTTGCCAAACATCATTTCCACCATGCCCATGTCTTCAGCACTCATGGTACTGTCACCAGACATACCCATTTGCAATGCAAGGTCAGTGTAGAGAATGGTATCCACCTTAATCCATCCAGACTTCATATCCGAGTCAAACGATAAAAAATTATCAGCTTCCATCGGCATCGGGCCGCCTGACATCATATCAGGCTTCTGATCGAATGTTTTCATATAAGCAACCATCTCACGTAACTGGTCGGTATTATCAAAATTCATTACAAAGCCAACTGTAAGGTCACCGCTATTTGCAGGTGAGATAATCCGCATGGCCATTTTTTTAGAGAGATCAGGTCTGGTATCTTTTTGACGTACACTATCAGGCATAATATCAGTCAATAAGATCAGGGTATCGACATCCCGGGCATGCCCGGGATCCGTTATCTGTTCCATAAAAAGAGTCATGGCATCTTTTGGAGCCTCTGGTGTTGAAGGAAAGGTATCAGGGACATTGTCATCTGTGATGGAATCAACACCCATATCCAGATTACCCAGCCCTTTTGTCATACTCAGTAATTCACCAACATCAAAAGTTGTTTCCAGTTTTCCCGAGCCGTCAGCATTGAGGTACAGATTCTGATTGAGGTCACCACAACTGGAGAGTCCGGATAGTAATACAAAACCGATGGCAACCGCACCAATATAATTCATTTGGATCTTCATATAAAAAGAGATTGAAAGCGAAATCATTTTATTGTCACATAGCTGAAGGCTCTATACCAGACATACTATGTCTCCCAAAGGTAATAGCCATTGCTGAAATGCCCCACCTTCAACTTACCGGTAAACATTATCTCAAATTGCGGGTTTGAACCATGTATATATATTCGACTTCCTCCTACATTTACACTTATAAAATCCAACCATTATGTCCTTTACCCTGTCTCCGCTGCCTTACGATTTCAATGCACTCGAGCCTTATATTGATGCCCGTACGATGGAGATCCATCATGGCAAGCATCATGCGGCTTATACCAACAATCTCAATGCAGCAATTGAGGGCACCAGCCTCGAAGGTAAATCCATTGAAGATATCCTGGGACAGGTCTCCAAACATAGCCCGGCTATTCGCAATAATGGAGGAGGATATTATAATCACAATCTTTTCTGGGAAATCATGAGCGCCAATGCAGGCGGTGAACCTTCAGGCGACCTGGCAGCAGATATCAATGAGCGTTTTGGCGGTTTCGCCGAATTCAAAGAAGCGTTTTCAAAAGCAGGTGCTACTCAATTTGGGTCAGGATGGGCATGGCTGATCGTGGATCCATCAGGTGCACTGGCTGTCACCAGCACACCCAACCAGGATAATCCAATCATGGATGTAAGTGCTGTGCGTGGCACGCCAATTTTAGGTCTTGATGTTTGGGAACATGCCTACTATCTGAACTATCAGAACCGGAGGCCAGATTACATTTCAGCCTTCTGGAATGTGGTCAATTGGAAAGAAGTGGCAAAAAGGTACAAAGTTGCCCGCAACCACTAGTCTCCTTTCCTGATCAAAATATTACTGGATGAATATTGAGTCTTACCCTGCAATCTGCAGGGGTAGGAATTATTTAAAAATTTGTTACCGTGTAACAAAGGACTATTGTAAGCAGTCTAGGTTGATATCTTTAAAGTATGAACCAGAGACTGACTATACGTTCATTCCTTGCCCTATTGGTATTCAGTTGCCTCATAATAAATGCCTCAACGATTGAGGCTCAGGGTATTAAAGGAACTGTTCTTGACGAACAGGGAGAACCACTTCCATTTGCAAGTATCTTTTTTGTAGGAACCGAACGGGGTATCGCCACCAATATAAATGGGGAGTATATCGTAAATATGTCCCCCGGAAGGCATCGGCTCAAAATCCAATATCTCGGGTACCAGACACTCGATACGACGATCCAGATTGGTGAGAGTTATATCACGTTTAATCCGAGGATGCAATTGGAAAGTGTTGCATTACCTGAGGCGATTATTTCCGGCAAAGGAGAAGATCCTGCATACACCATCATGCGTCGTGCCATTGCGAAGGCCAAGTATCACGCACTTCAGGTAGATGAATACAATGCCATGGTCTATGTGAAGGGAAGTGGAAGGCTTTTGAAAGTACCTGGTCTATTTAAGAAAAAAATCATGGAGGCCTTAGAGGAAGAGGGCATTGATTCCACCGTCGCATTCACTCAGGAATCTGTGAGTAAGCTTCATTACATACGTCCCGACCAATATCGTGATACAGTCGTGTCGATCCGGACTGTGGGTGATGATAATAATACAAGTCCGATGGGATTTATCTACAGTTCATTTTATGAGCCAAAAGTAATGTCGGCCATATCTCCATTGGCACCTGATGCATTTAATCATTACCGGTATGAATATCTCGGGTTCATTGATGAAGGTGATCATACGATCAACAAGATCAAGGTCACACCTCGCGGAAAAGGGGACCAGGTATTTGAAGGCATTATATATATCGTCGACAACGTATGGAGTATTCATAGTCTTGATCTGACGACATATGTATGGGGGATCAAATTTGAAATGCAACAACAATTTTCTCCCATACTGCCGGATGTATGGTTGCCTGTCCATGAAATTTATGATGTAGGTGGTTCTGTATTCGGTTTTGCATTTGAGTACCGGTACTTCGCTCGTCTGAGCAATTATAAGATTAAGTTGAATCCTGATCTTGAAGTACCTGTAATCGTTCTGGATGCGAAAGTTGAAACTGAAGAGGCGAGAGCCGCGGAAGAAAAATACGAAGACAAAAACTTCAAAACCGGACTGGCAGGAATGGATCCGGGCGAGGAGTTAAGTGCGAAGCAATTGCGCAGGATGATGAAGGATTATGAACGCCAGGAAATAGAATCATTACCTGAATCCGATACGATCGTCATGGGCAATAATAGTATACAGGTCGTAGATAGCTCGGCTTATAAAAGAGACACCACGTATTGGGCAGAAGTGCGGCCTATGCCACTTACTGATTATGAAGTGAAAGGATATGAACGCCAGGATAGTATTGCACTTATTCCTCCGGAGCCAGGTTCTGAAGAGGATGAAGATGAAAGCCAGGATTCTGTTAGTATCACACTCGGAAGTGATGGTTTTGCAGCTGATGTCAAACGCAGATCAAAATTTAATATCTCCCATTTGCTGACAGGTGGCAGATATAAGTTGAGTGATCAATTATTCCTCAAATTGAAAGCGCCACTGCAATCGGTAAATTATAATACTGTTGACGGATTTCATGGTGGTTATGGCTTACTACTCGGCAATAATGTAGATAAAAAAGTCAATTGGGAAATTGGTCCTTCCATTCGATATAACGTCGCACGTGAGTCATTTAATTATGATGGCCAATTCCGGATGTATGGAAAGGGATGGGACCTCCATCTGAGCGGTGGTAAACAACCAAGGCAATTCAGTTATGATTACCCGATCTCTCCCTGGATTAACAGCATCTATACGCTACTGGCCAACCGCAATTATCTCAAAGAGTATGAGCAAACTTTCTATAAGCTGGAATATGAACAGGATATCACGAAGGCATTTGGATTTTCAGTTAGTGGAGAATATGCTGAGCGGACCCGTCTTGTAAATCATTCAGATCTTGTATTCTTTGACAGTAAAAAAAGATTGTTTTCGGGTAATGATCCTGTCCATGCCGCAGGAGGCCCCCAGGTATTCAATGACCATACAGCGTTGGTATCTGATGCATCTATCTGGATCAAACCGTTCTGGCAATATAAAGTCAGTCATGCCACAAAAAGAAAAGACTATTCAAAATCACCTTCGCTGAATCTGCGCTACCGAAAAGGATGGGGTGATGATTATGATCCATTTGATCTTGTTGCGGCCAGTTTTGCCTACAAATTTACAGTTGGTGCAGGAAGCTTCATGAGTATGAATCTGGCTGCTGGTAAATTTATAGGTGATGACAGGCCTCAATACTTTGCAAATTTTGCTCACTTCCCTGGCAACCGGCTTGTTGCTGCGCCATTGAATACGGTGAGTGCCTTCCGGATGCTTGATTATTATGCATACAGTACGGATGAAGAATATGCGTATGGATTATTCAACTACCAGTTCAGGCGTTTTGGTCTTACGCAATTTGATTATTTCCGCAGACAAGGTATACGTGAGAATGTACTTTTTAACGTGCTGCTGACACCCGAATCACAACAGTATGCGGAAGTAGGGTATGCAATTAACTATGTGCTCCGGTTCCTTCGCATTGAATTTGTGACGTCATGGCAGGATTACAAGTACCAGGATTTTGCAATTCGCTTTGGAGTAGCTACTGATTTTCAATCCATATTTGGATTTTAAACCGGCATCACATCTATTAGGTTTTTCACAGTTGATACTTTTTTCATGAGTTGTGTTAATTCAGAAAAATTTAATGTCTGCTGGCCATCGGATATAGCTTTTTCCGGTACGGGATGCGTTTCTACAATAAATCCATCGGCTCCTGCCATCATGGAGGCTAATGCCATTTGACTGACGTATTTCCTGATCCCTATACCATGTGAAGGATCAGCAATCACTGGCAAATGGGATTTATCTTTTAATAGGGCTACTGCATTGAGATCGAGTGTATTTCGATATGCAGTTTCAAATGTGCGTATACCTCGTTCACAGAGAATTATTTTTTCATTTCCACTTGAAAACACATACTCTGCTGCCTGAAGGAGTTCTTCAATCGTACCAGACATACCGCGTTTCAACATGACGGGCTTGTCACATTTTCCAAGAGCATCGAGTAAATTAAAATTTTGAGCATTTCTCGTCCCTACTTGCAGGATATCTACATACGGGAGCATGTCATCAATTTGAGATGCATCCATGACCTCACTGATAATTTTCAGATTACGTTCATGGCAGACGCGGTGAAACATTTCCAGGGCTGTGATGCCACCTCCCCGATATGCATATGGAGAAGTCCTTGGTTTAAACACACCTCCACGCATGACCCGGATACCGAGATTCACAAGTTCATCCGCGATCTGAATAACCTGTTCTTCTGATTCAATCGAACAGGGACCACTCATAACACAAAAGTCATTACCTCCAATAGTGACACCATCACCTAAGTCAAGTACAGTATGTTGGGTCTTCCACATACGTGATACAAGCTGATAGGCATCATCGACATAATGAATATCTGCCACCCCGGGCAAAGAACCGATTTTCCGGATATCGTGTTTGACTTTGCCTAATACGATGAGGTAGTTGTTGTCCTGCGTATTCACACGTGAAACTGAATATCCTGTTGTCGTCAGATATTTTTCGATGTTAAGCGTCAGCTGCTCGTCAGGGTTCTGTTTTAGTTGAAGGATCATGTGGTTGGATGTTGAATGGATTGAATAAAATGGTGCGTGTCTGTAGTCAGATTTGTTGCATGTTCAATTGCTTTGATAAATGCAGATCCGATAATTACACCATCGGCATGTTCACACGCCTGCCGGTAGGAAGTATGATCTGAGATTCCAAAGCCAATCAGTAAGGGAACCGGAAATGACGTATTTTTTAATCTTTCAAAATAGTTAATCTGGGCTTCTGAAAATGCTGATGTAGATCCTGTAATACTATTACCGGAAATAGCATATACGAATGCATTGGATAAGCTTGAAATAAGTTCTATCCGATCCGCACCTGTCATGGGTGTAATGAGGAAAACAGGAGATACATTATATTTTGCAAAGACAGTTACATAGGACTGCTGATATATTTCGGGGGTGAGATCCGGGATAATCACCGTGTCAATCTCCAGGCTCTGGCAACGCGAAAGAAAATCTTCAATACCAAATGCAAGGACCGTATTAAAATATCCCATTAACGTAAGGGGAATTGAAATTTGCGAACGAACAGTGGAAAGTTCCTCAAATAATCCGACAATGGTAAATCCATTATTTAATGCAGCTGCACTACTTTGCTGGATGACCGGACCATCCGCTAAGGGATCAGAAAAGGGAATCCCAATTTCCACCATGCTTACACCTGATGCCTGTAATGCATGAAGTATTTCGGTCAGCGAACCTTTGAATGGAAAGTCTGCTGTGATATAAATAGATATAATATTCTTTTGAGCGGCTAAGGCTTTGCCTGTTGTATTCATGTCAGATGTATTGGAGATATGTTTGTAAGTCCTTGTCACCTCTGCCCGATAAGTTTACGATCACAACATCGGTTGATGAAAATGTAAGTTTGTCTAAAGCTGCAAGAGCATGAGCTGATTCGAGGGCGGGTAGTATTCCTTCTGTCCGTGTCAATCGTAGTCCTGCCTGTACTGCTTCTGCGTCAGTGACATTCAGATATGTCGCACGCCCGGAAGTAAACAGGTGAGCATGCATCGGTCCAATGCCGGGATAATCTAAACCCGCGGAAATAGAATGAGGTTCGATGATTTGTCCATCTGACGTTTGCAATATTTTAGACATGCTGCCGTGGAGAATACCAGGTGTGCCCTTTGCAAGACTGGCGGCAGTTTTTCCTGAATCCACTCCAAGACCGGATGCCTCTACACCGATGAGCTTAACGTTTTTTTCATCTATGAAATGATAAAATGCACCGGCCGCATTACTCCCTCCTCCGACACATGCAATCACATAGGTAGGCATCCCATTTCCGGTCTGCTCAGTCAATTGTTTTATGATTTCTTCGCTGATGACAGATTGAAAAAGTGCTACCATATCAGGAAATGGATGTGGACCTACAACCGAACCAATTACGTAGTGTGTATCAACTGGATGATTGATCCAATCACGGATAGCTTCATTGGTAGCGTCTTTCAAGGTCTTACTTCCACTCTCCACCGGAATGACAGTAGCACCTAACATCCTCATCCGATCTACATTGGGAGCCTGGCGTGCGACATCGATACTGCCCATGTAGATGATACATTCTATATCGCGTAATGCACATGCGGTAGCAGTAGCGACACCATGTTGACCGGCTCCTGTCTCGGCAATGATCCGGGTTTTTCCCATCCGTTCAGCAAGCAATACCTGCCCGATGGCATTATTGATTTTATGCGCACCCGTATGATTCAGATCCTCACGTTTCAGATAGATCTGCCCTGTATGCTGATTGGACAATTTTTCAGAAAAATAGAGTGGCGTAGGCCGGCCTACATACTGACTCAATAAGGATCTGAATTCATTTTGAAAGGAATCATCCATCATCATCTCCTCGTATTGCGCCGTCAGTCTTTCGACATTGGGATACAGTAGTTCCGGAATAAATGCACCTCCATACGCACCATAGAATCCATTGATGGGACGAGGTCTGTCAGCTTTTAAGTTCATCGATAAATGATTTAATAAGTAAAGTATTTTTAACTCCGGGTCTGATTTCAAATTGGCTGTTGATATCAATACCAGCGAACAAAGGATGTTGGATATTTCGGATCATTTGTACATCAGATGGTCCTATACCTCCGCTGAGTATAAATGGTTTTGGAAGTACATAACTTTCAAGAAGAGTCCAGTCAAACTTTATCCCATTTCCTCCTTTGAAAACTCCTTGTGTATCAAAAAGGAAACATGTTGAATCTTCAACATAGTCTTTCATAAAATGCAGATCCATAGATTCACTGACGGAAAATGTTTTAATCACCTTAAGCCCTTCCGCAGTTAACTTTTGTACATATTGTGGGCTCTCCGTGCCGTGCAGTTGTATCCATTGAAATGCATATTGTGATGCTAATTCCAATAGCTCATCGGCTGGATAATCCACGAACACACCCACTTTTAGAGTACTTGTTTCCGGCAAAGGAAAATGTGAAACATTTCTTGGCGAAAGAGGGTGGAAAATAAAACCCATCAGATCCACACCTATTGCATCAACAGCGTGAATGGTCTCAGGATCATTTAAGCCACAAACTTTGATCATCATGCTGCCTCGGTTTTAATTTGTGCAATGAATTCAGCTAAAGTGACTGATGGATCAGGGCTTTTCATAAAATATTCTCCCATGAGGAATCCTGAGTATCCTGCATTCCGGAGGATCCTGATGTCATTTGTATTTTTTAAACCACTTTCAGAGATCCGGATGTGATCGTGAGGTAACCTTTCTGCAAGATGAATTGAATGTTCGATATCAGTTTTCATGGTTTTAAGATCACGGTTATTAACGCCAATAATAAACTCACCATCAGGAATTATTGAAATTTCGTCAGCATCATGAATTTCAACAATGACCTCCATACCCAAAGTCCGCGCCAGGTTATGCAATTTGGCCATTTGGGATATATCAAGACATGCAGCAATCAATAGAATTGCATCTGCACCAATTGATTTAGATTCAATGACCTGATATTCGTCCACGATAAAATCTTTGCGGAGTATGGGACAGTAGTTGGTGTTGCGGGCAATCGTGAGATCTTCAGGCTTGCCCTGAAAAAAATCAGGTTCTGTTAAAACAGAAAGTGCACATGCACCTGCCTGCATATAACCGATGGTGGTTTTTACAACATCTGCGTAGGCATTGATCATTCCACCTGATGGGGATTTTCGTTTAAACTCTGCAATGATCCCCGTCTTATCTTTTCGGAGCAAATACTCCTTCAGCGATACACATACTGAGTCAAAGTAAATACTGCTCTCCAGGAGTTTTACAGGTACCAGTTCTTTCTGTCGTTCAAGACGATTTTTGGTCGATGTGATGATTTCTTCTAACATCTTATTGATGGTTGATTAGTTTTTGTAATAACGTGGCAGCATTTCCACTGGCCAATGATTCTCTGGCGATGGAAATACATTCTAAGAGATCTTTATTTTTCTCGAAACACTGTATTGCCATAGCGGCATTGGCAATGACAACATTGGTTTGAGCTGGAGTTCCTGTGTGTGTAATGACCGTATTGAAAATTGAAGTTGCTTCTTCCACTGAATTTCCGCCAAACAAATCTTCATCCTGGATTTTCTCCATTTCCAGGTCAGCTGGACGCAAAAGTTTTTCTCCCTGAAATGAAAGGATCTGGAAATCTCCGGTCAATGAAATTTCATCATAGCCATCGACTGAATGTACTACCACATATTCATGCTGTGATTGTTGCAGAAGGTAATGATACAGTCGTGCTATCTTAAGATTGTAGACTCCTACCAATTGTTTTGTCGGTCTCGCAGGATTTACTAATGGTCCCAACGTATTGAAGATGGTTTTAAAACCCAGGCGTTTTCTGATGCCTGCGACATTTTTTAATGCCGGATGAAAGAGTGGTGCATGAAGGAAACAAATATTAAATTGATTGAGCTCGCGTTCTGTTTTGGATGGATCAGCTGAGAAGCGATATCCGAGTTTCTCCATCACATTGGAAGATCCACTGACAGAAGAGACCCCATAATTTCCATGCTTCACGACCGGATAGCCCGCTGCAGCTACAATTAAGGATGCTATTGTAGAAATGTTGAATGAATTTTTTTCATCACCTCCTGTACCACACATATCAATGGAGGTGTATCCGGCGAGAGGGGTTGATATACTCAATGCCAGAAGTGCATCTCTGAATCCCATAATTTCATCCAGGGAAGGATCCCTGCTGCTCAGGGCGATGATAAGTGCTGTATTTTGAATGTCATCAAAAGCACCTTCACCCAATTGCAGCATGAGGGTATATGCTTCGTCTTTTAACAGATGATGGCCATTCAAAAGTATATCGATAGCGGTTTTAAACGTCATGGCTCATCATTAGGAAGTTGAGAAGGATCTGTTTTCCATATTCTGTCAAAATACTTTCCGGATGGAACTGGACACCTGCAATTGGGAGCGTCTTATGTTCTATGGCCATCACTATATCATCGTCATCATAAGCTGTTATCAACATTTCTGATGGCAGGGAATTTTTTTCGACTGCCCAGGAGTGATATCGGCCCACCTCAAATGAAGAAGGAATGGATTTGAGGAGTTTATGTGAAGTATGCTGTATCCTTGTAGCAACTCCATGCTGTGGCTCCTTGAGATTCATTAAACTGCCGCCGAACACCTCGCCAATGGCCTGCATGCCCAGGCATACACCGAATATGGGTTTGGTATGTTGATATTTAAGTATCAGCTCACACATGATTCCGGCATCTGCAGGTAAGCCAGGACCCGGAGAAAGAATTATTTTTTCATAGACCCCTATGTCCGAGAGAGCTATGTCATCGTTGCGGATGACATCAATATCTAATCCCTCTGCGTCCCGTATCAGGCCGAGAAGATTATAAGTAAATGAATCATAATTGTCCAGGATCAATATTTTCATCATACTTGTTTTTGTGCATCCAGGAGTGCCTGACGTAAAGCGGCCAGCTTATTATGAACTTCCTGTAACTCATTGTGCGGATTTGATTTCAAAACAACCCCTGCTCCCGCTCTCATGAATATTTCATTTTGTCTGGTAAAAAAAGACCGGATGATGATAGCCTGATTGATATTGCCTTTAAAATCGATAAAACCGATACTGCCTCCATAAAAACCTCTTGGATCATGTTCAATTTCTTCCAGCAATTGGATCGCCCTGATTTTTGGTGCTCCGCTAAGTGTGCCTGCAGGAAATGTATCTGCCATCACTTCGACGGAATTTGTATTTGTATTCAATGTGCCTTTTACTGATGAGGACAAATGAATGACATGGCTATATTGCTTGATCGTCCTGTAGGCTGCAACTTCGACATCGTGACAATGCCTGTTCAGATCATTGCGGGCAAGATCCACCAGCATGGAATGTTCCGCTAATTCTTTATGGTCATTTAACAGCAACTTGCTAATCACTACATCCTCCTCTTTATTGCCTGATCTTTTGAATGTACCGGCAATTGGATTTAAGAATGCTTCACGCTGCTGGATCCGGATTTGTGCTTCGGGCGAAGAACCAAATAATTTATACGAACCAAAATCAAAAAAGAACATATACGGTGATGGATTGATATGCCGCAATGCCCTATATACATTTAATTCGTCCCCGCTGTAGGTATAACTATATTTTCTTGACAGGACCATTTGAAAGACATCTCCCAGCTGGCAATGTTGACGGGCCTTATCAATATTGTGAAGGAATTGCTCATCGGATGTATAGGATGTTTCATCGGATGTGATGCGAAAGGGAAAGAGACCACTTCGTTTATTCAGGATATCAGGGACAAAATGTTCGAGAGTTGTGGTTTCGTCTGAATAAATATTTTCATGAAAAATAATTTCATGATTAAAGTGATTAAAACAAATAACATAGCGGAAGAGGCGGTAGTTCAGAATATCAAGTGTGTCATCTGTATGTTGACTTAAATGCGCTTTTTTGGATTCGAAGTACCCGGCAGCTTCAAAAGACTGGAAGCCAAAAAAACCATTGATGCCATCAAATTCCGTTGAAATTTGAAAGGAGTTAAAGAATAAGTTGAGATGATCCTGTATGCGATGGTCTTCTGTTACGGGCTGCTCCTGATGCTCAAATTTTGTATAGGTTTTTAATATACCTTTTGACAGCGTGATCCCTGCGATTGGATTCGCACAAATGATCGAATGCCCATTATTGCTATCATCCATTTCTGAACTTTCGAGCATGATACTTCCGGGATACATGGCCCGGATGTTGAGATAGGCACTGATCGGCGTTATCTGATCAGCGAAGATCTTGCGGGAATGGATGTGTATAGGAATATGCATGATGATGTTGGGATAAATAAAAAAAGGCCTGCCAAACGGCAGACCTTTAATAATGTCTTTATGATCATATATCAGGTAAGCTCAGTTCAGCACCGGTAGAGTGATGAATTGCGCCACCAATTTTGGATTGTAGTATGTGATTTTTTGATCATTGAAAGCGAATGTAAGGGAATAATTGTAACAGCGCAAAAAATATTTTTCAGAAATGTTAAAATTACATCAGGCAAGACGAGCATTTTTAATGGCTGCTTGTGCTTCAGGGCTAATAACTAACCTTCCGCTAATAGATGCACGATCATCAAGCAGTTGATCCCAGTGGTCCGTACCCTGCCAGAGGATTTTCTTTAACTCGGTCAATGCAGCGGGGCTGGAGGAAAGTAGTATTTCTGAAAAATGACCGATATATGCATCGAGTTGTTCAGTCGTTTCAAATACTTCGTGATACAATCCTTTTTCTTTGGCCCAGTATGCAGTCTGCCATTCTGTAGCATTAATGGAAAGTTGTGAAAACGCACTGGTGCCAATTTTTCTTTCAATAGCGGGACCTACCACAAATGGACCAATACCGAGAGCTAGTTCACTTAGTTTGATCGTTGCATATTGTGTCGCCATACAATAATCAACTGCGGCTGCAATACCTACTCCTCCACCTATTGCTTTTCCATGAATACGACCGATCACCATCTTTGGACAAGTCCGTATGGCATTGATCACATTCGCAAACCCCAGGAAAAAATTCTTTCCATCCGTTTCATTTGTAATCGTCATCAGCTCATCAAAGCTCGCACCTGCGCAGAATGTACGATCACCTGCGGATTTTAAAACGATCAGCTTCACGACATCGGATTTCCCTGCCTCTTTAATCTGATTGGTCAACTCAGCTAACAAATACCCTGGCATTGAATTATGCGAGGGATGAAAGAAAGTGATTGTAGCTAATCCGTTGGAGCTATCGGTGATGACGGTACCTTGCATGGAAAATCTTGATTTTTGATTCTGGATTCTTGATTTTTGATTTTTAATTTCAGATTTTTAATTTTTGATTTTAAGATTCAAATTTACCAGTGACCATTTTTACCACAATTACCAAATTTACCTCTTCTACCATTTTTACCACTTACCAATTTTACCACTTTTACCGAATACCACTTTTACCGAATACCACTTTTACCGAATACCGATCACTCAGACTTCCGTTGTACCATGGTTAAAATCGTCGCTATCGCCACCGTCTCACCCGTTTCATCATACACATCCACCAAAAACTTCACAATGCCTTTTGTGACTTCATCCGCTTCTTTTGGATCGACAGGTAATTTTTCTTTTACACTCAGACGGACGCCTAAAGTCATCCCTGCATACACAGGTTTGGTGAAGCGACATTCTTCAAGACCGTAATTGAGAATGACAGGTCCTTTACCAGGATCAACAAACAGGCCTGCAGCCATCGAAAGCACGAAATATCCATGTGCCACACGTTGTGTGAAGATGGTGCCTTCTAATGATGTAGCATCTGTATGTGCATAGAAGTGGTCCCAGCTGACATTTGCAAAATTGATGATATCAGTATCCGTAACTGTACGTTTGTGTGTGATAACTGTATCACCAATTTGTAAGTCTTCAAAATATTTTCTGAACGGATGAACACCCGGATCTTTATAATCTGATCCGTACTGATATACAGATGTAACCTCTGTCAATGTTGTCGGAGAACCCTGGATAGCACATCGCTGCAGGTAATGCATTACACCGCGCATACCGCCCATTTCTTCTCCACCACCTGCACGTCCGGGTCCACCATGCGTTAGCATGGGCAGTGGTGATCCATGCCCCGTATTATCTTTTGCAGTATCGCGGTTGAAGATGAGGATACGCCCATGATGTGAAGCGGCACCCAACACAAATTCACGCGCGATCTTATTATCGTGCGTTGCAATCGAACACACAAGTGATCCTTTACCCATTTTAGAAATCTCAATGGCTTCATCTAGATTGTTATAGGGCATTAATGTAGCAACAGGTCCGAAGGCTTCTATTTCATGAACTGCAATAGACGACAATGGATTTTTATTAACCAGGAGGATAGGAGATAGGAATGCGCCTTTCGCTGCATCAGCTCCAACCAGGTCAACTTTATGAACATCACCAAACGCAATGGTAGTCTCTTTTAATAATTTTTCGATCTGCCCCCGCACTTCATCCACCTGTCCTTTGCCCGCAAGTGCGCCCATACGAACGCCTTCTACTTGTGGATCACCAATCACGGTTTGTGAAAGTGCTTTACTGATGGCAATCTGAACATCTTCCAATAAATGTGCAGGAACTAATGCACGACGGATACCTGTACAACGCTGTCCACATTTTAAGGTCATCTCTTTTCGTACTTCTTTTACAAAAAGATCAAACTCTTCAGTGCCAGGCCTGGCATCTTCACCCAGAACTGAACAATTCAATGAGTCTGCCTCCAGGTTGAAGGGAACAGCTTCAGAAATAATTTTTGGATGAGCCTTTAATTGCTGGCCAGTCGATGCTGATCCTGTAAACGTAACGACATCCTGTGACTGAACGTGATCAAGTATCCCTTGAGCAGATCCAACCAGAAGCTGTACTGCGCCTTGTGGAAGAATACCGGATGCAATGATATCGCGAAACATAGCTTCAGTCACATATGATGTGATCGTAGCAGGTTTAACAAGTGCAGGAACTCCTGCTAAAAGATTTACTGCAATTTTTTCCAGCATGCCCCATATCGGGAAATTGAATGCATTGATGTGAATCGCAATTCCCTGTTTTGGGACCATGATGTGATGGCCTATGAATTTTCCACTTTTAGAAAGTGGAACAGCTTCACCATCTACAAAGAATGACTGATCCGGAAAACGTCTGCGAAGACTTGCATTCGAAAATAAATTTCCAATACCACCTTCTATATCAACCCAACTATCCGTTTTGGTAGCACCGGTCTGATAACTGATCGGGTAATATTTGTCTTTACGCTCAAGCAGGTAAAGTGCTAACGCCTTCAGCATGCGCCCTCGCTCATGGAAGGTCATCTTTCTGAGGGTAGGTCCTCCGGTCTTGCGGCCGTATTCTAAGATGCTTTCAAAATCCAATCCACCAGATCGTGAATAAGCTATAGGCTGGCCGTGTATGGCATGGAGAAGCTCGGTTTGTTTTCCTTCACCGGGGTTCCATTGGCCATGCACATAGTTTTCAAGTTGTTGCATAGAAATAGCTAAAGGTGTAGTGAGATTATTTCTTCACTACAATTATTTTTTCAACACCTGACTCACCGGCATTTGTGCTCCATTGAAGGAAATAGATGCCGTGATCCAATTGATGCAAAATACCGTTTTGTGCCTCTGTTTTTGAAATATCAAAGCCACTGACTAATCGGCCTTGCGTATCAAGTATAGTGAAACTGATCTCATCACCAACAATAGTGTTATCTGGTTTCAGGTACATCTCATCTCCGGTCAAGGGATTCGGATAGATAGTGAAGTGACCAGATTGGCCATAATCATCTTGTACACTAACGCCACCCTCTGTCACCCTAAAATTGTCGACATGCACTTTCAGGTAATAATCACCTGACCCTTCAGTAGTATCCTGGGCAGAAA
>JANPKZ010000006.1:0-50881 GCA_031426295.1 Saprospiraceae bacterium
TGCTAACGAGTATACAGCTACTAAGAAGATGATCATCATCGAATAGTAACTCTCGGAAGTACCGGGTTTATAGAGATATAAATCGGTTTTTGGGATGGCCTCTCTCCATTTAGTTGGAGGGAGGCTTTTCTCTTTTATGTCCATTCCTGGACAAAATCTGTAGGGATTTGGTACGAATTCGGTTTTCAAAGGGTTGTCTACCGAAATTCTAAACATGCAAAGTCCTGCATTATTGGAATAATATATTGATATACATGGTATTATAATTTATTATAAAAAATATATGTTAAGATAAAATGTAATTATTTTCCAAAAATGCTTGGATTCAATATCATATTATATATATTTGTAATGTGTATTGAATTATAAATGTGTAACTATCAAGTTATAAAATAATTTAATATGTAAGAACGGTTCCATCCCAAAGACTTGCTCCCAAAGCAGTAATTAAAGATTGATTAACCCAATTTGTCTCGTATGAAAAAACTGGTTACTACTGGTTTAAGGGGATCGTTGTGGCTTGTTTTGGCGCTGTCATTGTCTTTTCAAGTTGCCGTCACAGGAACGCTCAGTTCCCAGGGATGTATTATGACCTGCCCGCCAAACAGTCCACCCGTTCAGGTAAGTGTATCATCAGCCTGTGCAGATATACTTACTTACCAGAATATTGGTGTAACCCTTACCGGATGCACAGGACAGGTGATAGTTGATATTATGGAGAATGGCATCTCCCTGGGAGATAGTATCAGAACTTCTATGGTAGGAAATACCTATATGGTACTCATTTCTATACCAAGTGAAAATCAGGCCTGCATGACATTTATCCAGGTCGTGGATAAACAGGCTCCTATCCTCAACTGTCCCGAAGATGTCACGTTGGCATGTACTGCAAATCTTCAGTTATATAATGGTCTCTTTCCCGAAGATATTTCAGATTGCGCTCCTACAACGGTCTCCTTCACAGATGTGCTATTATCCACCGGAAATTGTGAGGATAATATCATGTCAGAATATGGCAGAACATACATTGTGGTTGATGCATATAATAATGCTGACACATGTGAACAATTGATCTCCCTTGAAAAGACAAATCTTGAGGATGTTGATTTTCCACCCGATTTGATTGGTGTCAATGCATTAGATTGTTTTCCTTTACCCGACACATCCCCTGTCAATACAGGATACCCTTCTGTTGACGGCAACCCAATTGTAAATGGAAATTTTTGTAACCTTTTAGCAACACGCACTGATTTTATCGTGCCATTGTGTTCTGGTTCTTACAAGATATTGAGGACCTGGCGCATATATGACTGGTGCCTGGGGAATATATTTATTGACTCCACGCAAATTATTGAGATCGCGGATCCAACCGGGCCACTGGTTGTTGCACCAGCAGATATAACCGTGTCAACCAGTGCTGATGATTGTTTCGCAGATGTCCTGATACCTCCCGCAACGATTACCGAAGATTGCTCTGCAACGTGGACAGTACGTATCCAGGGACCTTTTGGAACCATGCAGGGTAATGGTGGCCTCATACAGAATTTACCAATAGGTGTTCATACGATTACATTTATTGCTACGAACGCATGTAATATTGAAGGACAGGATGTAATGACCGTGACCGTTCAGGATTTAATTCCACCGGCTCCATTTTGCCAACAACATCTTGTAGTTCCCCTGAATAATGTTGGTAATGCATTGATACCGGCTTCAGCATTTAATGCAGGGAGCACAGATAATTGCGGACACGTCTACTTTAAGGTAAGGCGAATGAATGCCCCAGTCGGATATGCATGTTCAAATCCAGGCAATCCTAATAACATGTTCGATGATCAAATCCTGTTTTGCTGTGGAGACATCGACAATAACAATATTATGGTCGTCCTCAGAGTCTATGACCAACTCCCTGTTGCAGGACCTGTCGCGGGTACATATTTGCAAGGTCATTATAATGACTGTATGGTAGAGGTTGAAGTACAGGATAAATTACCTCCATCGATTACATGCCCTGGTGATATTACCGTCAGTTGCATCTTTCCATTTACAGAAGAAAATCTTGGGGTGTTTGGAACGGTAGTCACTTCGCCAGATGATCAGGAACAAATATGCATTGATGATCCCGGAAACCCCGGTCTTCAATGTAACTGGATTGATGGATTGGCACAGGACAACTGCAGTGTTCAGATATCATCTTCTGCGGTCATTAATGTCAATATGTGCGGTACCGGCAATATCGTTCGCACCTTCACAGCTACTGATGATGGTGGCAGGCAAGCCACATGTCAACAGGTGATCACCATTGTGAACTATGATCTATTTGATACCACGGACATAACGTGGCCTGCTGATTTCACAACATCCAATATCTGTGAAATCAGTTTATTAGATCCTGAAGATCTGTCTGCTCCCTATAATGAACCTGTATTAAATGATGACATCTGCGATCAGGCAGCAGCCACTCATGAAGATGAAGTATTTGATTTTTCAAATAATGATCAGGCATGCTTTAAGATCCTGCGCACATGGACTGTCATTGACTGGTGTCAGCTCAACAGCAAATCCGGAGGGACATGGACGCATACCCAGATTATCAAAGTAATGAACACAGTAAGTCCTGAAATTGATCCGATTGATGATATCACCGTTTGCTCATTTGACGCACAATGTGGAGGTCTTACCCTGACGTTTGAAGCATCTGCAGAAGATGATTGTTCCGGCCCCGCCTCATTATCATGGAGATATTTCATAGATATTGATAACAATCAGTCATTTGATTTTACATCTTCAATATTGCATGGAGCAGAAATTTCCTTTTCAAGAGACATGCCAATCGGTGAGCACCGAATCGTATATACAGTCTGGGATCAATGTGGTAATTCCACTATTCAGGAACAAAGTGTAATTGTAGAAAGCTGTACTCCGCCTTCCGCTAAATGCATACATGGGTTGAGTACCAACCTTATGTCCTTGGATCTTGACGGCGATGGAACTGCAGATTGGGGTATGATTACGTTACAGGCAGAAATGTTTGATGCAGGAAGTGATCATCCATGTGGCAACGATTTCACGTTGTCATTCAGTTCTGATCCCCTTGATGTAAGTAAAGTATTTGACTGTAGTGACCTGGGTGTAAATGAAATAGAATTGTGGGTAATAGACGAAAATGGCCTGACAGATTTTTGCATCACGGATGTTGTCATCCAGGATAATAACGAAGTATGCCCGGAAGAAATAGGAGGGAGTGGAACAATATCCGGAAACCTGACAGTTCCGAATTCAGGAAAATTATCCGGAGCTATGGTGCATCTCGATGGCAGTAATCTGCCAGGCATTCAGAGTGGATCAAATGGATATTTTGTCTTTCCAGCCATGCCGTATGGTGGCCAATACAAAGTTCGACCAGTGAACGATGGAAATGCAAAAAATGGAGTTACGACACTTGATCTTGTAAAAATTCAAAAGCACCTGTTAGGCATTGAAACATTTACCTCTCCATTTCAATGTATAGCAGCTGATGTCAACAACAGCAAAACAATTACTGCTATTGATATCGTCATTCTTCGCAAATTGATCCTGGGATATTTTGATGCTTTCCCTGAAAATTCATCATGGCGATTTGTTGATGCAGCGCATGTATTTCCCGATCCTGCAAATCCCTGGATATCTGTATGGCCCGAGCAATACACCATCGATCCCTTTACCGGGAGTATGAATGAAGTGAATTTTAACGCGGTAAAAATTGGTGACCTGAATTTATCTGCCAATCTTATTAATGGTAACCAGATGATCCATAACAGGGCAGGTGAACAATGTGATATTGAATACAGCGTCAGTGATCAAAAAGAGAACGACGCATACAAAGTAGAAATGGTGCTGAAAAATGCAAGTAAGTACAGGGCGCTACAGTTTTCATTTGATTGGAATAAGTTGGGCTTTGAAGTTATGGATTGGATGCCCGGCCCCCATGTAACACAAGATGATATCAGGATAGCGCAAAATGCTTCCGAAAAATCATCACTGATGGCGTTTACAACGGAAGCCTGGGAGGAGGATGAAGCCGTCCTTCTAACCATGTGGATGCGGGAATTGCCTGGCAATATGCTTCCTTTTGCATTTTATCTGAGTGCTAAACCAACCGAGCCATTAGCTTATACACATGAAAATGATGAAGCATACAGGCTCGTATTAACTAAGAAATCTTCGGAAACATTGTCTGTAACAAACCGGCCAAATCCATTCAAAAACATGACAACGATTGTTTTTGAAAGTTTGATGGCAGAAAAGGCGATGCTTCATATTTATGATATGAATGGACGCGAGGTTTTACAAAGACCGATTGAACTTCAGGCTGGTCTAAATGAATATATCGTCCATACATCAGAATTAAAAGGTGTGGGTATGTATCTCTATGAGATTTCATCCACTCATCAATACAGTACTAACAGAATGATAATAGTAGAGTGAACTGGCGGGGTGAACCGCCCCTCCAGTATTTTTTTTGCGAATCCAAGATTTTCCATGCCAAACTTATACATCGAAATGACATGGCATCATTTCGAAGTCAATCGGTATTGCCGTTATTTTCATAATCAACTGTTTACGTAATGAAAACACTATTCAATCCAGGATGCATAACCTTCAGACGTGCCCTTTGTGTAGTTATCGGAATACTCCTGTGTTCAGGACTTTCGGTTTCACTTCACGCCAATCCTAATTCAAAAATCTCCTCCATTGAAATGCCCGGTAGTACTCCGTGGAACATTTGCTGGGATGAGAGCACAGCTTCCCAGGAAGCTCCCAATGCATTAGCGTGTATTCCAAATGTCAATGTGTCTTTGAACCAGGACGGATTCGCTGTTCTCACCTCACTTGAGTTGGTGGCGGGCCCGGAATATCTGCCGTTTCAATACACGATAGATATCATGGGACCATTGACAAACACAGTGTATTGCGCACAGTTAGGACAAAGTCTGATGGTAGTCGTCACTGACCCCACTGGCAATAGTTGTATGTCCACAGTGCATGTGGAAGATAAGCTCCGGCCGTTGCTGACATGCACGCCAAGTGTCCTGCCATGTAACGTAGTAATCGCCGAGATAGATTTTGAACAATATGTTACGGTAGATGATAATTGTGATCCTGATCCGGATTTGTATTATTCATATGTAATACAAAACCTTGGGTGTAATGCCAATGGTTACACACAACAAATCCTGATCACCTGGACAGCAACTGATGCATCGGGTAACAGCGCCACGTGCCAGGATATAATCTACCTTCAAAAGCCTTCGCTTGGCCAGATCGTATTTCCTCCGGATGTATCATTAAATTGCGTTAACGCAAATATAGACCCATCCAATACTGGTGAACCTACCTTCAATGGCGAGCCATTAGGATTTGCCTGTCAGATTATGGTTTTTCATACAGATCAGGTCATCCCGATGTGTAATGGAGCTCAAAAAATACTCCGTCTCTGGACTGTCATGGATTGGTGTAATAGTGGCCAGGTCACCGATGTTCAGGAAATCCTGATCATTGATAATGTCCCACCCGTAATCACATGTCCCTCAAATATCACTTTGAATACGGACATGGGTGTCTGCACAACAAAATATACCCTTCCACTTCCTGTGGTAACTGATGCATGTTCGGATGATACAATGATTGACATTGATTTTTTCGTCAGTGGTGTTCCGGGTATTTTTTCACCAGGTGCTATGGTTAACCTTGGGCTGGGCACAACTCTTATAACGATACGGGCTACGGATGCATGCGGCAACTCCAGGACATGTCATTATAATGTAACTGTCAAAGATCAGATTCCACCAGTTCCTATCTGTCATTCTATAGTTGTGTCACTTGGACCGGATGGTATGGGATTCATTGTGGCAGCAAATCTTGATTTCCCGGTCATTGAAAATTGTGGAATTTTATCTAAACAGGTTTTCAAAATGGTGAATACATGTAATACACCTGAAGATCTCATTCCCAATGCAGATGTAAAATTCTGTTGCGCCGATGTCGGTCAAACTGTTATGGTAGGCTTCAAAGTGACAGATCTATCTGGCAATATGAATACCTGTATGTTTCAGGTAACTGTAGTGGATAATATACCGCCTGTTGCTGAGTGTAAAGACATCACCATTAGTATAAATAATCAGGGAAGTGTTGTAATCACACCCGGACAAATCAACGATGGGTCTACAGATAATTGTACGATCACCAATATAACAGTGACCCCAAACACATTTACATGTGAAGATGTAGGGGAGAATGTTGTGGTGTTAACTGTTACCGATCAAAGTGGTAATACAGCAACCTGTACAGCCACTGTTACAATTACTGATCAGGTTCCGCCGGTAGCAATTTGTGAAAATGTTACAATTACACTTGACAACAATGGAAATGCAACGATCACTGCTGAATTGATTAATAATGGAAGCACTGACAATTGCGCTATCGATACAATTTTCCTCAATGAATATGACTTTGATTGTGATGATGAAGACCAGGTGAATATCGTCACCCTGACGGTAACGGATTTTGGTGGTAATACATCCACATGTACCGCTACGGTAACTGTATTGTCTAATCCTCCTGTGGCCATTTGTCATAACATTACGGTTGATCTTGGCCCATTAGGAACTGTAACGATAACGGCTGATACCATTGACAATGGCAGCACAGATGATTGCGGAATTGATACGATAACGGTAACTCCGAACACCTTTGACTGTTCTGATATTGGGATTAATACAGTGACGCTTACCGTCACTGATAATTCAGGCAATACATCTACGTGTACAGCTACGGTTACAGTTGAGGATGATTTACCACCAATCGCAATCTGTCAAAATATATCTGTAATGCTTGATGAAAATGGTGAGGCATCAGTTACAGCTGTACAGATCAATAATGGTTCATCAGATAACTGCGGTGATATTGATTTATCACTCACCCCAACAGATTTTGATTGCGAAGATGTCGGACCCAATATTGTAGTGCTTACAGTCACAGATGATTCCGGTAATACAAGTACCTGTACAGCGATCGTCACAGTTCTTATGCCGGATCCACCAATTGCCCTTTGCCAGGATATTACCGTGGTCATTGGCCCGGGTGGTACAGTGACAATTGATCCGGAAGATATTGATAATGGTTCTTCCACTCAATGTGGGGATCTGACGTTTGATCTCGATGAAGATACATTTGACTGTACTGAATTAGGTCCTAATGTGGTCACACTTACTGTGACAGATGAGACAGGTGCTTCATCAACATGTACCGCGACAGTTACGGTCAATGAAGGTCCTCCGGTTGCGATCTGTACTGATGTAACTTTAAATCTTGATGGAAATGGTAATGGCACGTTGGCAGCATCAGCGGTCGACGATGGCTCTACGGATGATTGTGGTATTGACACCATTTTTGTGACACCATTCCTATTTGATTGTGATGATATCGGAAATCAAATTGTCACGCTGACTGTTGAAGATCAAAGTGGAAATACATCTACGTGTACTGCAACTGTGACTGTAGAGGATAATGTTCCTCCGGTAGCCATTTGCCAGAATATTACCGTTTCGATTGGTGCGGGTGATTCCGTTGTGATCACAGGCGTACAGATCGATGGTGGCTCCACAGATAATTGCGATGATGATCCGTCATTATCAGTAACGCCTAATACATTTGATTGCGAAGATTTGGGTGTTCAGATTGTTACATTGACTGTGACAGATGATTCTGGAAATACATCAACATGTACTGCTTCTGTTACAATAACTGCAGAACCACCAACAGCAGTTTGCCAGGACATTACTGTAAGTCTGGGGGCTAATGGACTTGTTGTGATTCTACCTGCTGATGTAGACGGTGGTTCCACAGGTGATTGTGGTGAGATCACACTCTCTTTGGATGAAAACACATTTGATTGTACAGAGATCGGTGATAATATAGTCATCCTGACTGTAACTGATGAAGGTGGCGCTACTTCCACATGTACAGCTACTGTGACAGTCGTTGATGATCTTGATCCAACATGTAATACGCAGGATATAACAGTTTACCTGGATGCAGGAGGTGATGTAACGATAGCAGCGACACAGGTTAATGATGGTTCAACTGATAATTGTCCTCCAGTATTATTAGGGGTTACCCCGGCCGCCTTTGATTGTGATGATGTTGGCGACAATGTAGTTGTCCTCACAGTAACAGATGATGAAGGTAACAGCAGTACATGTACTGCAACTGTCACTGTTTTGGATACGATATCCCCTTTGTGCGCTACACAGGACATTACTGTATCAATTAGTGGTTCTTTTATTACAATTCTTCCTTCTCAGGTAGATAATGGTTCATCTGATGTTTGCGGACCGGTCACACTGGATGTGGATCCTGATACCTTTGATTGCGATGACCTGGGAGAAAATACAGTTGTATTGACTGTTACAGATGAATCAGGAAATACATCAACTTGTACTGCCACAGTAACTGTAACTGACAATGGTGGCCTGGCTGCCAATTGTCAAAACGTCACCATCTTCCTGGATGCCAATGGAAATGCTTCTATAGATCCTAGTGATATTAATAATGGATCAGGTGGGGGCTGCGGTGGTGGTATGTTGGAATTCGATCTTAGTCAAACGGATTTTGATTGCGATGACCAGGGACCAAATATAGTTACCCTGACAGTGACAGATGAACTTGGAAATACTGCAACCTGTACTGCGGTAGTGACCGTCGTGGATAACATAAATCCTACTATTCAGTGTCCACCTAATGTTACTGTTGCGTGTGATGTCGTTGTCAATCCTGAAAACACATCACAGTTTGGTAATGCCACTGGTTCAGACAACTGTCCTCCGGTTATCATCACAGAAACTCACATATTGAATCTTAACGATTGTAATGTCGGGACGATCATACGGACATTTACAGCAACAGATGATGCCGGCAATACGGCAACATGTACGCAGTTGGTTACGATTAATAATCCGAATCCATTTACACAGGCGGATATAACATGGCCAGCTTCACCATTAACTGTAAATATTTGTAACTCAACAAATCCACCGGCAACAGGTGTTCCGGTATTTGATCCGGGTTCGCTGCAATGTGCTAATCCAGTGGCCAACTTTACAGATCAGGTTCAGACGTTCATTGACAATAATCCGAATACTGTGTGCAGAATTATCACACGTACGTGGGTTGTGACGGATAATTGTCAGCCTAATGTAACCTTCACATTTGTTCAGACGATTAATGTGGTAGATCCAACACCACCATTGTTTACAAATATCAATGATATGACGAAGGTCGCTAATGCAAATTGCGTGGCGTTCTTTACCCTCATAGCTTCTGCAACAGATTGTGCTGGTGTAACCATAACCAACAATTCACCCTATGGTCAAACATCGGGTGCGAATGCAAGTGGAAATTATCCAATTGGGGTCACCACTGTAATCTTTACAGCGACTGATGGATGTGGTAATATTTCTACCATGGATGTCGTGATTACGGTTACTGATCCGGATCCTACAGAATTCTTCTGTGAGAAACAAATCATTATCCTGCCGTTTGAAACAGAAATTGCTATAGCTGCACACACATTTATTACGTTCGTACCTGGCAACTGTTCGGATGAGAATGACTTTGTAATCAGTTATTCAAATACGAATCCATTTGACACCATACGTATCTATGATTGTGGTGATGTAGGGGTTACAACATTTAGTTTATACTTCTGGAATCTGGCGGGAACCATGCTGGTTGACTCATGCGATAATGCTGACCTTGATCTCAGGGATCCGGATGATTTCTGTGAGGATGGTTTAGTCCTGGCAGGTGAGGTTCTGAGTGAGCACAATGAACCTGTAAAAGCAGTGGATGTATTCATCCTGAATGCGACGGTACCTCCGGTGACGACAGATGCACTAGGTGGCTATATCTTTGAAGGGTTACAAAAGAATACCGGATATAAAGTAGCACCATGGTATGATCAGAAACACCGGGAAGGGGTATCAACGCTTGACCTTGTGTTGATCCAAAAACATCTTTTAGGAAGAGCTAAACTTAATACTCCCTACCAGATGATTGCTGCTGATGCCAACCACAGTGAAAATATTACGGCACTCGATCTTCTGGAAATCAGAAAACTCATCCTGGGGATTTATGATCGTTTTCCAGAAAATACTTCCTGGAGGTTTGTTGACCAGAATTATGAGTTTCCTGATAGATATAATCCATTCAGTCAGGCTTTCGCTGAGTCCGCTTGGATAGACAGTATTACACAAGGAATTGATACCATCGATTTTGTAGGTATTAAGATTGGAGATGTGAATGGATCTTATTTCCTAACCAACCTCAATGGACCGAAAATTGAAAAACGGTCAGATAATACCATCGAGATGGAACTGAAATTAGCGGATCCAAATGATGCTAACAGTTTGGGTGTATATATTAAGCCAGGTCAGGCAGCCATTAATGGATTTCAGCTAAGCCTTTATGTTGGTGATCTGTCCTCTGGGCAACTGGAGGCTATGGAATCTCAAATCCTGTCATCAGATGAATGGTATTATGAGAGTTCTCAGGGATTGATTCGTATGAGTTGGGCATCGCCTGACGCTGAAGACCTGAGTGGTCGATTATTGATGACACTACCTGTCAATGCGACCATGATAAATCAGATAGATATTGATGAATCAGGAATCAGACCTGAAGCTTACATAGTAGATGAACCATCAGCTGAAGTATTACAACTCAATCTGACCAAACCTTCGGTTTCAGGTGAAGTATCAGATGAATACCAGTTATTCCAAAATCGCCCGAATCCGTTTTCAGACGGAACGACTATCAGTTTTACGATTCCGCAGGCAGAAACTGTTCGTATTGTGGTCTATGACCTGAATGGTAAATCGGTACTGGAGCAAAGCCTTGACTGCAAAGCCGGCAAAAATGAGATGAGCATTAAAGGAAATCAGCTTACCCTGCCAGGCTTGTATTATTATAGCCTGCTCACTGCAAATGCAAGTTTTACAAGAAAAATGACCTTAACGAGCAATTAGTTTTTTGAGACTTTGGGTCCTCATTAAGATCCATCGACGTTACTGTTTGGGAAATCCCTCCGCATAGGAGGGATTTTTTTATACCCTGATTCTAAATTCATTATAAGAGTAACTTTTAAATATTTATAATATTATGTATATCAATAAATTACAAATTATAAATTTATTTAATGTAATAAATACCCCATTTGAAGTATACTAACATATTATGACTAATCTATATTTGTGTAGGCATTAGAGATTTTCTTAATCTGTTAAATGCTGATTACTACTTTGATACAGGGATAAAGAACCAACCGTAAGCCAAAAGCTTATGTTTTATCATCCTGACGCCAACCTTCCAGAAAGATAATAAGCCTAATGGGCCCGGAATATTTTGATTCCGACCCGATCACACACTTTGCTATTGACCAAGGGAGTGCAGCCTTTAGCGGCCTTTCTTCTACATAGGCTTTTATTTTTTTTAAACTAAAACTAAGATCTCATGAAGAAAACGGACTTTTCTGTTTTACTCAGGGATGGTGCGCGTAAACGTCTCAAACAGTATTCAAGACTTTTGTCCCAATCCCTGTCAGCGAGCCTAATACTACTTATGCTCCTGCTGAACACTCCGCTGAGTGGCCAGACCAACTGCTCGCTAACGTGTCATGGTGCCCAGGTTTCCCTTGGCGCTGATTGCACAGCCGAAATCACAGTCGAAATGATCGGCGTGACTACCCAGTGTGTGGGTGGTCAATTTGTCATTTATGTGATTACCCTACAGGGAGACACACTACCCAATGCTACTGTTACCGAAAACGAGATTGGCCAGACATTGATCGCCAGCCTCGTTGACCTCATCTCAGGAAATAGCTGTTGGTCTTACATTACAGTGCAGGATAAAATGGATCCTACTATTGTCTGTGAGAATGACACAATTTCATGTCTGGAAATGGTCAATTTCCCTGGCCCAATTGCGTCTGATAATTGTTCTGAAGTGGAAGTGATCCTGATCAATGAAACTGCGACATTATTGTGCGATCCTTTATACATTAAGAGGCTCGAGCGCACATATATCGCGGTGGATGAAAGTGGAAATGAATCAGAGCCCTGTACGATCGAATTATTACTCGAACGTATTGATTTCTCTCTGATCGAATTTCCGGATTCATTTACGGTGGCCGATAATGATGCGTTACAATGTGATGGTTTATGGGCTGATGCTAACAACGATGGTATCCCTGATCCATTGGACGATGGCATACATCCAGGAACTGGTGTGCCGACAATCGATGGAACACCTATCTATCCTGATTTTATCGGTTTCTGCAATGCGCTTACCACTTTTGAAGATGTGGTTCTTCCACAGATCGGTTGTGTGAAAAAGATCATGCGTGTATGGACTGTGAGAGAGTGGCATTGTTCTGGTGAAGTTGATACATTATACGTTCAATTGATCGAGATCGTAGATGATGAAGGTCCGATCATTACATGTCCGCTAAGTTTTACAACAACAACTACGGGTCATAATTGTACAGCAACTGTATTGTTGCCACCCGCGCTTGTATCTGATGCATGCAGCCCTGTCGTTTCTGTAACAGTAGCGTATCCAGGTGGATTCTCATCTACGAATGGTGGTATCTATGTTACATTACCTGTAGGTGTCAATGTCATAACCTATACCGCATATGACCAATGTTATAACTCATCAACATGTGGTATGACTGTTACAGTTGTTGATGCTACACCGCCAATCCCGGTATGTGATGAACATACAGTTGTATCGTTGACTTATGGACAGGAAGGACTTACTAAGGTTCCTGCTGAAGTATTCGATGATGGCAGCTGGGATGCATGTGGACCTGTAACCTTCCTCGCAAGGAGAATGGACGGTGATTACTGCATCGAATTTGACTGGACAACAGACGGAGCTGGTGTAGATGAAATTCCGGATGGATTAGTTACCAGCCGTGACCACGGTACAGTGTTTAGGTCTAAAGTTCCTTTTGCTTGCTGCGATGCAGGTGCAGGACCGATTATGATTATTCTCCAGGTGACAGATGCATCCGGTAATTCAAATACTTGTATGGTTGAGGTTGTGGTACAAGATAAAATTCCACCAACCATCACATGCCCTTCTGATGTTACAGTTAGTTGTGAGTATCCAATTGACCTTGACAATCTGGGTGTGTTTGGAAATATCGTAGATCATCCATCTGAAGTCACTGAATTTTGTGTGTATGATCCTAACAATCCTGCATCTGATCAGGATGGATTTGTATGTGGATTCTTTGATGGTGTTGTTACAGACAATTGTGGCGTAGAAATCGAAGAAACATATGACGAAAATATCAACAACTGCGGCGTTGGTTATATTGACAGGACATTTATAGCATCTGATGCTAATGGATCTTCTTCATGTACACAGCGTATCTGGGTAATTAATTTCACTCCGATTGTTGAAGACTCTATTATCTGGCCATGGAATTATATGGATTTGGAATGTGCAGTAGGAACGGATCCTGATGACCTTGATCCTCCTTACGACAGACCTATAATTAATGAAGATGAATGCGACCTGATCGGTATTAACTATGAAGACCTTGTGTTTAATATCGTGGACGATGCGTGCTTTAAAATCCTTCGTACATGGCGGGTCATTGACTGGTGTTTGTATGAGCAATATGGCGGACTTCTTCTTGGATATAATTACTGGGAACATGTTCAGGTTATTAAAGTGAAAAATGCTTTTGGCCCTGTATTCCTTACAGAGCAGCCAGATATTGAACTCTGTAATGATTTCGATTGTGAAGGAATGTATGTTGAGTTGATTCAGCGTGCAGCTGATGATTGTACTCCGGATGAATTACTGCAATGGCAGTGGGCAGTTGACCTGAACAATAATGGTTCTATCAACATCGGCCCATTCACAGGCTTAGGTGCTGAGATTGATGCATCAGGAATTTATCCCCTTGGATACCATCGCGTGATCTATTCATTTGAAGATCGTTGCGGTAACCGTACGGTAGAAGAACAATTTATCAATATTCAATCCTGTAAGGCACCTTCGCCAGTATGTATCTATGGACTTTCTACTGACTTGATGGCGGTAGATACAGATGGAGATGGTACAGAAGATACAGGCATGATCACAATCTGGGCGACTGACTTTGATGCCAGCAGTTTTCATCCATGTGGACTTTACTTTACACTGTCCTTATCACCCGATACAACGGTTAAGAGCCGCACATTTGATTGCAGCCACGTAGGTGCAGGCCAGGTTCCTGTCAGATTATATGTTACGGATCTGCTGGGTAACCAGGCATATTGCGAAACATATATTATCATCCAGGATAATATGGATGTCTGTCCTGATGATGGAAACCTTACAGGTACTATCACAGGTAACGTAAGTACTGAAACTACTGATAACATTCTGAATGTTGAGGTTGAAGTTGCAGGTTCAACATTCCTGCCTACTAATACAAATCAGACAGGTATCTATACATTCCCAGCGATGCCGGTTGGAGGTCACTACACTGTGAGCCCAGCTAAAGATGATGATTACAAGAACGGTGTATCCACACTTGACCTTGTCAACATCCAGAAACATCTGTTAGGAATTAAAAACCTCGAGACACCGTATAAGCTCATTGCTGCTGACGCTAATGATTCTAAATCAATCACAGCAGTTGACCTTATCGAGTTGCGTAAACTGATCCTGGGTATCACTACAGATCTTCCAAATAACACAAGCTGGAGATTTGTTGATAAATCCTACGTATTCCCTGATCCATTTAATCCATGGATGCAGGTATGGCCAGAAAGCCGTGATCTGAATCCATTGTCAACAGGTCTTAACCAGGCTGACTTCTATGGAATCAAGATCGGTGATGTCAACAACACAGTGAAAGCTAATGCGAATAGCATAGTTACAAGAGGTTCAGGTTTACTGACGCTGGTGATAGATGAGCAGGAAGTATCTGCAGGTGCAACAATCGAAGTACCTGTATATGCAAGTGCAAATCAAAAAATCGAAGGTCTTCAGTTTAGTGTTGATTTTGCAGGTATGTCTCTTGTGGATGTGATTGCAGGTTCACTGGATGTTACGAATGACAACTTCGGTTGGATCAACAATCGTACGCTGACAGGTAGCTGGAACAATGCTGCAAGTGTAGAAGTGAATACTACACAACCGTTATTCACTTTGGTTATGACAGTTGCTAATACATCTACATTGAGCCAGGTTGTATCTATGACAGGAGCACCTACGAAACCAGAAGCGTATACGGCTGATAGCGAAATCATGGATGTCAATCTGACCATCCGTGGCTCTGATGCTGATGTAGCCTTCGAACTGTTACAGAATGAACCAAATCCTTTCACAGGCAGAACAGAAATAGGTTTTATCCTGCCTGCAAATGGAACGGCTTCATTCATCGTATTTGATCTTGCCGGCAGACAATTGCTGAGCCAGACTATCAATGGACAAAAAGGCCTGAATAAAGTAGAAGTATCTAAAGAGCAGATCACCGCTCAGGGTATGGTTTACTACCAGGTTCAGTTCCAGGGTTATACTGCAACCAAGAAGATGTTGATTCTCTGATCATCAGAGAACAATCTTAGATAAGAATTACTGTTTTTGGGATGGGACCCCTCTCTGCGCAAGTGGAGGGGGTTCTTTTTTTATTAGGAATTCATTCGTCCTCAGGAACAGGTTGCCGGTTTATCTTTGCAGCCCAATGGGAAGAATAATGGGCATTGACTATGGATTGAAGCGTACCGGAATCTCAGTTACAGATCCTCTGCAGATCATCGTCAGTGGTCTGGATACAAAAGAAACAACGGGTCTGATTGATTTTATCAGGGAATATTCAAAAACAGAGAAAATTGATGCTTTTGTGGTTGGTTATCCATTTCCGGAAGGAGGGTGGGGGGATAAACCGTTTAAGCAGAAGCTTGATAAATTCATCCTCGATCTGAAGAAGTTATTTCCGGGAGTCGATGTTCATCTTCATGATGAACGTTTTTCATCGATGCGGGCGAAGGAAATTATGCTCCAAAGCGGAATGAATAGAAAAAAGCGACAGGATAAGGCGCTCCTGGATAAGACAAGTGCCATTGTTATTTTACAGGAATATTTAGGACATATATGATTCTACCTATTTATGCGTACGGTCAGCCCGTATTGAGAAAAAAAGCACAGGCTATAGAAAAAGATTGCCCGGACCTCGAGAAACTGATTGAAGATATGATCGAGACGATGTATGCTGCAAAAGGAGTAGGTCTTGCTGCTCCGCAGATCGGGAAAGATATCAGGCTCTTTGTAATTGATACAGTCCAGCTTAATAAGAAGGACGAAAATTTTGTGGGTATTAAAAAGGTATTCATCAATGCAGAGGTCCTGGAAGAATCCGGCGAGCCCTGGTTATATGAAGAAGGTTGCCTCAGTATTCCCGATATTCATGTTGAGATCGAACGTAATCCTGACATCCGCATCAAATATCTTGACACCGAATGGAATGAGCATATTGAAACGTATGATGGCATTAATGCACGCGTGATCCAGCATGAATATGACCACATCGAAGGCGTCCTGTTTATTGATCGTATGAAGCCATTAAAAAGAAGAATGATCAACGGAAAGCTGGAAAGAATTAAGAAGGGTGATATTGAGATCAACCATCCTATGCGTTTTGCCAGAGTATAAAATGTGATCAGAATTTATTTGCGGCCAAAATCTGCAGGACTTTCTCCCCAGTCTGCTGTTTCCCATTTGAGGATCTGATTTTTCCAGGTGTGTGTCATAAGCCACTTTTCTGCCCGTTTGATCATATCAAAAAGCTGTTGATTATTTCGGTTGGGTTTTAGCTGAGTGTTTGCTTTTTTCTTTTTTACCCATGCAATAGCTGTCCTGGAATCCGAATACACAGGTGTTTTATGATCCTCTCGCTGTTGGAGCCATGCTAATGCATGAACGATCGCGAGGAATTCACCAATGTTATTCGTACCATTTGCTACGGGACCAAAATGAAAAAGCAAAGTTTTATCCGCAGTCCAGACTCCCTGGTACTCCATGGCACCTGGGTTACCACTGCAAGCTGCGTCCACACTGACACTTTCCAGAATTGCTGTTGAAACTTTATGTGCGGGAACTGACTTTATAGCTCTTTTAAATGAATGATGTGGCGCACTACCTCTATAAGCCTGTTCTGCTTCAGCTTTTGTATCGAATGACTTATAGATCGCATTTGGATAATTTTTGACTTGCGTCTGGCAATCAGCCCATGAATTGTAGATGCCGGGATTGTGTCCCACCCATACTACATAGTACTTTTGTTTTTTAGCAGACATTGATGCCGTAATAATAATGCAAACATCAGATATAACATTTGTAGATACACATTGCCATCTGTACTCATCCGAATTTGATGAGGATAGGTTCATGATGGTAGCCCGGGCCCTTGCTGCCGGTGTTCAGGAAATGATGTTACCCAATATCGATATATCCTCTGTTGATGGTATTTGGGAGCTTGTCAATACATTTCCCGCTCACTGCTATCCAATGATGGGGCTCCATCCATGTTCTGTCAAACCTGGATTTGAAGAGATCCTGGGGAAAATGAAAGAAGAACTTTCCGCAAGAGAATATATTGGCATTGGTGAAACTGGAGTGGATCTGTTTTGGGATAAAACATACATAGATGAGCAGGTTGAAGCCTTTGAAGTTCAGATCCGCTGGGCAAAAGAATTTGGCCTTCCCTTAATCATTCATTCACGTGAATCACTTGATTTGACCATTGAGATCATACAGAAGCATGCCGGAGAAGATCTTAAAGGCATCTTCCATTGTTTCAGTGGAACGTATGACCAGGCTATGGCCATTCATGAGGTTGGTTTCAAGACAGGGATTGGAGGGGTCGTAACGTTCAAAAAATCCGGTCTTGATGAAGTGTTGCCCCGTATACCCTTTGATATGGTGGTTTTAGAGACCGATGCCCCTTACCTGGCGCCTGTACCTTTCAGAGGAAAGCGAAATGAATCATCCTACATGCCGATTATTGCGGAGAAAGTTGCCCTTTTGACGGGTAAATCCCTGCAGGATATTGCCCTGGAGACAACCAGAAATGCCCATGGGCTATTTAGAAAGAAGATTTAACTTTGCAATCCTTTTAGCCGGAGAGTTGGCCGAGTGGTCGAAGGCGCACGCCTGGAAAGTGTGTAGGCTCCAAAAGGGTCTCTAGGGTTCGAATCCCTAACTCTCCGCATTTTTTTCCTGATTTCGACTTAATAGTCTTAGTATGATACAACGCATTCAAACTGTTTTTCTTTTGCTGGCAGCTCTGGTGTTTGGTTCTCTTCTAATACTTCCACTCGCGGTGAGCAACAAGCCATCTGTGCAGTTTTTATCGGACAGTGTTTTTGATGTCACAGATCATCCAGCTCTCATCGGGTTAACGATTCTGGGTGTGTTGATTGCACTCGTTGCTATCTTTCTCTACAAAAAAAGACCAGTTCAGTTAAAGCTCGGGTATGTAATCATTGTCGTGGCGATATTACTTCCATTAATATCTTTTTTACTTTTTACAAAAGCTTCAGCTGGAGTTGATCCGTCCGTTCAGGTGGCAGATCAGGCTGGCATGTATATGCCGATTGGTGCTATCATATTTGCTACACTTGCCAACCATTTTATCAAGAAGGATAATAAGCTCGTGAAGTCCATGGACAGATTGCGATAGAGATCGAGTTATTGTAGTTTTCTTTCTGTGGTTTCGTCAGTTCAATTCTTTATATGAGCCGGGATTTTAGCATCTGGGAATTTGAAACATACCATACACTTTGGGATGTGTGTATCATCGGGGCTGGTATAAATGGTTTGAGCGCCGGCATATCGTTATTAGAAAAAAATCCTTTCCTAAAAATTGTCATACTGGACAGGTGGTTTATTCCCTTAGGAGCCAGTACGCGCAATGCAGGTTTTGCATGTTTCGGCAGTCCTGGTGAGATCCTTGATGATATTGAGCACATGGGGGAGAAAGCTGCTCTTGATCTTGTAAAAAAACGTTGGGATGGATTGCAAATATTATCTAAACGGCTTGAAGGATCAAAATCTCCAATCGAAACTCATGGAGGAAACGAACTTTTTTCATCTTCCGATTTTGAAAAAATGGAAGCATCATTACCTGATCTTAACCGGTTATTGGCTGATGTGATTGGTCAGAAGAATATTTTTTCAGAAATAGAAATTCCGCAGGGTTTCCGGGGATTTTCACATGCCATCTACAATCCACTTGAAGGTCAGTTGCATCCGGGAAATATGATCGAACATCTCGGTCAAATGTTTATACGATTGGGTGGAAAAATTCATACAGGCATTGAGATTGAGGAGATAGAAGAAAAATCAGATCATGTCATCTTGCGTAATCACTTGACAATTCCTTTTGAAGCCAAAAGGGTAATTATTTCTGTAAATGCATTTGCAGCATCACTCTTACCGCATCTTGATGTTCATGGTGCGCGAAATCATGTTTTTGTAACTTCTCCTATTCCGGATCTTCCCTGGAAGGGTTGTTTTCATTTTGACAAAGGATATTATTATTTCCGAAATGTGGGTAATCGAATATTACTAGGCGGGGCCCGCAACAAAGACATGGAGAAGGAGAATACAACCGCATTTGGTGAAAATCCTGTCATCGTGGAGGAACTGACGCGTTTTTTATATGAGCATCTTGCCACCCGGGGCAGAGATACAATCGATTATCAATGGAGTGGCATCATGGCTTTTGGCGCTGATAAAGTGCCGATTGTACGTGCCGTCAGTCCCAGGATCTTTGTCGGGATCCGTTGTTCCGGAATGGGAATCGCACTGGCAAGCATGATCGGAGAGGAACTGTCGGATCTTATTTTACAACAGCTGGCATGAGTGAAACGTTAACCTTGCGATGTTCGTAAAGACCTATTCCAGATATTTCTTAAGGTATTTAATACTGCTTGTTTTAGCGGCCGGACCAGCTAGTCTGTTAGCGCAAGGGCAACCCATATCGCGGGACACTTCCGGAGATAATATTATCATTGATCATTTTGGAAAATTAATTGAAGACCGTGAAGGTATTGAGCCGGTAAAATGGATTTCTCAAGGCTTACAGTTACGGATAGATAGCACAAATATCTATGCAGATTCAGCAGTGATTTATTCTGAAGACCGTGTATTTGCGTATGGGAATGTGGTGATCCAGCAAGGTGACTCGTTACATGTATTCACAGATACACTTTATTATTTCCGGGCTACAGATGTAGCAAATCTTGTTGGAGAAGTAGTGCTTGAACAGGGGACACGTCAACTTTGGACAACAGACCTTACTTATCATCTGGGTGAGCGCTTTGGTGAATATCACCAGGGTGGGGTATTGGTAGATAAAGATCTCCAGGTCACATCGAAAAGGGGTTTATATCATGCCGGCAGTCAAAAGGTGGTATTCAAGGATAGTGTGATTGTTTTGCATCCAAAGTTTGATCTGGCAGCTGACTCAATGACTTACCTGGCAGGACAAAAGCGTGTATTATTTACAGGCCCAACGAATATTTATACCAAGTCTGCAAAAATTTATTGTGAAGGAGGTTTTTATGATCTGCCAACAGAAACTGCAGAGTTTAACAAGAATGCTCAATACGCAGGACAACAAAAGACCGCTACCGCTGATACAATACGATACTTTTCAAAGTTGGGTGAAGTAATCATGTCGGGCCATGTGAATGTCACTGAAACAGACCGGACTATTACGGGAAATACACTGCGATATTTTGAAAGAACAGGAGAAACATGGATCACCGGAGAACCCGCTATTTATAAGGACAGCACAAGATCCATCGTGGGCCCGGAGATCTTTTACAATGAAAAAACGAATCAACTTACGACAAAAGGTAAAAGTGAAATCAGTGATGGTGAGCAGCGAATTAAGATGGATGAATTCAACTACAATGAATTGACAGGTTTGAGTGAAGCCATTGGAAATGTGGAATGGAGGGATACGGTTCGGAACCTGGGGATCAGGTCAGAACGAATGGAGTATTCAAAATCTACCGGGTATGTTCTGGCTTATGGAACGGGAAGATCCATGTTCTTCACAGTGGTGGATGGAGATACCTTATACATCACGGCTGATACATTAAACATGTGGTCTGTTATGGATAGCACAATGATGGATAGTATGGGTCATGCTGATACGATCCGGATGATACGTGCCTATCATGATGTACGGCTGTTAAAATCCAACCTGCAAGGCCTCGCAGATTCTTTAGTCTATCATGGACGGGATAGTATTTTCAATTTTTTTGGTGATCCTGTCTTGTGGTCAGATACCACTCAATTTAGTGCAGATACCATTTATATGCAAATGAAGAATAGCCAGGTAGATGAAATTATACTGCAACGGCGGGCACTTATTCTTTCTGAAATATTACAGACCTATTATGACCAGATAAAAGGGAAGACCATTGTTGCACATTTTGATAGCAGTGCCATTGAAGAAATGGTGGTCACCGGCAATGCAGAGTCCATTTATTACACGCGGGACGACAAGTCAGCATTTATTGGTGTGAATAAGACGATCTGCAGTAAAATGTATTTTACATTCGACAATGGGGAAATTCACTTTTTAAAATACTATGGAGACAATACATCTAATCTGCTCCCGATGGGTGACGCCAATCACAGTACCTTACGGCTCGAGGGATTCAACTGGCGCAATGAAGAGCGACCGTATTATCTAAATGATCTGTACTGATGACAGAGCGCGTTTTGATTTTTTTTCTTCTGATTATCGGGGTATTTCCAGGTCATACATGGGGTCAGGCTGATGCGGCCGCATCCATACGGATTGCTGATTCATTATATACAACAGGAGCATTCAAGGAGGCATTGATTGAATATCAAAAGATAATCTCCCATGGGATTACCGATCCTGATCTGTATTTCAATCTGGGTGCAGCTGCTTCACAGACTGGAGACATAGCAACTTCGATTTACTACCTGGAGAGTGCTTTGAGATATGATCATTATGATAAAAAATTACTTGATGCCATAAAAGATGAACGAAGTAAAATTGAAAACGGGGTAGTCCCGATCGAGCCTTTTTTTCTAAAAACCTGGATATATAATTTCCTCACCATGATACGGCCTGCACACTGGTCATTGATCGGATGCATGTTATTATTCCTGGCCTTAGCAAGGTGGTGGCAACAACAGCAAATTCTAAAGACCACATTTTTCTTTTCACGATTACCCGTTTTGATTTATCTGGTATGCGGAATATTTTTTTTAGTGATTGCAGTGATGAGCTACAGTATCATCTACAGGGAGGATGAAGCCATCATATTTAATGATTGTGATTTCAGGGAAGCGCCTTCAACAGATAGTCCGTTGACACGTCAATTACACGCCGGAGAAAAAGTAATTATTCAGGACGCAATAGCTGAATACTATAAGGTTAATTTGCTAAACCTCGATCATGGGTGGATCCGGAAAGACTGTGTGAGAATAATTCAGCCAGGAAAAGTCCAATGATTTTTCAGGATGGATCAGGTGTCATGATGATCGATCTGGCGAGATCATAAGAGATCTGCAATTGTTCCTTCTCTGTTAAAAAGCTTGTATCGATTACAGTTGCGTCTGCCGCTTTATGAAGCGGTGAATCGAGACGGGTTGAATCAATATGATCGCGTAACAAAAGGTTCGCCCTTACTTCATCACGTGTTGCGGCTAGGCCTTTCGTTTGCAACTCGAGCCATCTTCTCTCCACACGTACTTCAGTATCTGCAACCAGAAAAAGTTTTAATTCAGCATTTGGAAAAACAACAGTGCCAATATCACGTCCGTCCATTACTAAACCTCTTTCTCCTCGCATGCGACGTTGCTGATGTACCATTGCTTTGCGAACAGATGAGAGTGTTGACACCATGCTGACAAGCTGGCTTACGGCGGGTTCGCGAATAGCCTGTTCAACATTTTCATGATTCAGCCAGGTTACCTGGTGTTCGTGTTCATAGCCGAGATATATAGTTATCTCGTCCAGGGCATCACTGACAGCTTCTTCATCATGGACGTTGATATGATTGCGGAGGAAATAAAGTGTCACTGCCCGATACATGGCACCAGAGTCAATGTGCAGGTAATGTAATCGTTTGGCCAGCGCACTGGCCAGTGTGCTTTTACCGCAGGATGAATATCCATCTATAGCGATCGTGATAATACGCTCTCCGTGTACCATGTTACAATTACAAACGTACCTATTTTGGAATGAAACAAAAAAGCCTTGTATGACAGGATCATACAAGGCTTGGTCCGGTTATAAGTAAATCCCGGTTATTGCGGGATCAATATTCATCTTCATTAAAGAGGAAGTCGTCCTTACGCGGATAATCCGGCCAGATGTCTTCGATGCTCTCAAAAAGTTCTCCTTCATCTTCCATTTCCTGAAGATTTTCGATTACTTCTAAAGGTGCGCCTGAGCGTATTGCGTAGTCGATTAATTCATCGCGGGTAGCAGGCCAGGGTGCTTCTTCTAGATGATGGGCCAATTCAAGTGTCCAATACATGAAACAGAGAGTGATTAAATGAAAAAGTAATGATAATGCACCATGTAACGCCTCATTTCCTGATACAGTTCCTGTGGCTGGTTTTCACGCAAATGTATAAAAACTACACTTTTATACAAGTTTATTATTCAGGGCACTTAAATGATCAGCATGGCATCGCCATATGTATAGAAACGGTATTTGTCTTTAATCGCTTTTTTGTAGGCATCCATGATCAGCTCATATCCTCCAAAAGCACACACCATGATTAATAAGCTTGATTTTGGAATATGGAAATTGGTTACCATCGCATCAGGTAAACTGAAGTCATACGGTGGAAAAATGAATTTATTTGTCCATCCTTCTGCTGGTTTCAATAAGCCGGAGGCAGAAACAGCGGATTCGATTGCTCTCATGGAGGTCGTTCCTACAACACAAACTTTACCACCTGCTCTTTTGCTTGTATTGACGATCTCGGAAGCTTCTTCTGTGATCCTGAAATATTCAGCATCCATCTTATGCTTGGAAAGATCTTCGACATCAATGCTTCTGAAGGTTCCAAGACCTACGTGAAGAGTTAGTTCAGCAAAGTTGATGCCTTTGATTTCCAGGCGCTTCATGAGCTCACGCGTGAAGTGGAGGCCAGCTGTTGGAGCAGCTACCGCACCTTCCTCCTTGGCATAGATTGTCTGGTATCGCTCTTTGTCCATTTCCTCCGCTTTGCGGTTGATGTACTTTGGCAGCGGTGTCTGGCCCTGAGAACGGAGTAAGCCACTAAATTCTTCATCTGTACCATCAAAAAGGAAACGGATCGTTCTGCCTCTGGAAGTTGTATTATCAACCACTTCGGCCACCAGGATCTCATTTCCTTTTTTATCAAGGAAATAGAGTTTGTTGCCTACACGGATCTTGCGTGCAGGGTCTACAAGCACATCCCACAATCTTGCCCTGGAATTCAGTTCGCGCAACAGGAATACTTCAATTTCAGCATCGGTCTTTTCTTTCCGGCCATAGAGGCGTGCGGGAAATACCTTTGTATTGTTGAAGATCATGGCATCACCATCATCAAAATATTCAAGGATATCCTTAAAGGTTTTGTTTTCCATGAGGCCGGTCTTACGATGTACGACCATCATTTTTGACTCATCCCGTTCTTTGGAAGGATATTTGGCAATTAATTTTTCCGGAAGATCAAAGGAAAACTGAGAAAGTTTTGTGCGCATGGCGGGATTGGCTAAAAAATTGGACGGCAAAGATAACATTCCGCAACTTCAAAATGCAAGTTTGGGAAGAGTGATTTTATAGGCGGAAAAGGCTAAAAAGGTGGAAGAGGCGGAATAGGCGGAATAGGCTGAAGAGGCGGAAAAGGTGGAAAAGGCGGAATAGGCAGAAAAGGCTGAAGTGGTAGAATATACAGAAAAGCAAAACGGGTTTTCCCATGTGACATCTGAATGCATTTCAGGCGGAGATGTCGGGTAGTAGTTTTGCTTGATCGAATAACACGTCAGAGTAAAAATGGTTTCCGTAGTTTAGCCATGATGTTTTTGAAGATCATCTACGAGAGTGTCGTCCAGGCATTCCAGCAGCTATCAGCCAACAAACTCAGGAGCTTTCTGTCCCTGACAGGTATAAGTATCGGGATCATCTGCATCATCTCGGTGCTGTCTGCGGTCGATTCGCTTAAGAAAAATGTGAGTGCCAGCTTTGAGAAATTAGGTAATGACGTCCTCTACATCGATAAGATGCCCTGGACAGAAGATCCGGGGCAAAACTGGTGGAAATACATGCAACGTCCCGAGCCCAGCTATGAAGATTTGGAGATCATTCAGAAGAAAGTAAAGCTATCTGATAAAGCAAGTTTTTCAGTTTTTATACCCGGCCGAACGATCAAATTTGGATCAAGCAATGTAGAAGGTGCCTTTATGGCAGGCGTAACTGATGACTACGGAGACATCTTTAACCTGGAATTTACCAAAGGAAGATTCTTTACTCCATTTGAAGCGGCTTCCGGAGCAAACCGCGCTATCATTGGTGCTGTGATAGCCGAACAGTTATTTGGCTCCATAGATCCTATCGGAAAAGAGATCAAAATCAAGGGATTAAATTTCCAGGTTATAGGTGTCCTTAAAAAGGAAGGAAATACGCTGATCAATATCTTTCAGTTTGATGAAGCGGTTCTTATCAGTTTCAACACTGCTAAAAAGCTGATCAATGTCAAATCCCAATTTACCTGGGGAACTTCATTAAATGTCAAAGCCAAAGAAGGGGTCAGTCTTGATGATCTTCGTGATGAAATCACCGGGGTACTGCGAAGTGCCAGGAAAATCAAACCCAGGGAAGAGGAAAATTTTGCCATTAATCAGTTGTCGATGTTTACAAACCTGTTGGCTCCGATTTTTAGTACCATGAACATTGTCGGAATATTTATTGGTGGGTTTTCTATCCTTGTAGGGATGTTCAGTGTAGCTAATATCATGTTCGTGTCTGTTAAAGAACGGACAAGCATTATCGGGATTAAAAAAGCGCTTGGGGCACGCCAGAGTATTATTCTGCTTGAATTCCTGATTGAATCTGTAGTTCTCTGTGTCATTGGCGCCGTCATCGGACTCATCATCGTGACGGGTGTTTTAAAACTTTTGACGTCCGCATTTGAATATGACATTCACCTGTCTTTAGGAAATATCATCATTGCCATGGTATTGGCTATTGTGATCGGAGTACTGTCCGGATTGGTGCCTGCCTGGCAGGCCGCAAGACTCGATCCTGTAGAGGCGATGCGTAAATAACAAGGAATGGTCAGGGCATAAAAAAACCCAATCAGTTTGACCTGTTTGGGCTTTAAATTATTCCAGTTCCAGAAAGGGTGAGAGACTAGTCAGAATAATTTTAAAAGTTATCCTGCTGCCTGAACGACAGCTTTGAACGCCTCTGGATGATTCAAAGCAAGATCCGCAAGCGTTTTCCTGTTTAGACCGATATTGGCTTTTGACAGTTTATTAATGAGTCTTGAATACGTGGTACCGTTGATACGGGCTGCAGCGTTGATCCTGGCGATCCATAATCTGCGGAATGCACGTTTTTTCTTTTTACGGTCTTTGTAGGCATACGAATAAGCTTTTTCAAGTGTATTCTTAGCGACAGTGTATACATTACGACGGGCTCCAAAATAGCCGCGTGTCGCCTTCAGGATTTTTTTCCTGCGCTTCCGGGAAGCAACGGCATTTACTGATCTAGGCATGATTTAGTGGTTAATCTGACAGGGGATGCGGGCATCTCTTAGGTCCTGGCAAACGGTCAACAATTAATTCTAAATTTTATTGGCAAAGCATTCTTTTTACACGTTTCAGATCCCCATCACTGACGAGGGTTGCACCACGTAAACGCAACTTTGTATTCTTATCCTTATTACGCATCCGGTGGGATGTGTTCGCCTGGAAGCGTTTAACCTTACCGGAGCCGGTAATCTTAAAGCGCTTTTTGGCACTGCTATGGGTCTTCATCTTTGGCATAACCAGTAGATTTTTTATTGAAAAGGACTGCAAAGATAGCTTTTCCAGCCAAATTTCCAAAAGGGGGTAGGGAAGATTACTTTTTCTTTTTAGGGGCCAGGATGACGATCATCCGGCGACCTTCCATTTTGGGAAGGCTTTCTGCAGCACCTACATCCTCTACTTCTTTTAGCATTTTGAGGAGGAGAAGCTCACCGCGTTCCTTAAATACAATAGTCCGGCCACGGAAATGGACATAGGCTTTCACTTTAGATCCTTCTTCGAGGAATTTGTAGGCATGTTTTGTCTTGAATTCAAAATCGTGCTCATCCGTGTTAGGTCCGAAACGTATCTCTTTAATGACGGTTTTAGAGGTATTGGCCTTTATTTCCTTCTCTTTTTTCCGCTTGTTGTAGAGGAATTTATTGAATTCAATAATCTTACAGACCGGAGGATCCGCGTTTGGTGAGATCATCACAAGGTCGAGTGCCAGGTCTTCGGCCCAATTGAGAACAGTTCGGGTAGGGTAGACGCCTGGTTCAATCTCTCTGCCGGCCACTTTGCTGACATCTTCTAGATTGTCACCGACAAGGCGGATTTCGGGTACACGGATGTCCCTGTTTATTTTGAATTGAAACTTTGAATCGTCTTGTTTGGAAGGATAATTAGATGGAAATCGTTTTGCCAAGGATTAATTACAATTTAGGTTAAAGGAAAAAAGGAGACGATATTCGCTCCCTTTTGAGGAGAACGCCCTGAATATAAGGATTTTACAGAGTCCGTCAAGAAATAATAGCCGGTCTGTTAGACCGGCTAAATTAGTGTTAGTTATGTGGATACTCAAGAACTTTCTTTTTCCATGATCAAATGACGGATGAAGAGCTCCTGGAGATCCTTATTCAGGTCGGCCACGAGGCTGCTTCCTTCGACAGGAGATTCATTGAGTATAAATTCTGCGAGCGGGTCTTCGATGTACTTCTGTATAGCTCGGTGTAGCGGTCTTGCTCCAAATTGAGGATCAAAACCTTTCTCAGCCACGAAATCTTTTGCTTCTTCAGTAAGTGTTAGCAGAAATCCCATCGTAGCCATCCGTTTGTAGAGGTCGGCAAGTGTAATATCAATAATCTGATGGATGTGATCACGATCCAGGCTATTGAAGATGACAACATCATCAATACGATTTAAAAATTCCGGGCTGAATGTCCGCTTAAGCGCACTTTGAATGACATTTTTGGTCAGGTCTTCAGCTGCATTTTGTCGCGCCTGTGTGGCGAAACCAACACCCTGACCAAAATCTTTCAGCTGACGCACACCAATATTCGATGTCATGATGATCAGTGTATTTTTAAAATCCACTTTCCTTCCAAGACCATCTGTAAGTTGGCCATCATCAAGCACCTGAAGTAAGATATTATATACATCAGGGTGTGCTTTTTCAATTTCATCGAGTAGCACCACGCTGTATGGTTTACGTCTTACTTTTTCAGTAAGCTGTCCACCTTCTTCATACCCTACATATCCCGGAGGAGCACCGATCAGTCTGCTGACAGAAAATTTCTCCATGTATTCACTCATGTCAATACGGATGAGTGCATCTTCCGAATCAAAAAGATAGCGTGCCAGCGCTTTTGCAAGCTCAGTTTTACCAACACCTGTTGGACCAAGGAAAATAAAAGAACCGATTGGCTTTGAAGGATCTTTCAGGCCGACACGATTACGCTGTATCGCTTTTGAAACTTTGATGATCGCTTCATCCTGGCCGATGATCACCTTTTTTAGGTCATCAGTCATGCCGACCAATTTTTTGCCTTCACTTTGTGCTACTCGCTGAACAGGAATCCCTGTCATCATAGCAACTACCTCTGCAATATCGTCCTCGGTTACAGGATATTTTTTCGTCTTGGATTCTTCTTCCCAATCTTCCTTCGCTTTTTCAAGCTTACGGACCAATTTGGATTCATGATCTCTTAAGTCAGCTGCTTTTTCATACTGCTGACTTTTTACGGCTTTATTTTTTTCTTCTTTGATCTCTTCGATCTGAGCTTCCAGTTCTTCGATGTGTTTCGGGACGTGAATGTTTTTCAAATGTACACGCGCTCCAACTTCATCCAGGACGTCAATAGCTTTATCAGGAAGGAAACGATCACTGATATAGCGATCACTTAGTTTAACACATGCTTTAATGGCTTCATTCGAGTAAGAGACATTATGAAACTCTTCGTACTTAGGTTTGATATTGTGTAAAATGTGTTCAGCTTCTTCTGCGGAAGGTGGTTCAACCAATACCTTTTGGAATCGACGATCTAATGCACCATCCTTTTCAATATGCTGGCGATACTCGTCCAGTGTTGATGCACCGATACATTGTAGTTCACCACGTGAAAGTGCCGGCTTGAAAATATTGGAAGCGTCAAGAGAGCCAGTTGCTCCTCCTGCTCCGACAATCGTATGAATTTCATCAATAAAGAGGATGACATCTCTTGATTTCTCAAGTTCACCCATGATTGCTTTCATACGTTCTTCGAACTGTCCACGATATTTAGTACCTGCGACAAGGGCTGCAAGGTCGAGCATGACGATGCGTTTATTGAACAGGTTGCGGCTGACCTTTCTCTGCATGATACGCAGGGCCAGACCTTCTACGATGGCAGTCTTTCCGACACCTGGCTCACCGATCAGGATCGGATTATTTTTCTTTCTACGACTCAGGATCTGGGATACACGTTCGATTTCGTTCTCACGGCCGATGATCGGATCCAGTTTATCTTCTTCAGCCAGGCGGGTGATATCGCGGCCGAAATTATCTAATACAGGTGTCCGGGACTTGGAGGCTCCACGTTTAGAGCCAAACTGTCCTTTTTCACCTTCTTCTTCGTATGAGCTTTCTTCTGAGGGTCCCTGATTCATAAATTCCTGATAATTACCTGATTCTTCCTGGATGACATATTCCAGTTCTGATTTATATGATTCGTAATTAATGTCAAACTCTGACAATACCTTACTTGCGATATTGTCTCCATGTTTAAGTATAGAAAGCATCAAATGTTCCGGGCTGATCTCATCGCTGTTGAGATTTTTAGCCTCGAGGAAGGTGACTTTTAATACACGCTCAGCCTGCCTATTAAGCGGAACATTACCTGCTGAAACAGGTGCATGCTCTGCCCTGCCTTCGGCAATGGTATCTTCTATCTTAAATTTTAATTCAGTAAAATCAACATCCATTGCATCCAAAACCCGGACGGCCAGATTATCGTTATCCTGCAACATACCCAGGAGTAGATGTTCTGTACCGATGTAATCATGCCCGAGTCTCAAAGCTTCATTCCTGCTGAGAGAGATGATCTTTTTAACTTTGGGAGAGAACTTTCTGTTCATGTGTGATTAAGGGATATATTAAATTAATGTCCAATATAAGAACTATTTATAAAAATAGTATTTCTCGTATCTACTCCTTATCCAAAATGATTCCAACCGGTTGAAAACCATCATAAACCTGCCAATACAACCTGATTAGAGAACATTCGTGACGTTTTGTCATTACGTAACAATAAGATAGGGGGAAATGATTTCAAAACAAATTCTCAAATAGTATATACGCCTGTTAAAAGAATTAAGGTTTTCATTTTGATCTCAGATATGCCTGTCTTTCTAACTTAATAACGACTGATCAATAGAATTTATCGAAAATAGGGTACTTTTGCGGGCACCCTGATATATCGTAGGGTTATTGACAGTTCTAATAACATTAGGATGAAGTTTACTTTAGATAAACAGGATAATTATTCTGTCCTTTCCCTGGATGAAGAGAATCTCAATTCTCTGATTGCGCCTGACCTCAAGTCTGAGTTTGTATTTCTGAGGAATGAAGGTGTCCGCAACCTGATCTTTGATTTGAGTCAGGTCAAATATGTAGATTCTTCAGGACTTAGTGCCATTCTTACGGCTAACAGGTTGTGGAAGGATTACGGAAGCTATGTGATAACAGGAATCGCACATCCGAGTGTGGAAAAGCTGATCAAGATATCGCGGCTGGATACGATCCTTGCCATTATCCCCACAGTTACAGAATCGATTGATTATGTATTTATGGAAGATGCGGAGCGTACGATTGACAGTGAATCCGGAACAGAAGAAGAGTAAGATTCACCTATTCCTAGGTTGAATATGAAAAAGATATATATTTGCGGCCTTAATTTGCGCAAAGGTGCAATGACGATAGCGTAGCTCAGCCGGTAGAGCAACGGCCTTTTAAGCCGTGGGTCCTGGGTTCGAATCCCAGCGCTGTCACTTCAAAGCACTTCTTCTAGAAGTGCTTTTTTAATTCAGGCCTCCTGACATAGACAATGAAATTTATTTACCTAAAATAATTACATACATGAAGAAGATTGGTTTACTTATCCTGTTGGCCGGCTTATTTGCTCCGCTGACACAAGCACAGATTACTACTCCGGCCCCAAGTCCTTCCGCGAAAGTGGAGCAACGAATTGGTCTTACTGATGTCGTAGTTGAATACTCTCGTCCAGCCAAAAAAGGCAGAACAATCTATGGTGATTTGGTACCATATAATGAAGTATGGCGCACCGGTGCTAATGCTGCAACTAAAATTACATTCAGTGATGATGTAACTTTTGGTGGTGCAGCTGTACCTAAAGGTTCGTATGCATTGATGTCCAAACCAGGGGAAAAAGCATGGGAGTTTATGTTGTATCCTCATAATAATACGAACTGGTCTTCTTACCTGGAATCAGATGTGAAACCAATCACGCTCAGCACTCAGGTTTACACAATGCCAAAGGGTGTTGAAGTAGAATCCTTAATGATGGGATTTGACAATCTTACATACAGCAGTGGAGACTTTTATGTGCTATGGGATAATGTGTACGTTCCTGTATCTGTCAAAGTAAATACGGACCAAACTGTAGAAGCGAGCATTACGAAAGTTATGGCAGGTCCTACTTCGGGTGATTATTATTCTGCAGCTAATTATTATCTAAATGCAGGTAAGGATCTCAACAAAGCATTGGAGTGGGTTAATAAATCTATTTCTATGGGTAACGACAAGTTCTGGGTACTTCGTGCAAAATCACTTATCCAGGCAGGTCTTGGTGATAAAAAAGGTGCTATTGAAACTGCAAACAAATCATTGGAACTTGCTCGTGAGGCAAAAAACAATGATTACATCAAGATGAATACGGATTCCATTGCAGAATGGAAAAAAGCATAAGATTATCCTTTACACATTGAATACAAGTGAAAAGCCCGGTTGACATTGTCGCCGGGTTTTTTTATGCTTTTTTGGAAAACAGATGCATAATTCCTGCCAGGGACATCACACCTGCACAACCAATAACATTGTACCATAAAAATCCAATATCGGTCAGAAAAAAGCATAGCAGAACTAAACCTTGTGAAATTAAGGCTGCGATGAAGACAGGAATTCCAGTAACGCTCTTCATAAAAAATGCCGTCATAAAAATGCCCAGCACCGTTCCATAAAATATTGATCCAACAATGTTGACAAACTGTATAAGATTTTCAAACAATCCTCCAATACTTGCAAAACCGATCGCAACAAGGCCCCAGGCTACTGTAAGACTTTTGGATACAAACACATAATGTTTATCGGGTTGATCTTTCCTTATCAACCGTTTATAAAAATCAACAGTAGTAGTTGATGCTAATGCATTTAATTCCGAGGCTGTTGATGACATGCCTGCTGAAAGGATAGTTGCTATGAGGAGTCCTATAATTCCTTTTGGCAGGTAGTCTAGTACAAAGCGAATAAAAATATAGTCCTTGTCATTCGACTCTACTTCAGGAAGTGTTTTGTTGATCAATGCTTTTGTTTCGTCACGGATTTCCTTTTCGCGTGCCATACTGGCTCCCAGCTCAGGTGAGATGATCTTAGTCTGATCACTTTCAATTAAACCGGCATAGATGGTTTTCCTGTTTTCCTGTTCGGCAGTCCATTGATCAGCAAGTGCGGAATATTCCGTTGCAGCGGGTGTTGCAAGAATTTTTGATTCCACCTGTGAATTAAAAAATATAGGGGACGGAGTGAATTGGTAAAAAACATACACCATCACACCTGCCATCAGGATAATAAACTGCATCGGGATCTTAAAAAATGCGTTGAACATCAATCCCATCCTGCTCACCTTTATATTTTGTCCCCCCAGGTATCGTTGTGCCTGCGACTGGTCCGTACCGAAATACGCCAGGGCAAGGAATGTACCTCCAGTGATGCCGGACCAAAATGTATATCGATCATTAAAATTGAAATTAAAATCCACGACGTTTAGCTTGCCATTGGCGCCCGCAATGCGTAATGAATCAATTACTCCGATTCCTTCCGGCAGCAAGTAGATCGTTGTCACAAGTGCAGTGATAATGCCTCCCATCATCACTGCCATCTGCAGTTTGTGTGTGACACTGACTGCTTGCGTGCCGCCAATACATGTATAAATGGTGGTCAGTAATCCAATGATGATAATCGTCCAGTTAAAATTCCAGCCGAGAATAGCTGAAAAAATAATGGAGGGGGCAAGTATGGTGATGCTGGCTCCCAATCCTCGTTGGATCAGGAATAAAAATGCAGCAAGTAATCTTGTACGAACATCAAATCGTTGTTCGAGATATTCGTATACGGTGAAAACTTTCCAATGATAAAAACGCGGAATAAAAAAGATGCAGATGATCACCATAGCGATTGGTAGTCCAAAATAGAACTGGATGAATCGCATACCATCAGAAAATGCCTGACCCGGTGTTGATAAAAACGTAATGGCGCTTGCCTGCGTGGCCATGACGGAAAGACCAATGGTCCACCAGGGAGTTTTTTGATTGCCGAGCAGGTAGCTGTCCATATTCCTGCTCTTCCTCGTCTTCCAGATTCCGTACAGAACAATAAAAGCAGTTGCTCCCAACAGCACCACCCAATCAAGTGCACTCATAAATCAGCTTTTGTTGAAGAGCAATCGGAAAAAATAAAACAGGAGGATCAGGAGAGCATTAAAACCCAGAATAAATAAATAGATCCTGGACCAATTGGTATTATCGTTCTTATCAACCATATGGATAGGTTCAGGATTTTCCATTTTTAAATCCCAACGAAATCAGATTACTCAACAACCTGTATGCACCCGGTACACCTGCGGGCAGATGCCGGAACCATGATAAGCCACTATAGACATAGTGACCTTTTCCATATGGTGCCACTAATAACGCACCTTTCATCGGAGCTTCTGAAGAGTCGTTCATTTCAAGAAGAGAAATAAATTGTTGACCCCACTGATTCGGAAAATACAAACCACGTTCCTGTACCCATCCTTCAAAATCTTCATTCTGGATTTTATTTGGAAGCGAAAAAACAACATGATCAGGAGCTGTAATTTTTACAGGCGTTGTTTCTTCTGTAACCCGATCACGGGATAATGTCAGAGGAAATGGAGCAATGTTTTCCGTGACTAATCCCCTGTTGACATTATATTGAACGATCATCGTTCCACCTTCCTGGACCCAGTCGAACAGTGTTTTGTTTTTATAAGCAAGAGGTTCAACAGTATTGAACGCTCTTATACCTAATATGACTACCTGGTATTTTGATAATGATCCAGGTGTGATACCAGCAGGATCTAAAATGTCTACATTATATCCGATCTGTTCCAGCGCATTGGCTACGTCATCACCTGCACCTTCAATATATGCAATTGGACGATCTGTAATGCTGATGTTCATGCTACGCAAGGGTACAGTCGCATCCTGCACTACGCTCATGTATGGCAGATGATCATAATCCAGCACAGTCGTTTTGTGGTGGTATATTTTATTGTTGATCAGTAATTCAGGCCGTAGCATGGATTGTGCTTCACTTTTGGGAGGCGTAACAGTGCACATCACGGCAATAGATTCGCCTGATTTTGAAAATGTAAAAGGTATTTGATCAGGAACTACTTTCCATCCGGCATCGGGTATTTGAAGTTGTAACGTTCCGCTGACACTGTCCTGGACAGCAGTTAATATCATATTAATGTTCCTTTCTTTTCCAACATTAAAAACTAAGTATGGATCATCAAATGCAATGGTAACTGGTGGTGTAACAGAAACAGGCCGATAGATTTCTCCCTCTGCCGGATCTACGGTCTTGTACGTAACCGGAGTTATAAATGTGAAAGGTTTTCCTTCTATAAGCAGACTGAGCTCTGCTTCAATAGAAGGTTGATCTGCAGGTATACCTCTGAGAAGTTGATCCGGTACATTATACATTCCTTCAGTTGATTTATTCCTGAGCCAATACGGGATACTGAGATCATCAGGTACAATCGTCCGCAATTCTTTGAGTAGTCCCTGGTTGTATTTCAGGGATTCATTAAATGCATAAGTTGTATCAGCGTTCGTGATGATAATTTTATCAAGCACAACATTGATCGGTGACCTGTTGATCACTTCTACAGAGATAGGAATTGACTGACCTGGAGATACTTCATATTTTGTAGTGCGTGCTTCAGTAAACAATCCAAGGCATTGCCGGATAAGTTGATTGCATTCCTCCAGTTTCACTGTTCTCCAGAATGACTCAGGAAGAGCTGTAATCATGCGATGTATATCAAGTAATAGTGGTACACTTTGAGAAGGTGATTTAAAATTGAATGCAGATTCAAGTTCTTTAACTTTCATGCCTATCGGACCACCTCCATCTACACGATTCCATGTAATGTCTATTCCCTCAAAAATACTTTTTGGAATCACTCCTTTAGCATCTTTGATGAGATCGAGGTAGTCAAGACTTTCTCCGCGGGTTTCTGCAGATCCAAATCCCTGGCTTTTGTGCATGCTTCGACTTCTTCCTGCAATTTCACTGTTTGATTCTCCGGTGACTTCATCAAAAGCACCAATATCAATGGCAAGCATTTTTGATTTATCAGCCTTATCAAAATTTTCACGTGATCCATAAAAGAACCAGCTGGTATTAAAATATATGCGACGCGGCTGCCATGTGTCAACTGATTTTAATTGTTCCGGAAAAGCTTTTGGATCGTTTGCCAGGTCAAATGCTTCGACAGATAAGATAGCTGAGCCTGTATGATGACCATGATTAGGGCGAGAAGTATCTGTATTAAACCTGTTGATGATGACATCAGGTTTCATTTTACGTATTGCAAATACAACATCACTTAGCACACCCTCCCGGTCCCAGATATTGAATGTCTCGGCGGCAGTTTTTGAATAGCCAAAATCGTTAGCACGTGTGAACAACTGATGACCTCCATCAATCTTTCTGGCGCCTAATAATTCATGGGTACGGATCACGCCAAGCATCTCGCGGATCTCATGACCTATCAGATTTTGGCCACCATCACCGCGGGTCATGGATAGATAGGTTGTATTTGCAGCTATGTGATTGGACATGTAGGATATCATCCTTGTATTTTCATCATCAGGATGGGCCGCGACGTAGAGCACATTGGCCAGTACCCCGAACTTTTTAATGTCCTTATAAATATCTGCCGAACCTGTTTGTCCTGCTGCCACCTGGACAAAGAGAATGAAGAAGAACAACTGAAAAACTGACCGCATACGAAGTGCTTTTTGAAACAATTCCAATAGATGGTAAAGCTACATAATCCTGACCCGTCTACTGAAACGACAAGGAGTCAGATCAATTATACATACTGGCTTTTGTTAATACTGATGGATTTCGACAGGTCAGGAGAATTATTAGAATTAAATATCGTCAAAGGTATAATAAGATATAAAAATTATGCACCTTAGCCGCTGGTTAACGAAAAAGAAAAACACACCTATAGTTATGTTAATTCTATTGGTCACATTGACAGTTTTTATTACAAGCGGTTTGATTTTCCTGGTCAAATTAGGCACCAGCCGGAAGTAATTTCTCCGGTTCAGACTGCTCTTGACGCATGTTTCAATTGCTTCAAATCGAGGAATTCAACTTCGACCTCATCGCCATCTCTGCTCTCATGCGCTATTCTGTGGTCCATCCCGTACCTTTGCCCCTTCTTCTGAGGTAACGATTGATGCAAAAGCAAGTTCATTCAAGTATTCCTACTGCTACAGGCCTTTGGTACATTGATGCATACGCTGATCATGATAGTGAGCCCATGCCACATCTGGCCATTTATCCACCAGGTCTTATTCCCACTGATATTGTTACCGTCCGGGTTCATTCTGAATGCCTAACGGGTGATCTTTTTGGAAGCAAACGCTGCGATTGTGGTGCACAGTTGGAGAAAAGCCTGGATGTCATCTTAAAAGAAAAAGGTGTCCTGATTTACCTTCGCCAGGAAGGTCGGGGCATAGGTTTGATCAATAAACTCAAAGCTTATAATCTCCAGGATGAAGGCTTCAATACAATTGATGCCAATCACCAGTTAGGTTTTGAGACAGATGAACGATCCTACCATATCGCCAGCCTGATCCTCAACGATCTCGGTATTAAGTCTATCCGTCTTCTTACCAACAATCCGGAAAAAATGGATTCTATCAGCAAATCAGGTATCGTCATTGTTGACCGGATGCCTCTGATGATAGAACCAACTGAGGACAATGAAGGCTATCTCCGGATCAAGAGGGATCTCATGGGTCATCTTTTGGATTAACTCAACCCAGATCACAGCAGGACATGGATGAAAGATTAGTAGCATTTGAGCGTCTTCTCAAGATCATGGATGAATTGCGGGAGCGTTGTCCCTGGGATCGAAAGCAGGATATACATTCCCTCCGGAATCTCACGATTGAAGAGACCTATGAACTGGCGGATGCCATATTGAAAGAAGACTGGCCTGGCATCGGAGAAGAGCTTGGTGATGTATTGCTACATATTGTATTCTATGCAAAGATCGGCAGTGAGAAAGGTCACTTCGATATCGGTACGATCATTCAGCAGGAATGTGAAAAGCTGATCCGCCGTCATCCACATATCTATGGTGATACTGAGGTGAAAGATGAAGAAGACGTAAAACGAAACTGGGAGGCTATAAAGCAAACAGAGGGTAAAAAATCTGTTCTCTCGGGTGTTCCGGATTCTCTTCCCGCGATGATCAAAGCTTACCGGATGCAAGACAAGACCCGGCAGGTAGGGTTTGAATGGGAGAATGATCAGCAGGTATGGCAAAAAGTGGAAGAGGAGATTGCCGAGTTTAAGGTGGTGATGAAAGGGGAAGGATCCCGGTATGAACTTGAGGATGAGTTTGGGGATATCCTTTTTTCCCTGATCAATTTTGCCAGGTATAAGGGGATAGACCCGGAAACATCATTGGAGAGGGTGAATCAAAAGTTCAAAAGAAGATTTGAGTACATCGAAGCGAATGCTCCTAAGTCATTGACAGACATGACGTTAACTGAAATGGATCATCTCTGGAATGAAGCAAAACGGAAGGAAAGGGAGAAAATCTGAGGAAGGGATATAGTTAAAAGCAAATTCTGTATCTTCGCCGCGCGAAAAAATATCTAAACGAAATATTCGTCATTTTTTTAAAGCGTCAAATGACATGGCAATTTATCTAACAACAGAAAAGAAGAGTCAGCTCTTCAATGAATTTGGTGGTTCACCTGCCAACACTGGTGGAACAGAATCCCAGGTTGCGTTGATGACACTCAGAATTAATGAGTTATCAAAGCACCTGCAATCCAATAAAAAAGACAATTCCTGCAAAAGGTCACTCCTGACCATGGTAGGACAGCGAAAGCGTTTGTTGCACTATCTGATGAAATCGGATATTCAGCGCTATCGCGAAATTATCGAAAAGTTGGGCATACGGAAGTAATCCCTGTTCTATTACGAACAGTGGATTTGTGTTGCCGTAATTAGGAGATTCTCAATTACAGAGTTGATTTTGCTATAGGACCTGGAATAATCCAGCCAGCCTTCGCCTATCCGGTTGTTATCGTTTCCCATTTTCGTAATTTTCTAATAAACAGATTATAACAAATTAAAAATAAATTATATGGGTGTTCAAAATCCTATTACCCATTCCTTTCAGCTTCCTGACGGAAGGGAAGTTGTTCTCGAGACAGGCAAGCTTGCTGCCCAGGCTCATGGTTCTGCCATGGTCCGCCTTGGTGATACCATGCTTCTTGCTACAGTAGTTTCAAACAAAGAAGCCAAAGAAAACCAGCCGTTCTTCCCGTTGTCAGTTGACTACCAGGAAAAATTTGCGTCTGTTGGTCGTATTCCGGGAAACTTCTTTCGCCGTGAATCGAAGCTGAATGATTATGAAGTATTGATCTCCAGGTTAGTTGACCGGGCGATTCGTCCATTATTTCCTGATGGATACATGAATGAAACACAGGTGATTATTAATCTGATCTCAGCTGACAAAGATGCCATGCCTGATGCACTTGCAGCATTGGCCGCTTCTACAGCATTGGCAGTGTCTGATATTCCCTGGGCAGGTCCTATTTCTGAAGTTCGTGTTGCACGTATCAATGGAGAGTTTGTAGTAAACCCTGGTCGTGAAGCTGTAAAAGAAGCAGATCTGGATGTCATCATTGCTGCTACGATTGCAGATATCATGATGGTAGAGGGTGAAGCAGATGAGTGTTCAGAATTAGACCTGATAGAAGCTATCCGTATCGGTCATGAAGCTATTAAAATACAGTGCCAGGCGCAGCTGGATTTAGCTGCAAAAGTTGGCACAAAGGCAACTCAAAAAAGAGAGATCGTAGCTGCAGATGAAGATGAAGAGCTGAAGAAAATCATAGACGATTTTGGAAGACAACGGATCTATGATATCTCCGATGGAGCTTTAGATAAATCTGTTCGTCTGGAAATGTACCAGGCGATCAAGCTTGAATTAATTGAGAAACTGACTGCAGAACGAGGAGAAGAATACATAGCAGAAAAATCAGGCATGCTTCATAAGTATTATGAGAAGCTGAAAAAAGATGTGGTGCGTAATTTTGTCATTACTTCAGGCAAACGTATTGATGGAAGGAGAACGGATGAAGTAAGACCTATCTGGATTGAAGTGGATTATCTGCCATCAACACATGGTTCTGCTGTATTTACTCGTGGTGAGACACAATCCCTCACAAGTCTTACGCTGGGTACAAAAAATGACGAAGTACTACTTGATAATGCATTAGATTATCGTTACGACAAATTCATTCTTCATTACAACTTCCCTCCATTTTCTACTGGTGAAGTTAAAATGATGAGAGGTCCGGGACGTCGTGAAGTAGGCCATGCAAATCTTGCTGCACGTTCATTACGTAAAGTATTCCCTGAAGCGCAGCCATACACATTGCGTATCGTGTCTGATATTCTCGAATCTAATGGTTCGTCATCAATGGCAACTGTTTGTGCTGGTTCTATGGCACTGATGGATGCGGGTATCCAGATCAAAAAACCTGTCTCAGGTATTGCGATGGGTCTGATCAGTGAAGGTGGCAAATCTGCTATCCTGACAGATATCCTAGGCGATGAAGATGCATTGGGAGATATGGATTTCAAATTGACGGGAACACGTGATGGTATAGTGGGTTGCCAGATGGATATCAAAGTTGACGGACTCAGTTACGACCTGCTTACACAAGCTCTCATGCAGGCACGCGATGGACGCCTTCATATCCTTGACAAAATGGAGGAAGTACTGGCGGCTCCAAGAGAAGATCTTAAGCCACATGCTCCACGGATCCTTGAGATCATCATTGAAAAAAGTCAGATTGGTGCTGTCATCGGCCCTGGTGGTAAAGTCATCCAGGACATCCAGGCAACTACAGGCACTGTCATTAATATCGAAGAAGCAGGCGATAAAGGAATTGTCAATATTGCCAGTTCAAATAAAGAAGCTCTTGAAGCAGCGAAGGCAAGAATTGAATCGATCACACATACACCTGAAGTTGGTAATGTTTACGAGGCAGTTGTACGCACGATCATGCCATATGGTGTGTTTGTGGACTTCATGAACAAGAGTGGACTGTTGCACGTCTCTGAAATATCACACTCACGCATCGATAATGTAGAGGAAGTATTCAAAGAAGGTGATACCGTGAAAGTACAACTGGTGGAAATAGATCAGCGTACCGGCAAGATGCGTATGTCACGTAAATCTTTGATGCCAAAGCCAGAGCGAAAGAAGAACGAGAACGGCGAATACGAAGATGGTTATGGCGAAGACGGACCACCTGAGAATAAAGAAAGATCCTCTTATGGCGATCGTGATGATCGTGGACCTCGTCGCGATGACCGTGGACCTCGACGTGATGATCGCGGACCACGCAGAGATGATCGTGGACCACGCAGAGATGGTGGTGGCGGTGGTGGCAGCCGTAATGGCGGCGGCGGCGGCGATCGCGGTCCAAGAAGATAGAAATGAAAGTACTATAAATAGAAAAGCCTCCGCATGGAGGCTTTTCTATTTCAGTTATGTGAACTGGTTATTGGGTCACGATCACATCAAATGAATATGCTGATGGAGCCAGGGGTTCCATCGATGTTCGTGTTTCAGGTTTTACTTTGGCAAGAATGATTTTATAAGGTCCATTGTAAATTGTATCCTGCCAGTTATTTTCTGCGAAGAAGGTTTCGGTTACGGTTTCGCCCTGGTTGGTAATGTTGGCCGCCATCACAAAACGACCTGCCCATATGCATTCTACCCCCGGTACATTGCACCTGCTATCCTCTATAAATGGGCCGAATTTGATTTTCCATTCGGAGCCTTCCAGGCACCAGGTTTCATCAAATGCCGCTGTGAATTGCTTGTTCAGCTGGATTTGGCTGCAGCTCATGTTATCAACCGTTTTTTTCTCACAGGAGCTCAGGCCCAATGAAATCAGCAAACATCCCATGGTTATCCATTTGTAATTTTTCATAAGAATTGACATTTGTAATCCGTTAGACGTATATAACAACCTTTACGTTTGGTACATACAAGGTGATTTAAGAAAAATATAACAACCAGAAAAGCAAGGAGTTGGGAAAAGGTGAAGATCGTTGAAAGATTTTTATAAACAGCCTGACATCTTTGTGAACTTTTTAAGGATCAGTATTGTACCTTCTTGTGTCTTTATCAATTTTTTTGAACGCACTCTAAATCTGTCGCCAGTCATGCGCCAATTAAAAATAGCGAATCGTATCACCAGCAGGGAAAGTCTTGCTCTTGAAAAATACCTGCAGGATATCAGCAAAATCGACATGATGACACCTGAGGAGGAGACTCGTCTGGCAGCAGCAGCGCGCGCCGGTGACCAGGCTGCCTTAGAGCGTATGACAGAAGCCAACCTCCGGTTTGTAGTCTCTGTAGCCAAACAATACCAAAATCAAGGTTTATCACTTAGCGATCTGATTAATGAAGGAAATGTTGGCCTGATGAAGGCTGCTAAAAGATTTGATGAAACCAAGGGATTCAAATTCATCTCATACGCTGTCTGGTGGATCCGCCAAAGCATCCTTCAGGCTATCGTGGAATACGCCAGAATAGTTAGGATGCCTCACAATAAGTCTACTTCCTACAATCGCCTCAATGAAGCTTATGTGACCTTTATCCAGGCGTTCGAGCGTGAACCTACCCAGGAAGAATTAGCTGAAGTATTGAATGTGCCTTTGCGTGATGTGGTCAATGCCATGCCTGGCCAGAATCGCCATGTATCCTTTGATGCTCCGGTATCGTCTGACGAAGACAGTTTCACACTGCTCGATATGATCGAAACAGATGGCGAGATGCAACCGGACCTGAAGCTCATGGAAGAGTCGCTGCGTATGGATATTCAATACAGCCTCAACTCTCTTGCGCCCAGAGAAGCAGAAGTTCTCGCATATTATTTTGGGCTCAAAGGTGAGAAGCCGCTTACGCTTGATGAGATTGGAGAACAATTGGAATTAACACGTGAGCGTGTTCGCCAGATCAAGGAGCGAGCTATCCGTCGCCTGCGCAAAACTATGCGGAAGAATACGACGATTCGTACCTATATGTAGACTTCATGTCGTTTCAGATCTTTTCGGTCTCGTTTTTATTATAACTTTCTCCCCTCTATGATCGAAGATCTGTTCAGGGCTATCCTCAAGTTACCCCCCGGGGTCAAAAAAATTAATGCTGACCTGGCCGCTATGCGTCAGCTTCTCAGGCCTATGACTGACCAGATCATTCCCTGGGAGTCAGAACGTGAGCTTGAACTCATGTCACTTAAACATGAAGTGAAATCGCAAAAGCAAGGGCTTGATAAAATCCTTACCGGAAGTATCTTCTCCATCTACTATGAGCCAATGGTCGTGTTTGCTTATAAGGATTACATGAAAGGTGTCCGTGAGGCGTTAATCTGTTCCCGGACACGCAATAATGAGTTCATCTTCCGGATCAAAAAACGTGAGGTGGACGTATACCTTAATGGCAACCAGGTGGCGATCATAGATCAAAACAATGTCATGGTCAGCCTTCGCTCTAAAGAAGTACTGGCACGGATCAAACCATACTCAACTGAGCTGTTGTCAGTATTGATCCGCAATAAAGATGTTGGACATCTCTTTGACCCCACCAGGCCTCACTCACCGCAGCAACGCGCTTTTACACTTCTGCAGGATTTAAACGAGGAAGAAGAGCGTATCCTCCTGGCCGTGAGTTTATATGAGGTGATCACCAGGTTACTTTCCAACAAAAAGAACAAATAACCGTTTGGGTAGTGTACATTTACAAAGCAATCTTACTGTTATATGAATGTCTTTGATACCGTGCGCGTGGTGATTTACAGGTTCCATGAGAAAGGTTTGGAAATCTTACTGGTGAATTCGGATTTAGATAAAGAGAACTGGGAGATTCCATTCGCGGACATCGCGAAGTATGATGATCACTCTGTAGAAATCGGTAATCGGTTTATCTCCATAGAAAGTGGTGACCAGGCCGAGGGCACCCATGCCGTTACATGCGCTATTGAAGGTGACTGGCACGACATCCCTTCTATCCGGAAACTAATCAAAGAAGATATTCGCCTTGTATCATCCAAGATTGACATGTTTGATAAAATCGCAGTTGAGAAGGGGACATTTTTCGCCATAAAAGAAGCTGTGAAAAAGGTAATGCCCAATGAATATCATGTCCTGCATGAATTAAAAGATATCCTTCTTCACAGGAATCTTGTGAAAAATATGTAGTCTCAGTTCAGGCACATACATATTCTTTTCCAATCTTACATTTCATTTCATTCTGCGCGTTCACTATTGGTTAGTGTAAACGCATTGTCTGAATTTCAGGATGTATAAGTTTACCGCACTCATATATAAAGTTGGGATCAATCCATGTGTGGATGTGCCATCACGCATTACTAAAAAACTGACAGCGACGAAAGGATACATTCCTATAAAAGGTACGATCAACGTATTTTTCTTTCAACAGACATTATGCCCTGTAAAAGATGGTCTGCACCGCTTATACGTCAATGGTCCAATGTTGAAAGGAGGTGAAGTGGAAGTAGGGGATAACGCCTCATTCCTTATCGAGCAGGATGATAAGCCTAAAACGGAAGTTGTAGTTCCTGACTTTTTATGGAACGCTTTGAAAAAGCATAAGTTGATGCAGTCCTTTGAAAAGCTAACTCCGTCACGTCAAAAAGAAATTTCTAAATATCTCGGCTCTCTGAAAACAGATGAAGCGCGGGATCGAAATCTTGAAAAATTTATTTCCAAATTAAAGGAAGGGAAATCGATGTGGGGGTAAGGGTTTTGATTGGATAATATTGGTGTATGACCAATATTATCCAATCAAAAATTTGATCAGTCAAGATTTGGCTGAGGCGTTGTCCTCAGGTACGGTTTGATATGAGTTGCCCCTTTTGGAAATTTCGCAGGGATATCGCTATCCGGAACTGACGGCAGGATCACTACATCCTGACCATTGACCCAATCAGCAGGTGTAGCAACGCTATGATACGCTGTCAGCTGAAGTGAGTCAATCACACGCAGGATCTCCGTGAAATTCCGACCTGTACTAGGAGGATAGGTCAGCGTTAATTTTACTTTTTTATCGGGTGCAATGACAAATACACTTCGTACTGTTGCTTTCTCAGATGACTCCGGATGGATCATATCATACAGCACTGCAACTTTCTTGTCGTGATCTGCGATCAACGGAAAATTGACAGTTGTGTTCTGTGTTTCATTGATGTCACCGATCCACTTATCGTGCGAGTCAACCGGATCCACGCTCAGCGCAAGCACTTTTGTATTCCGCTTTTCAAATTCATTTTTCAGCTTAGCTACCTGGCCGAGCTCTGTCGTACATACTGGTGTGAAATCTGCGGGGTGAGAAAATAAAACACCCCAGGAATTACCCAGGTATTCATAAAAATCGATTGGGCCTTCTGATGATTCGGCCTGGAAGTTTGGCGCTATGTCGCCTAGACGAATGGACATGTTTTTAGATTTTAGATTTTGGATTTTAGATTTTAGATTTTTTTACGGAGCAAGGGAAGAAGGGATCAAAGGATCAAAGAATTTTGGATTTTGGATTTTAGATTATAATGTGAAATAATTGAAACGAAGTTGCAATTATTTCACAACTCACAACTCACAACTCACTGCTCACGATTCACGATTCACGATTCACGATTCACGATAAAAATACTGACTCTTTAGTATTTCGCCATGTCGGGATCGATCTCATCAGCCCAGGCCAGGATGCCTCCTTTGAGGTTGATCAGGTTATTAAGGCCTGCCTCACGGACAAGCTCCTGGATGACATCTTTGCTGCGTTTTCCGGAACGGCAATAGATGACTACTTCCTTATCCCGGTCGATCTGGGCAAGGTGCTGTAAAATTTCGCCTTTCGGGATCAGGACTCCGCCCAGATTGGCGATCTCATATTCATAAGGTTCACGAACGTCGATCAGCTGGAATTCTTTTCCGGATGTGATCCATTCGTTGAGCTTCTTCACTGTTATCTCCTGAACTACCTTTTCTTCAAAATGAAAGCCATTGTTGTTTATGCCGCAAAAGATCTCGTAGTCAATCAATTCTTTGATAGAAGGATTCGTACCTGATATCGGGTTGTCCGGATCCTTGTAAATTTTAAAAATGCGGGTAGAAAAGTCAGCCGCATCAAACTGGAAAAATTTTCCTGCCAGAGGTGTTCCCACACCCGTAATCACTTTGATCACTTCATTAGCCTGAAGACTTCCAAGGATTCCGGGCAACACACCAATCACACCACCTTCGGCACAACTGGGTACTAATCCTGGTGGTGGAGGGGTGGGGAACAGGTCACGATAATTAGGTCCACGACTTCCATCTTCAAACTGATAATTAAAAACACTCAATTGACCTTCGAAGCGAAAAATGGACGCGAAGACATTTGTTTTTCCTGCCAGGACAGATGCATCATTGACCAGGTAGCGCGTGGGAAAATTGTCAGTGCCATCTGCAACCACATCAAATTGGGACACGATTTCAAGAGCATTCGTACTGTCAAGCCGTGTATTGAATATTTCAAAATTGACAAATGAATTTAACGCAGCCAGCCGGTCACGGGCTGCTTCTGTTTTTAATCTGCCAACATCTGCGGTTGTAAACAGGACTTGTCTTTGCAGATTGCTTTTGTCCACAATGTCAAAATCCACGATACCAATAGTGCCAACACCAGCTGCTGTGAGATATAACAACAGCGGGGCGCCCAGGCCGCCGGTGCCTACTACAAGGACCCTTGCATTTTTTAGTTTGCGTTGACCTTCAATATTGAATTCAGGAATGATGAGATGGCGGCTGTATCGTTCAAGCTCTTCTTTGCTGAATGTAATTTCTTCTAACCTGGACTTCATGTTCATTGGAAATATTCATGCGATCCGCCTGCAATAGCGGGAATGATGCTGAGTTCGTCGCCGTCTTTCAAACGGGTTTGGATGCCTTCCTTTTCACGTATATCATCTTCGCCAAGATAGATGCGCACATGTTTTCTAAGCAGGTCACCTTCATCATAGATATAAGGTGATAATGCTGGATGCGATGATACCAGTGACCTGATCGCGTCTGATACGTTTTCCGCCGTGAGAAGGACTGATGATTTTTCACCCGTGAATCTGCGGAGTGGGGTGGGGATGAAGATGGTGATCATATTTTAGATTTTAGATTTTAGTTCCGATAGCTATCGGAATTGGATTTTAGATTTATAAAGTAGTAAAGGAAGAATGGAAGAAAGGAGGAAAGGAGCAAGAGATCAAAGGAGCAAGGTTTTTAGATTTTAAGTTTTTAATTTCCAATTTCCAATTTCCAATTTCCTTTTTACAACTTCGGAAAGGCTTCAAGATTTCTGACATTCAAAGTGGATTGATGTGAGGTAAGAACATCGAATTTTTCTTCGATAAATTCTTTGTTGTACAGACGATAGCTGCGAGTATCGGCATAATTGCCTTTGGCAATCGATGTGATGAAATACGAGAAATACGGCTGCGCAAATTCCAGGTCATGCACTGAAGGAATGGCAGGGTGATCAGGGTGCGAATGATAAATACCCAGCAAGTGTAAGCCTTCCTTCGACGCATATCGCTCCGCCTTCAGGTACTCGCGAGGATCTATAACAAATCTTCTTTTTTGATTTTCTGTTGATATGTTTTCCACCTCGATAATTTCTGTGATATATCGTTTGCGTCCTTTGTCAGAGCCTAGCAAAAAGCCGCATGCCTCATATGGATAGGCGGATTCCAGGTGTTTATGGATTTGTATTAGGGCTGGCTGGTCTATGTATGTGCTCATGATGAAAAGATTTCTTTTTTAATTTCTAAATACCTGTCGAGACTGTCTGCTAATGTTGTGACGATGATCCCCTCCGTGATCTGAGCTGCTATTTCCATCGCACCTTCGAGGTTTGCTGCGCCGGAAGGTGATATCAGAATACCTTCATGGTCTGCGATATAGCGTATCATACGGAATGCATCTTCCGAGTCGATTGTCAGCGTTTGGTCTGCAAGTGTTGCATCATATATGGTGGGAACACGTGCAGTCTCGAGGTGTTTCCATCCTTCGAGTGCATGCATTGGACTGTTCGGCTGAAGAGAAACAAGCTTTACGTTGCCAAGTTCTTTCAACCTGCGTCCGGTACCTGTAAACGTGCCAGTCGTGCCCAGACCTGCTACAAAATGAGTAATGCTTCCTTTCGTCTGTTTCCAGATCTCATTTGCAGTAGTATTGTAATGTGCCTGCCAGTTTGCATCATTAGTGTACTGGTCGGCATAAAAGTATTTTGATGGATTTTCTGCGAAGAGTTCTGCGGCCCGTGTTTGTGCACCATCAGTTCCTTCCAATGGTGATGTCAGGATTAAGTGAGCACCTAAGGATCTTAGGATGTTTTTCCGCTCCGCAGAAGCGTTAGCGGGAAGACAAATAGTTGGATGCCAGCCGAGAGGTTTGAGAAGGGTTGCATAGGCAATGGCCGTATTGCCACTGGATGCATCCAATAATGATTTGTTTCGATCCAACTGTCCTGTTGCAATAGCGCGTGTAATGATGGCATGAGCAGCACGGGCTTTCACACTACCACCGGGTTGTTGCCATTCAGCTTTTGCGTAGATTTTTACTTTTTCTGAACTCAGACTCCCGAGGTAGAGAAGGGGGGTATTTCCTACCTGTGGTAAATCCAATTGAATCTCAGAAATATATTTTGTTTGTGTTGTCATTTTTTTCGCAATCAAATAGGGATAAATGAAAAAAGCCTCTCAATTCGGCAGAACTGAAAGGCTTTGTGTCTTATATGGTTATAGTACACTCCCAGTTCAACCCGGCGGTTGAGCAGCACAACAACAACAAGTGCAAGAGAAGTGACTAAATGATTTTTTCATACCTGATTACAAATATATGGCTGTTTATTTCATTATGTCAAGATGCCGGTTCAAATTTGCAGCATTATAACATAACTCTAACACTCTAAACCGGGACAAAACCCATGCCAATCTCCGAAACACACTTCTCCCTGACAGGCCAGACGGGGTTCTACAGAGGCAAAGTGAGGGATGTATACTATGTCGATGATCTAATGGTGGCGGTGGCTACAGACCGGATATCTGCATTCGATCATATCCTGCCCCGGCCAATTCCCTACAAAGGCCAGGTCCTCAACCAGCTGGCTGGATATTTTTTAGATGCTACTGGTGATATCCTGCCTAATTGGAAAAGATCCATTCCTCATGCGAATGTTACCATTGGTGTGTTGTGTGAGCCAATCCGCATTGAAATGGTGATACGGGGCTATCTGGCAGGCCATGCGCTGCGTGAATACAATACGGGCAAGCGACTTTTGTGTGGTCAGGCAATGCCTGATGGAATGAAACCTAACCAGGCATTTCCAACACCGATCATAACACCAGCCACGAAAGCAGATACAGGGCATGATGTTGATATTTCTTTGGAAGAAATAGTTGTACAAAATATTTTACCAAAAGATGTGCTGGACGAAATGGTACTCATTACAAATGCACTTTTTCAAAGAGGGACTGAGATGGCTTCAAAGCAGGGATTGATCCTTGTGGATACGAAATATGAATTTGGATGGTATCGTGATGAATTGTACATCATTGATGAAGTGCATACGCCTGACAGCTCGAGGTATTGGTATCTGTCATCGTATGAAGAAAATTTAAACAATGATCTGCCACAGGAACATCTTTCAAAAGAATTTGTGCGTGAATGGTTGATGTCAAAAGGCTTCCAGGGTCTTGAGGGCCAGACTATGCCGGTAATGGATGATGAAATTGTCACTGCAATCAGTGATCGTTATATCCACCTGTATGAAACCATGACAGGTCATGCATTTACAAAATCACCTGATGAACCTGAGTTTATTCTTCAGAAAATTGAAGAGGCATTGTAGTGAAATAAAAATGCCACTGATACCAATTCGGTCTGTACGCAGTGTGGCATCAGTGGCGTAAAAATTAGAGGGCATTATTTTTTAACCATCTTGTTATTTCCCATGTATGGATGTTCTTTTAATTCAACCATGAGCATCTTTATGGGCTTCTTCCCATTATTTATTGTCCAATGGGGAGGTTCTGGTCCGCTGTAAAGATTATCACCTGCCTTCAATTCAATAACTTCAACTTTTCCATCTTCATAGTGCACGTCGAGTGTGCCGCCTTCCATGACGTACGCGAAGAATGCCGCGTGTGTGTGCATATTTGTTTTTTTCCCAGGTTCAAATGTGGTCATTACTGCGGTCATGTACGTTGTGTCAACAAGTAACTTGTTAAAAGACGGGTCCGTATTAATGAATTCTTGTGCAGAGACATCAACCGGTATCATCCATTGGGTAAGGAGTGTAAATGCGAAAATGAAAAATACGTATTTCATAAATTTGAGGTTAAATTGATAAATGAATTTTTACCATGGCTCAAAATTAGAAAGTGGTGGATGTCATTGCAATCCCATATCTGTGGGGTCTGAATAGAACGAAAGGTTGTTGCAATGGAAATGAAGTGTTCGGTTTTCAGTATTCGGTATTCTGTATTCAGTTTTCAGTATTTGGTAATCGGTAAAAATGGTAAGCGATAAAAAAGGTAAAAGAGGTAAAAAAAGTAAAAGTGGTAATTGGAAAATTGAAATTAGAAATTGGAAATTAAAAATCCAATTCCGATAATTATCGGAACTAAAATCTAAAATTTAAATACAAAATCTAAAATCCAAAATATACAATCAGAATTCAAAATTCAAAAATCAAAAATCCTTTTACCGTCTGGAGTGAAACGTCTTCGCGGCGGCTTCAGTGGCGGAATGGACCTGCAGTTTTTCGTAGATGCGTTTGATGTGGGAGCGGACTGTCTCGAGCGTAATGCCGCATTTGT
>JANPKZ010000007.1:0-7509 GCA_031426295.1 Saprospiraceae bacterium
ATCGACGATGTCCTGATCAGTGACGATGTGGTGAAGAAAAGGTTTGTCTGCAACCTGGACGCCTGCCTGGGCGCTTGTTGCTGGGAAGGAGAGTGGGGTGCTCCATTATTGGAAGAGGAAGTGGACATCATTGAGTCTATCTGGGACAAGGTCGCTCCAATGTTGTCAGAAGAATCCAGGAAGGTGGTTAAAAAGCAGGGTTTCGGAACTCACTTTGGAGAGGAAGGTGAAGTCCTTGGAACACCGCTGATCAAAAAAACAGGCGCCTGCGTTTATCTCATCTGGGATGGCAAAGGCATCGGCAAATGTGCTTTTGAATTAGCTTATGCACAAGGCATCATCGACTGGCCGAAACCCATCTCCTGCCACATGTACCCGATCCGTGTGAAATACCGCAAAGACGGTTCACAGATTTGGAATTACAGCAAATGGGACATATGTGCACCCGCTTGCAAGAATGGCAAAAACCTGAATGTCCCATTGTACAAATTCCTGAAAGGCCCGATTATCCGTGCAAAGGGCGAGGAATTTTATCAGCAGCTGGAAGCGTGTGCAGAGGCTCTTGAATCCTAAAAGGATTTACAATTCTAAACCTCCTAAACTTTCTAAACAGATGATTTCCGGAGGAAGTCATTCTAAACACGCTCGCAACAAGGAAATTTCCCAGGGCAGGATAATCATCTCCCACGGCATATCACTAACTTTAAACTCATGGAAGCATATGCTCTTGCCCTCATGTATGCCATCCCGATCTTCTTTCTGCTGATCGGTGTTGAAGCTTTCATCTCATGGCGCATGGGCATCAGGATTAACCGTGGCCCGGACATGATATCAAGCATGGCCTCCGGTGTAACAAATATTATTAAAGATGTTCTCGGGCTGACAATCATCATCGTCAGCTATGCATGGCTGGTGGAGCGTGTTGCCATATTTGAAATTCGGAATGTCTGGTATGTGTATGTCATCGCATTTATTACCAAGGATTTTGCAGGATACTGGATCCACAGGTTAGAACATACGATCAATTTCTTGTGGAACCGTCACATCATTCATCACAGCAGTGAAGAATTTAATCTGTCCTGCGCTCTACGCCAAAGTATATCTGAAGTGTTTTCGTATGTGACCATATTTTTATTGCCAGCAGCTATCGTCGGTGTACCTGCAGAAGTGATTGCTGTTATCGCTCCAATCCAGTTATTCGCACAGTTCTGGTATCACACACGACTGATCAATAAAATGGGCTGGCTGGAAAATATCATCGTTACGCCATCACATCACCGTGTGCATCATGCGATCAATCCCGAATACATTGATAAAAACTATGGACAGATCTTTATCCTCTGGGATAAATTATTTGGCAGCTTTCAACCAGAATTACCTGAAGTGCCTGCTGTATATGGTGTCAAACGACCTGTTCGTACATGGAATCCGTTTTTAATTAATTACCAACACATCTGGTTGTTACTTCGCGATGCATGGAAGACGCAAAGGTGGTCAGATAAGATCAGGGTATTTTTCATGCCAACGGGCTGGAGACCTGAAGACGTATCAGCAACCCATCCGGTGCCGGTTATTGACGATGTGTATGGTTTTGACAAATATGATTCGCATATTTCAAGACCATTATTGACGTGGTCATGGGTGCAGTGGTGGGTCATCCTCGCACTCACCATGTTTTTATTTTTCAGGTTTGCAGAAATCGGTTTTCCAAATGTCTTCCTCTACGGACTTTACATTTTCGTAGCAGTCTTCAGCATGACATCTCTTATGGACCTGGCACGATATGCATGGATTGCGGAAGCAACTAAATTTCTACTTACTGCAGGAATTCTTTTTCTGGGAAAAGGAGAATGGTTTGGTCTTACAGAAGTAATTCCAAATGGAAACTATCTGATCGGAACGTATGCGATCATTTCCCTGTGTATCGGGATCTATTTTCAATATGCGGAAGCGGGATGGAGGAATTATTTTTTCGACAGGCAGGCATCCTGATTTATTAATTCTCTGCAATCTTTTTCGGATGCAAATGCCGAAATGATTTTATAGCAAAAAACGCACTGGCCATCATTAATATACTGCCCAGGAAAAATGGCGCACCCGGTAAATAAATAACACTCCCGGGTCTGATAGACCATGCGAATAAATTTGTCATCATAGGCGGACCCACCACTGATGTTGCACTCATCAAACTTGTTAACGCACCCTGTAATTCCCCCTGTTCGCGTGCATCCACCTGACTGGTAATGGTTGATTGAAGAGAAGGTCCCGCAATTCCCCCAAGACAATAGGGAATTAAAAAAGCCAGCATCATCCATCCTTTTGTAGCGATGCCAAATAAAAACATCCCAATTGCATACAGGATCAGACCGATATAGATGCTGCGTGCATCCCCTAATTTTTTATTTACAAATCTTGGTAATACACCCTGCACAAGCCCTACTAATAAACCCACAACACCCAATGAAATACCAATCATTTTTTCATCCCATCCAAATCGTTCGATGGTATAAAATGACCAGTTGCTCTGCACAGCATGAGCTGCCAGGTAAACCAGTATCATCGCCATCAGCAGATATCCCAGGTTTGGATATTTCCTGAGATGCGTTAGAGAGCCGATAGGATTGGCACGCTTCCAGTCAAATTCACGGCGATGTGCTTTGTCCAGTGATTCCGGAAGTATAAAAAATCCCCATAGGAAATTTAGAAAACATAAACCTGCAGCAGCAATAAACGGAACTCTCGGCCCAAATCCTCCCAACAAACCACCAATGATGGGTCCAAGAATAAATCCCATCCCAAATGCCGCACCGATCATCCCAAAATTTTGCGCCCTGTCTTTGTCTGTACTTATATCGGCTATGTAAGCTGCAGCCGTTGTAAAACTTGCCCCGGTAACACCTGCGATTACACGACCGATAAACAACCACTCTACAGAAGGTGCCCAACTAAGCAGAATATAGTCCAGACCAAAACCAAAAAGCGAGATCAACAAGATCGGCCTCCTGCCATATTTATCACTGAGATTGCCCACGATGGGTGCGAACACAAATTGGGTCAATGAGAATGCAAAAAGTAACCACCCGTTAAGGCTCGAAGCCCGCCCGATATCAACACCCTCCATTTGCTGGATCAGACCGGGCATCACGGGAATAATAATACCCCATCCAATAATATCGATCAGCAGGGTGATGAATATAAATCCAATGGCAGCTTTCCGGTTAGAAGACATGTGAAATCGTGGGGATTATCAGTTGTTAGGGTTATTCAGGCACAAATTTTAAGAGGGAGAGCGAAAATAAAAGAATTAAATCCTGCGATATACTATCTCCCCGTATCACTGCCGGAAAGCCCACCATTCCTGACTTTATATGGGCCTGATTTGATAATACATGGTAAAGAAGTTACTTTTGCGAGGCTTTTTTGGAGCGGGCCCTGAGAATCCGCCAAAAAATTCTCCAAAACCAAGTATAGGTTATTGATAAACAACAAGGTATATATAGTATTTTATTATGGCATTAATTGGCACAATTCGTAAAAACAGCTGGGTCCTCATCGTAATGGTCGCCCTGGGTATGGGTGGCTTCATCGTTATGGACATGGTAGGCGCTGCTTCCAAAGCAAGTGGCAACCAATTTGTCCTGGGTTCCGTCAACGGTGAAAAGATCGACTGGAATGATTTTCAGCGTGCAGAACGCATCCTGTATCCCAATTCCACCGGTGATACGTACGGTCAGCGAAACTACATCTGGAACTACATGGTGGAGGAGCAGCTCATCAATGAGGAAGCTGAAGCTCTCGGCCTTAGCATAGGGGAAGAAGAAATGGAAGATCTCCAGTTCGGTACCCGCCTCAGCCCAATCATCCAACGCAATTTCCGTGACCCGAACACTGGTCAGGTGAATATGGAAAACATCAACCAGATCAAGGCGAACCTGGGCACAGGTAAGCTCCAGCCACAATTGGAGGAGTTCTGGTCATTCCAGACAGGAGAGGTTAAAAAAGACAGGTTACAACGTAAGCTGATCAATATTGTTAAAAAAGGAATTTACACGCCTACCTGGCTGGCAACTCAAATACAGGCAGAGCAAGGATCATCAATGGATGTGAAAGTAGTCCGTGTGCCACTGGACACAATTCAGGATAGCGCTATTACCCTGACAGATGAAGACTACAAAAAGTACATGGCGGAAAACGCCGGCTTACTGAAGCGGAAGGAAGAATTCCGTACTGTTGATTTTGTTGTTTTCAATGTGCTTCCGACAGCAGATGACACACTGATCGTGCGTGAAAAAATTGCTGAACGTATCACTGCATTCCAGGAAACACAGAACGACTCACTTTTTGTAGAAAATAATTTTGGGATCATTGATGAAGCCTATTTTAAAAAGGCGGACCTCTCTCCGGCAATCGCAGATACAGTGTTTGATCTTGCCGTAGGTTCTGTTTACGGACCATATATTGATGGGGCCGAATATCGTGCCCTCAAAGTGCTAGGAAAAAAAGTAATTGCTGACTCAGTTCAGGCTCGCCATATCTTATTACGCGCTGAAAATCCGACGGATGTTGCTGCTGCCACATTACGTCTCGATAGTATCAAAACTGTGATCGAAGCAGGCCGTGGACGTTTTGATTCTTTGGCCATGCAGGTGAGCCAGGATGGAAGCGGACCAAAAGGTGGTGACCTTGGCTATTCTGCTCCCGGTCGTATGGTGAAGCCATTCAATGATCTTCTCTTTTATAAAGCAGAACCCGGAGAACTTCACCTGGTAACAACACAATTCGGTGTACATCTGGTTGAAGTAACTGGCCGGAAATTTACCACTAATAGCCAGGGAGTTAAATTAGCATTCCTTGCAGAGCCAATCGTTCCTTCTGAAGAAACGCAAACGGCATTGTATGATAAAGCACTTGAATTCAGCGGCCAGAACAGGACGATTGAAGAACTTAAAAAATCAGTTGAAGCAAATCCTGAATTAAGCATTGAAACTGCACAGGGTTTGACAGCGAATGCATATCAGTTCTCTACATTAGGTAGCGGCGGCACATCACGTGATATGATCAGGTGGGCATTTACACCCGAAGCAAAAGCCGGTATGGTGGCTCCTGAAGTGTACATCTACGACGAGCCTACCTTATTTTACAATGCCCGGTATGTCGTCCCTGCATTAAAAAGTGTCATCAAACCTGGCATTTCCAACCTGGCTGATGTGAAAGAAAACTTCACACCACAAGTGATGAAGCGTAAAAAAGCAGAATACATCGCATCTCAGATCCAGGGTAAGGATGTTGAAACTGTGGCAGCTCAGTACGGAATGAAGGTCGACACCCTTAATAATGTCAATTTCGGAATGAACTACCTGCAGAACTACGGTAACGAAACTGCGCTGGTAGGTAAACTGGCAAACCTGCCACAAGGCCAAACATCAAAGCCAATCATTGGTAATGATGCGGTCTTTGTAGCGCAAATCTTAAGCAAAGCTGAAGCCAGTCTTGCTACTGATATCGCTGCTACACGCAATCAATTATCAATGCAGGCGAGAGGCAGTGTGGATACCCGTCTTATGGAAGCTGTGAAAGAATCCGCAAAACTGAAAGACAACCGATATAACTTTTACTAACGGATAAAATGGTAGTAAAAAAAACAATTGCCCGGTCTGCTTCAGATCGGGCAATTTCATTTTATAAGACTTCGTTAACAGGTTTGATGGTACAGTATATCCCCGCATTTCTGCTAGTCTCCATTAGTATGCTGTCATGCCAGAAGGCACCTACTAAAACTGTAGTCGATCCTGTCCTCGGTTATAAAACTACATACACCCTGATGTCAAGGGATAGCACGTATAACGGTCCGTTTGAAAAAGTTGATTCCACCGGCGTTGTGCTGGAGCGTGGCCAGTACATAAATGGCCAACTGACGGGTATCCGCGAGCTATTTTATGCTGATGGAAAAGTAAAGGTTCGTGAACGTTACAAGGATGGACAGATCACGGATCTTTATGAATATTTCCATCCCAACGGGAATATACAGTTGAAGGGCTATTATATCGGGGGAGAGATGTATGGAACATGGAGCAGATATTTTGATGATGGTGCCAAAGAAGATGAAGTGTTGATGGTAAAAAACGAAGAGCAGGGTCCTTTCAAAGAATACTATAGGAATGGCAAGATCCAGGCTGAAGGAAATTATCTTCACGGAGATAACGAAGATGGAGAACTAAAACTGTACGATGAATCCGGAACTTTATACAAAACGATGTGGTGTGATCTTGGTAAATGCCGTACGACCTGGGAAAAGAAATAATATTTTCTTTTTTCTGTTCGTAGCATGTGTAGGTGTTGTATCCGGACAACGCGGTGGTGAACGCGTATTTGAGTTTGTAAATCTTCCACTATCCGCAAGGGCAACTGCACTTGGCGGTAGCCAGATTGCCGCATGGACAGATGACTATGGCCTCGCAGGTGGTAACCCGGGTGTACTTAACAGCACCATGAGCAACAGTTTTATTTTTCAAAATAATTTTCACTTTGCAGGTATCGATAATGGCTATGCAGGATATGCACGCTTTATGCCCGCATTACATGCAACCGTGCAGGGTGGATTTCATTATGCGGCGTATGGCGAATTTACAGCTGCTGATGAGACAGGAAATGTGACAGGCACCTTTAAGGCAAATGAGATTGCCATTCAGGCGGGTATTTCAAAAGTGTTCAACGAAAGAATTTCTACAGGTGTGTTATTGCGCTATGTGCAATCGACATTTGAGACCTATCAGTCATCAGGTGTTGTCATGGATGCAGGTATGTCGTATCAAAGCGAAGACGGTCTGAATCATTACGCGTTTGTATTCCGCGGTTTTGGTGCGCAGCTCTCCAAATATTATGAAGGGGATGAACCTGGCCGTATGCCCGTGGATGTACAGATCGGATATTCTAAACGTCTTCAGTATGTTCCGTTTCGATTGTCGATACTTCTTCATGATCTTAATCGGTGGGATCTACGATATGATAGTCCGCTGGATGAAAACACCGGTGTAGGTTTCGGTGAGGAACCACGTGAGCCGAGTGAGTTCGGACAGAAAGTTGATAATGTATTTCGCCACATCACATTCGGTGGTGAATTTTTAATTGGTAAAAAAGAAACACTCCAGCTTCGTCTCGGATACAATCATCAGCGACGTAAAGAATTATCGGTTGTCAATCTTCGCAGCCTCTCCGGCTTTTCTGCAGGTGTCGGTATTAACCTCAAAGCATTTGTTCTTGACTATGGTTTCGCGGTGTATCATCAGGCTGGTTCTTCAAAGCACCTGGGTCTGCGTGTCAACCTGGATCAGTTTAAGCGGAAACAGATCGTAGACTAAGTAGGAAGTACGAAGTACGGGTCTTGTGTGGCGAGTGTCAATGACGACAGATGGTAGTAGGTAGGACGACAGATTTATAGTGAGGGGGAGGGGGTTCTGTTTGATTCTCACTTACAAATATGTCGTACCTACGGTACTCGAATCGCCTACT
>JANPKZ010000008.1:0-5804 GCA_031426295.1 Saprospiraceae bacterium
CGTGATATCAGTATATTTCCTGCCAGATCTGAAATTTGGATTTGCAGAGGTAATTCAGATTCTATCATCAGGATTTCATCTGAAGGATTGGGATAGATTTTAAGATCAGCAAAATGGACATTGTTAGTTGAAGTCAATTCAACGATAACAACGCTATGTGTCTCGATACAGCCATTTTCATCCATGACGAAGATCGTGTAGGCACCCGCCGCAAGGCCGGTAAACACATTTGATGCCTGGTAAGAAATTCCATCAATAGAATATATTAATACGCCATTACCTATTGCTTCTATTTCGATGGCACCATTATTTGTTCCCGGAGTCGCATGGATAATGTTAATATTTTCAATGACCGGACCTGCAACTTCCCAGATGAATACTTCCTGAGCGTCAGAACAACCTGCCGCATCTGTTAACGTCACCAGGTGAAATCCTGTGCACCCATCACCCTGAATAGAATACATATACGGAAGCGTACCACCTGAACCAGAAATTTCAATTTGTGCGTCACAAGCACCAGGACATGTTTCGGGAATAATATCTATGACATCAATTGTGGGACCATCAATCTGATATACTGCGAATGTTGCAGAAAGTGTACATCCATCTGCATCTGTGATGGTGACTGTATAAATATCTGGTTCAGTCACTTCTATGTAATTCAGATCTGATCCCGGTATCGACCACAGATAGGAATAGGGTAGTGTTCCTCCTGCACCTTCCACTTCGAGATAACCTATGCTATTAAGGCATGTTATGTCCCGCTGATCAATTAATGAGATGGTGAGGCTATCACAATCAAGGGATGAAATATCTGATGATTCGTGAATGATAGAAGATGCATAGAGTGATGAGGACAGCATCAGCAAAAAAAGACAAGATGAAATAACAGTTGGTCTCATGGAGTGGGCAAGATTAGGAGATACCCAAGTTACGAAACAGGAAAGATTTTACTGCAGGATGATTACGCAAAAAAAAATCAGCGCTTTGCGGCGCTGATCTTCTTGATACGAATTTGGATATTGATAGTAGGAAATATCCGATTGTGATTCAAAGATAGGGTAGAGTTTTTTTATTTACACCACTTTTTCAAAAAAATTTTCACCTCACCTCAAATTTATCCCCGACCGCTATACGTCCTTCATGAATCACTTTTGCAATCCATCCGGCTCGATCATCGAGCGCGCTGATCGCACCATCACCAAAGTTTTCGTCCATCCGAAAACAGGGTGTACAATACTTTATGATCTCAAGTATTACTTCATCACCGAGCTGTATTACTTTTCCTGACAGATCACCATCCGGCAGTTCATCAATCAGGATATTGCGTCGTGATGCAAGATGTGTGTCGCCCTGAAACCCAGTATTGGCGGCCACTGTAGCAAGATGATTGCCTCCGATGAGCGTGACCTGCCGAGCACTTTTTCTTCGCTCAGAATGGTCACCTTCGACACCTGATGATGTGATTTGCACTTCCATCACACGCTCCGGTTCCTGTTTTTTTTCGCGTCGGATGATGATCGATTGGATACTTGCCATCACAAATTATTTTCTAAAATTCGAGGCTGTATGCATTCGCCGCGATGAGATGATCGGCAATAATTCTTCGCATCGCGACCGTGTTGGAAGGAGGGTAGGCAGAAAATCTTTTTATCCCTTTGAGCATGATGATCAGTTCGTCGCCACCCGCAAAGGCCATCAAGGCATCCGTTGCATGTTTCTGGATTCGGGCCTGGGATTCAGTTATAAAGAGTTGAGTAATCGCCTTAACTACCTCAGCCGGATAAGTATAGGAACCACCAGACAGCTTTTCAGCACGGAGCAAAAGAGATTCAGCAATAAAACAATCGATCCCGATATCCGCGATATGCATGATCACTTCCTGCTGCTGATTCAGATCATGTTTTCCATCCATCTGGTATTTGACAGCAGCACCTGCTACCAGTAGCATTGTCTTTTTAAAATTCAGGATCGCCTGTTGCTCCGCAGACCAGGGTCCATCATTTTCTGATTTGGAAGGCATAGACATCAATTCTTTTTGAACAGCCCACGCCGGTCCTACCAGATCCAATTCTCCTTTCAATGCTTTTTTAATAATACGATCTACCAGCAGCAGTCTGTTGATCTCATTCGTGCCTTCATAGATACGGTTGATCCGTTGATCCCGGTATGCACGTGCTGCCACAAATTCTTCCGAGAATCCATTACCTCCATGGATCTGCAACATCTCATCAACGATATAGTCAAGATATTCTGACCCCGCAATCTTAATGATCGCGCATTCTGATGCATATTCTTTTGCTGAATCCAGCATCGCTTGTTCCTGTGATGATCCGGCAGCCGTCATCTCATCTTTATGATCACCCATCATGTCTGATAACCGATATGACGCGGATTCAACAGCGAATATGAGTGAGGCCATTTCACCCAGCTTATGTTTGATGGCACCAAAAGAAGAAATAGACTGACCAAACTGTTGACGTTCGTTGGCATATTTCACTGCGATGTCCAGACATTTTTTTGATCCGCCCATCGCCATCGTGCCCAGTTTGAAGCGACCGATATTGAGTGCGTTAAATGCAATCTGGTGACCCTGGCCGATGTTGTACAGTACATTCTCAGCCGGCACCTGTACATTTTCAAAAAAGACCTGTCTTGTGGAAGATCCTTTGATGCCTAATTTTTTTTCTTCAGCACCAAGGGTAATACCTGGCGAATGAGCATCCACGATGAAGCCGGTAAATTTATCACCATCAATTTTTGCAAAAACAATAAATACATCCGCAAAACCTGCATTGGAGATCCACATCTTTTGGCCGTTGATCGAATACATCTTCCCATCGGCAGAAAGGTCAGCGCGCGTCTTGGCTGCCATCGCATCTGACCCTGAACCAGGTTCTGTCAGACAATAAGCAGCCTTTAATTCGCCCGAGCTCATGCCGGGCAGAAATTTTTTCTTTTGTTCCAGCGTACCGAAGTACAGGATCGGCAACATACCGATACCAATATGGGCGGCATAACTGGTATCGAAGGATCCACCTGCTTTGCCAAGCTCTTCACCGATCAGCGTATTAGAATTGGTATCGAGCGGATTGCCTCCATATTCTTCCGGTATGTGTGCACCGAGAAGACCGAGCTCACCTGCTTTTTCCATGAGCGCAACCTGTTCTTCTAATACATGTGCTTTTTCGCCCATCTCAGCAACGAAGTCTTTGCACATCTGCCTGACCATCTTCTGGTCTTCATTAAAATCTTCAGGGATAAATGCGATCGATGGATCCGTATCTCTGATAATAAATTCTCCGCCACGTAAAGGTTGTGTAGTGCTCATCTGATGATTATTTGTTTTCCTGATTGGGAAGGGTGATCGTGTATTGGTATGAATTTGAACTTGAAGTTGCTACTGGTTTTGAAATGGGTTTGGGCTTAGCAGCCGTAACCAGGTATTGAATGTCCATAGAATTTGAGACAGGAACTGCAGGAATTTTTTTAGTTGTGGGTAAAATTGATGGTGATCCAGGTAACCTGAAATGAATGTGAAGCTTACGGGTGAATTTTGATTTGATCTTCCCATCATTCGGCACTTTAAACTGAAGCTTTCTCACGATGCGCAATGCTTCTTCATCACATCCATGACCAATGCCCGAAATGATATGGACATCCTGGATATGGCCTTTATAATCCACACTATACCGCACACTTACAGTGCCTTCTGTTTTTGCTTCCAGTGCATCTTTGGGATAGCGCAATTCATTTTTGACGAATTGTTCCAAAGCATGTTTGCCCCCTTCAAAGTAAGGAGCTTTGATAAAATCTTTGTCCTTTCGCTCTTTCTTCATAGTTCCACAAATAAATCCGGCATCAGCCCGGCTGAGGCATCAACTGCATAATGATCGAAATCGGAAACACCATAACGTTGTAATACCTCTTCATCAATATAAAATTGTCCAGTTGCCTCCGACGGATGCTGTGACAATATATGATATGCTGCGTCAGCAACGATTGATGGCCACCTGGATTGACGGATCATCGCATCACCACCCAGCAGATTCTGAACGGCTGCTGTAGCGATCGTAGTGCGCGGCCACAATGCATTAGCGGCTATCCCATAGGGTTTTAATTCTGCGGCTAATCCAAACATGACCATGCTCATCCCGTATTTACTCATGGTATATGCGGTATGATTTTCAAACCACTTAGCAGAGATATCAATTTTAGGTGATAAGGTTAGAATGTGGGCATGTTCCGATTTTTTCAGATATGGTATGCATGCCTGGGACATGAGATAGGTGCCACGGACATTGATCTGTTGCATCAAGTCATATCGTTTAGCAGGTGTGTGTTCCGCGGAAGCCAGGAAAATTGCGCTTGCATTATTGACCAGGATATCGATACCACCAAAGGTTGCTACCGTTTCCTGGACAACGTTTTTGATTTGGTCTTCTTCTCTCAGATCCAAAACAACGGCATGTGCATTTCCGCCCTTGGATTTTATACTTTCCGCGGCTTCATAGATTGTGCCTGGAAGTTTTGGATGGGGTTCAGTAGTTTTTGCGGCGATGACGATGTTCACACCAGCTTCAGCAAGACGTTGTGCGATGGCGAGTCCTATGCCTCTGCTGCCACCGGTGATGATGGCGGTTTTTCCTTTCAGGAGATTTTCCAATGGTTTGGTTTTATATCTGTAAAGTTCGCAAACGCGGGCGATCTCATGGCACTTCAATATCACTTCCGTAGGCTAGCGGCACTGCTGGCTGTAGAGACGAGATGCATCGCGTCTCTACAGCCAGCAGTGCCATAGAGCTTAACTGGTTGATTCTCTGTGGCCCCGGATAGTTATCAACATACTTTTTTCAGGGGAACTATATACGAGTTGGGACAATTGATATTTTAACTAAAATAATCATTAATAAATTAGGTAGATAGTGGGACGTAACTGGTTGGGCGCTTTTTTGGTTTGTTTTTTGTTAACTTTTTAGAAGTTGCCATTTTGTTGTTTTTGAACTATATTTGTAAAAAATGAGGTGAGTGATTTACGATATCACCCACCCCAAAAAAACGATAAAAAAAGCCGCTTCGGTATCCAATATGGACCACTTATGAGATGGCGGATACTTTAGATTAGGTAATGTATCTATTTGCATCCCCGGCCTCTAAAGTCGTTTTTTAATAGTCCGGTCAGTCCCTTTTTGCGGTATTGGAATTACCGATGGATGACTGACTAGATTACTGTAATTACATCTTATAGGACGCTCTTTTGCGTCCTTTTTATTTTAATAGTTATATATCAAATGAGGCCTCCTTGCTCACGTATGGGCCGTTGTTCTCGTGGCCCTTAATAATAACACCTTCATTTGTTAACCATTTTGGGCTACCCCATAATGAATTAGCGTAAGAATTATCTTGATTGTACCTGATGATAACACCTTCCTTTTTTAATGCAGTTATTTGCCCTCTTACCTTCTCTAGAGCTGCATCTTCGGTCCAGTTTTCATCAGCCTCATATTTAATAAAATCATGGGTCACTTCTCTTACATGAAGGAACCTATTGGCTACTTTAAAAATATATGCAACCTTATTCCTTAATGACCATTGCCTATCATATTCAGGAATATCTTTCGGTTCAATCAGCAACTCCTGTTTCCGATTTTCAAGCGGAACCTCATCCATGTCAGTTGAAACGAAAATTGCGATTGTGTGGTCAATCGCCTCAACTTGCTTTAAAAGCAATTTTCTCTTTTCTTTAAGGGTAGCGATTGATGTATTGTCCATATAGTTAAAAAGTTGTATATTTGCCATATAAT
>JANPKZ010000009.1:0-10485 GCA_031426295.1 Saprospiraceae bacterium
GCTGCCCATCGGCATCGGTTTGCTTGACGCTGATGATGAATGGCTAGAGCTTGATCGCACGTGTTGTCCTGGCGGTTGGGGTTTGTATCGCACGGATTTTGAAATTCTTAGCAAAGTCTCCAGTTGATTTGGCGATATGGCAGCATAAATGTCATCGACAGAAACATCGCAGTCCACCTCGGGCTTGGCTCCAGGCGTCTGCGTGCGCACAAAAGTGATTCTGATCCCCCGATCCAAATCATCTCTACTCGTTGATGAAGAATCTAATCCATCATTTACAAATTATACTCCTGAACAGTTACCCATATTTACCGATACAGGGATCTGGATGCTTCTTATAGCAGGAAATGCGTATGGCCTGACTAATAATGTGAAGACAAATTCACCGCTGTGCTATCTGCATGTGGTCCTTCAGCAGGGAACTCATTTTGGTTTGCCGAAAGAACATTCTGAAAGAGGGATATATATTGTCAAAGGAAGTGTGGAGGTTAGCGGTACTGCGTATCGTGAAGGACAAATGTTGGTCTTCAGCAAAGGTGTAGATCCAAGTATCCTCGCAAAAGAAACAACCACGTTGATGCTGTTGGGCGGTGAACCACTTGGGGAGCGATTTATCTGGTGGAATTTTGTTTCCTCACGCAAAGAGCGGATCGAACAGGCAAAGGAAGACTGGAAACAGAGACGAATTATATTGCCTCCGAATGATGACAAAGAATTTATTCCGTTACCGGAGGAGAGGAATCGCTTTACAGGTGAAGGGCCGAGGCCGGAACCATTGTCATAAACCAGAAGAGTACAACGATATGGTGCCTGACTAATAATTTGTAAATTCATGGGAATGGTTTGGACAACTTTTTCTCACCCAACTACTCGGCCATGTCCAAAATTAAAGTTGTAATCGTAGAGGATGATCAGGAGATTCTCCAATCTCTTGTGCAACTGCTGGCGGCTGATCCCGATATAGTGGTTACAAAAACATTTTTAACTGCCGAAGCATTCATTACTGCTTTCCCTGATTTATGGGTGGATATAGTACTCATGGACATTGGTTTGCCAGGAAAAAATGGTATCCAGGCCGTTGCGGAACTCAAGCCCAAAAAGCCCGCAGTCCAGTACATCATGTGTACAGTTTATGATGACGAAGAAAAAATATTCAATGCGTTATGTGTTGGGGCAACCGGCTACCTGTTGAAACATACTTCGACCACGGAAATTTCTGACGCCATAAAATCTGTTTCTACCGGAGGTTCGATGATGTCGTCCAGTATAGCCCGTAAGGTGGTTCAATCATTTCAGAACAGGCAAATGCAAGACAAGAATTTCGAAACTTTGACGCCCCGTCAATGGGAAATCCTCAATTTCCTGGATCAGGGTTATCGATACAAGGAAATTGCCAGTAAAATGAATTTATCGTTTGAAACCATACGAACCTATTGTCGAAATATTTATGAAATACTTCATGTGCATTCCAGAACTGATGCACTTAATAAAGTTTTCCCCAAAAGATAAATAATAATGAAAGATTTATTCAAACCAGAAAGTGTGATGAAAAGCAAACATTAACAAGTGATTGAAATATTGTTGTAACGATCGGTTATTTAATTATCAAAATAATCTTTGCTATGAATTCGAGTCCTCCCCGCAGTTTTATACACACGGTTATCCTAAGTTGCCTGTGCTTTTTGTTTGTATGTAGCCATTCTCACGCTCAGGATAAAAATACAGTTGATACTATATCACTGCTTATAAAACAACATAGAGATCACGTTATGCAGTGCGATGCATTGTATCAATTGGGCACATATTATTGGAACATTGGACAAGTGGAGAATGCATACTTTACGATGAATCAATGTAAAATGATTGCTGAAAAGCATGATTATGACAAAGGGGTGTACGATGCTAATTCCATCATAGGTGCTATATATCTGAAGCAAAACGATATTGGAAAAGTGCGCGCCATTACCCGCGAAAGTCTTCAGCTGGCTGCTAAAAACAAGAGCGAATACGGTTTCAATAAGGCAAATTATCTGTTAGTCATTATGTACTACCAACACAATAAACTGGATTCCGTTATATCGATTTCCAAAGCTGTGTTGGAATTGCCTCACATAACATATGACAGTGTTACACTTCCCAAATTCAGTACAATGCTGGCGAATGCATACCTGAACAAAGGAGATTTTTATCACGCAAATTATTATTATCTGCAGGCATTAGCTATAGCTGAGAAAACACATAATGAACCTTTGCAAGGAGTCTGTCTGGGTAATCTTGCCCTCATTAATGATGAATTGAAAAATTACCGGGAAGGATTATATTTTCAGAATAAAGCATTGGCTTTGCACCTGAAAAATAATCAGGCACAACAAATAGCAAGTTCTTATCTCAGCATGGGCAATTGTTACCGGCATCTTTTACTTCCTGATTCAGCTATCTATTATTACAGGCAAGCCCTGACCTGGTTGACCAGGTTTGATGCCCGAAAGGACCTGGCAATAGTTACAACAAATCTTGGTGCAGCTTTTGTCGATTTGAATAAGCTTGACTCCGGGTTAGTATACCTGCAGTCGGCAAAAAAAGAATTCATTGCAATTGAGGACACCCTCAATATAGCCAATAAAGCACTCACGTTGGGATCTGTCTGGCGGCAGTTGGGCATAAGCCAGACGGACAGATCCTATTTGCAGATGGCTCTTACGGAATTGCACCTTTGTCAAAACATTGCTGAAACAAAGAATATCCAGGATCTGAAAATGAAAGTTTATTATGAGCTCTGCCTTGTTAATGATGCACTTGGAAACGAATCAGAGGCCTTTACCTATCTCAAGCGATATAATATTATTAATGATTCCATCCGGTCTCAGGCCTATACACAACAAATAGCCGAGATGCAAACCAAGTACGAAGCAGAGAAAAAGGAAATGGAGATTATAAAACTCAATGCCGAAAAGTTATTAGGTAACGAAAAAATAGCACGACAAAAAATTCTGAACTTTTCCCTTTTGGCAATGGCTGGTCTGATCCTGGTGTCAGGTTCAGTAGTCTTCAGAAATGTGCAGAAAAAACGTGTTGCCGAAAAGCAAGTGGCTATCCTGGAAAGACAAAATGCGATTGAAAACATGCGCACAAAAATTGCCAGTGATGTGCATGATGAAATGGGAGCTAACCTTACCCGGCTTGGGTTAAATGCGCAACAGCTTTTGCACAGCACTGCAGTTCCGGAAGCGGAAAAGCAGCTTGCAGAAAAGATGTCCCTCCAGTCGAAAGAAATTATTGTCGGTATGCGGGAAATTATCTGGGCGAGTAATCCCGCCAATGATAATTTACGAAGTATGCTGGGATTTATGCGCCAGTATATTGATCGTTTTTTTGACGGAACTACGATCCGGCCGGTGGTCAATTTTCCGCATAATGTCGGTGAGATCACTCTGCATCCGGAAGTGAAAAGAAATTTATTTTTGATTCTAAAAGAATCCCTTAATAATGCTGTAAAGTATTCAGACAGCAACAGGATCGATATTAACTTCCAAAACGAAAATGAAAACTTTCAGTTAACTGTCAAAGATTATGGTACAGGCCTGAAAGAAGAAGCCAGTAATGACTTTTCCAGCGGGATGCGCAATATGCAAATGCGCGCTGAGCAAATACAATCCCTTTTTAAGCTCGTTTCTATACCCGGTCAGGGTGTACAAATTTCGATCGAAGGCAAACTTTATTAAATGACACCCTTAGATATGACTGGTAAGTCCTGATAGTATTCCAGGCTGAAATTCCTCTTTATATACGTTGCTTAAGATACGCTCTCCTGGCGTACTCCACAAAAGTGGATTGTGCATGACGTATTCTCCGGTATAATTTTACCGCTGAAATTTTTTATATCATACTTAAAACACAAAATTAAAATGAAAAGCGTAAGTCTATTTGCTCTACTCCTGTTGTTACTTACATCCTGCCAGCAAACAGATGAACTGGCAACACCAGCAGAATCACAAAAAATCGGACAACGATCACAATCTGCAAGGGTCTTTAAAGCTACCCTGCAATCGTCAGTGAATGCCGATCCTTCAATTCCACTGACCCAATGTTCCGGCGATTTGCCAAATTTTGGAATTCCCGATCACTTTTTGGCTGGTCAGGCCACACACATGGGTCAATTGAACCCGGTCATGAGCACACTTCATCATGATAATTGCAACTTAAGCTTTACCACCATGACACTCACTGCAGATGTCAGTGGTCAACTGACAGCCTCCAATGGTGATGTCGTTTATTATTCCGGTGAAGATGTAATAAATGTTTTCAACTTGCTGACGGGAGCCGGTACAACAGGTACCATTAATGGAAACTGGACCATTACCGGGGGTACAGGACGATTTGAAGACGCCTCCGGAACTTTTACCATTAATGGGATGGTAGATTTTGTTACAGGAGCTTTCAGTGCTGAGGCTGCAGGAACGATCACATATTAAGTTTGAAGGTGATTTAGGTAGGAAAGATTCGTTAATAACTTCAGGGTTGACATGTGTTAACCCCGAAGTTATTTTGGTGTACCGGATAGTTTTTCACAAAACACTACTGTTTGATTATCGCACCTTCAAATCTGTATCCAAGAATCAAAATTGCCAGTCAGCGCGAAGAAGCACAACTTGGCGTGGCTACAGGTAATCTTTGGCAAAAAAATTTCACGTTCAATACAGGTGGTAATAACTGTCTAAGGTCATTGACAATCAACCCGTTAGACTCCAGGGTTACCACTGGTAGAGGCACTACTGGTAGTGCCATAAGCGGAAGAACGTATTTGGAGGCTTAAAGTCCTGTTAACAGCCCCATTCCATGTGAGGAAAGTTTTAGTTTTGCACTTACGTATTCCTTACAACTGAAATTATGAGCATGTCAAGATTTTTCCTTTTTCTATTCCTTTGTGGTGCAGCTTTCCAGGCTTGTTCCCAGGCACCGACAACTACTCCTGCTAGGACAACGACTACAACTGCTACGGCAGTAGCTCAACCTCAACCTGCTACATATGCATCCGCGAAAGCTGGATGGTTGGTAGATCTGGACGAGGCCTACGCTTTATCAGCTAAAACCGGCAAACCGATCATGGCCAATTTTACCGGAAGTGACTGGTGTGGCTGGTGCAAGAAACTGGATGCTGATGTGTTCTCCAAACCTGAATTTCAGGAATGGGCTACAAAGAATGTAATTCTTCTTGAGTTGGACTTCCCAAGGAGATTCCAGATCCCACAGAAAAACCAAAGCCAGAATGCAGGGATGCAGCAGGCTCTGAAAGTTACAGGGTATCCTACTGTATGGTTGCTTGACCTAACCAAGGATGAGACAACCAACCAGTACAAGGTGAATGGTCGTGGCAAAACTGGATATACACCTACCGCGGATCAGTTTATCGCGACGGTGAATCAGTTTCTCTAGGAATTTTAATTCTTATTGAGAAAAACTGATACATAGTTCGATCGGGTTTTTATTAAACTAATCTGATCTTCTGATTAGTGTTTAAGAAATAGATGCTGTAATTGATATGTGAAATATTAATTACAGCATTTTTATTTCATGACCATGATGTCGGTGCACATAGTAATTCAGAAGAGGGAGATGGTGTTGGTGTAGAATGAGTTGGGTGGTAAGGTGAGGAGGTTTGCCACAAGGAGAGTGCCAGAAAACTGTTTTTCGATATAAATTTGAAATTTATTGTCACATATATATTTTTGCGGTCAGAACATCTTGTCCTTCAGTCTTTAATATTGCTCCGAACTTTATCAGAGTAAAATAGGTCGTACGGACTAAATCGACGATATACGATTTCACCAGTTTGGTTAAAATAGATATCGACGGTATCAGATGTACTTGCCATACCGGAACTGATATTGACGATATGGGAATTCATGGGTAGTGGTAACACTGATATCGACGATAACAGAGGTAATACGTTATTTAAGACCTGATATCGACGATATGGGAATTCATGGGTAGTGGGAATACTGATATCGACGATAACAGAGGTAATATGTTGTTTCCGACCTGTTATCGACGATATGCGATTTCACCAATGGTTTTAAAATTGATATCGACGATAACATACATCAGAATACAAAACTGAGTTCCACACTATATACTTAATGGGCGCATCCTCGACATGCCAGTCAGTTCATGTTAATTTTTAATAAAAGCTTCTGTATCAATATGCCCATTTTGCCGCAGAGATATTTGATACAAACCTGGCTCAAGTTTCTCTACAGGCAATGATGTAATCGTATGCCCATTGATCATCCTTACACGATAAATTTCCTTTCCTGAATAGTCATATAGCATAATCTCACCACCTTCATTACTATGCAGGATATTAATAATATCCAAACACGGATTGGGAAAAACACTTATATTTAATCTACCCTCCACTGGAATTACTGCAGTTGTCGTCCCACTCATAGCCACATTATCAAAACGAACAGTAAGCCACCTCGAACTTACCTGCGCATTTCGATACCGGACTGCGATATAAGCTGTTTCCTGAGTTGGATCAAGTGATCTTGGTGACAACAATCTGTATGTCGCATCTGCCTGGTAAGAGTCACCGCGAAAATCTGCAAGCAAAGTGATGGAAGTTGCATTAGCAGGATTTTGTGATCCGGTTAGAAGATATATGCCAATAGTATCATCATCTGCCGGTACACTGAAGCCTGAAAAGAAATATCGCACTGAATCGAGGCTGCCACCCGCAGGTATTAAAAATCCGGGCGATACATACCAGTCATCTGCCAGTACTGCCCCTGTAGAAGGTGCGTAATCATGCCCGATATTTGACGTGGGAGAAAATCCTCCGACTGTGGCAAGGCTCCAATTGGCAAGGGCATTTTCACCCAACCTGTAGATTTGCCATCCGGCACGCTCTGCAGTATTGTCAAACCCGGAATAATAGGGGAGACCAACCTGGGCTTTGATAAATGCAGGAAGACACATCAGAATGCCTGAAAGTATAGAAAGTAGAATTGACTTCATGAATAATGGTTTAGTCAAAATAGACGCCGTGATCATAAAAAAGGTTGGGCGGAAAAGTATGAGAGCAAAGAAGTGAGAGGAGAAGAAATTTAAATCAACACAAACAATCGTAGCCGAATTTGCAGCAGATCATCCTGATATTTCTGACACCATTGCTGTCGAATTGCTTACGAGCTCTAACCGGTAGCTGATTTTCTCTGTTGCCCAGCATTCTCTGCGACTCAGTGTGATAATTTCTTCCGCCCTTGCGCGACCCATAACGTGTTGATAACAGGTTGACTTCACCTCAATCACGTACTTTGTCAGTAATTCACATTAACACCAAATTCTTTCCCACTTGAAAGTTTCGAAACAATTCCTGTTGTTCGCCTTGTTATTGTTCAGTGCTTCATGCACAGGACAGCGAATCTCCATAACAGCCCATCCATCCAATACCTCCAGGATGATCAAAGGAGACACCGTCAGGCAATTAGGCAACCACCTCATGCATATCCTGCAGGATAAAAAGGGAAATTATTGGTTTGGCACCTGGGGTGAAAGTTTATATCATTACGATGGAAAAACGATCATACGATATTGCCTTGACGATGGAATGTGTGATGATTCCATCGTGCAGATGGTGGAAGACAAATCCGGAAACGTATACTTCAATGCGCGTTCTGGTTTGTATAAATATGATGGAAAAACCTTTACCACATTACATGTTTCAGAATATTCGAAAAATGAATGGCGGTTATCGCCCGATGACCTGTGGTTTAAAGGAGCGCAGGATTCAGGTTGTGTGTACAGGTATGACGGAAAGAAATTACACAGGTTGACATTTCCGAAGACAGTTGCGGGAGATACCCATTATAAAAATTTTCCACGGTCGCAATTTACGAATGCTACGTATAGTCCCTATGATGTTTATATTTTCTATACGGACAGAAAAAAGAATTTGTGGTTTGGTACAGCCACACTTGGTGCATGCAGGTATGATGGCAAATCATTCAAGTGGATTTCGCAGGATGAATTGGGCCATGGTGATTTCGGTTTCGGTATTCGTTCCATCACAGAGGATAAGGATGGTAAATTTTGGTTTAGTAAAAGTATGTATCGGTATGATTTTTATTCAGATGATGGTTTAAAAAATAGTACGGGTTGGTATCAAAAAGAAGATGGGATTGGCAATCCCGAAGAGATTATTGAAGATGATTTTATTTACTTCATGTCAAGTGTTCGTGATCAACATGGAAACATGTGGTTGGCTACGTATGGGAGAGGTGTGTATAAATACGATGGCAAAAATCTGACTCATTATCCGGTCAGGGATGGAGATAAGGATATTACCACATTTACAATCTATAGGGATCAAAATAATGAGCTGTGGCTTGGCACACACGAGAATGGTGTGTATAAATTTAATGGGAAAGAATTCAGGCAATACTTGCCGCTCCAGTGAAGCTGAAGAGCGTCACTTTGTTCGACGCTGTAGATTCATTCACGTGACATACATTTTAAAGCGTCAGACATCATTAACTACAGAAATAAAATTACTGCCTTTACCTTTTTTACTATTTACCCTTTTACCACATTTACCTCTTTTACCACATTTACCTCTTTTACCACATTTACCACTTACCATTTTTACCACTTACCTCATTCTCGTCCTCTCACTACTTTCACCGCACGACTTGCCCTGAGTCTGCACATGAATGAGCGTGAGGGGTCGAAGGGTCATTGATTCCAATGACTCCCCAATGCCACAAAACATCGTAGTTTTCACCTGCTTTGCATTCATGCCAACCCGCCATATTCCGTTTCCTGATAGCCACGACCTTCATCGTGCTGATCATGCCACGAATGATGGCCCAGATAACGGTCCGCGAACTGGATCCGATCCACCTCAGCATCGAAGAGATCGGCGTCGCCCAGGGCCTATCGCAAGGCCAGATCCACGGCCTGGAAGTAGACCTGAAAGGCTACATATGGATAGCAACCAAAGATGGTCTCAACCGCTATGACGGCAATCATTTCCAGGTATTTCGCCATGATCCGCAGGATACCAACAGCATTGCTTCCAACTATATCCGCAGCCTGGAAATTGATGACCGCGGCCTGATGTGGGTTGGTACCAACTCTTCAGGTCTCGATCTCTATCATCCGGGAGAATCAAAATTTATCCATTTTGGAAAACAACAAAATGAGTCGAAAGCTAAATCTTCGATCCAAAGTGTTTCAAAAATATTTACGAGTCCATCTGGTATCGTCCTGATCTGGGAAGGCAGCAATCGGAGCAGTGAGATCCTTGTACCGCTACCAGGAAAAGATCCGTTTGATCAAAATTCGTGGGTAATAAAATCTGTAGAGGATTTATATAAAATACCGTCCGATGTGCCACCGCTTTATGCTGAACAGGTTCTTGGTTTTCGGGATGATGGTGCGCTGTTGTTTGGACACAATAATCTGTTGTACGCTCTGTATGCGGATCGGGTAGAAGTTTTAACGCCCCTTGCAAATCGTTCAATGCAAGGATATATGTCTGGTGAGTTCCGCTATATCCTGGATAATCAACGCCGGATTTTCTGCGTTGACGTGAAAGCAAATACTTTTTACAAATGGAATAATGATGCAAAGACTTTTCAGCCATGGGTGATATTGCCGGATGAGTTTCCGTCTAACATACACCGCATATTTTTTGATCAGCAGGATCGAATATGGTGCAGTATAAGAATCGGACCCACATACAAAATAGACACGCGAACCGGCACATTTCAGCGTACAGATATCTCCCGTTTTCATTATGCAGGCACGGATGCTACTGATTTTGGTTTTTATGCAGAGGATCAGTACCATAATCTCTGGGCCGTCACGAGTGGAAATGGTATTATTAAATTCTCCTCCCGCAACGATCAGTTTTCCCGCAGTTTTTACAAGCCTGAATATTATCATGACAACCGTGTGATAAAAAATGGCTTCAGTTTCATTGCTGATGACCAGTTTACACCAAAGAAGAGCCGTGTATTACGTGATCACCTGGAAGCTGCAGGTTTATTTCCGATCACGCCTGTCGCTATAGATCAACAAGGCAGGCTTTGGAAGTTAGTACAGGAATTAAATGCGCAGTATGTAATTCTTCAGATCAATCGTGATGACCTATCCTATTCATCGACGCCCATTGAGCTTTGTCTTCAGGATATGAATGGAGCAGGTGTATCGATTATGTTTGACCAAAATAATAACTTGTGGCTGGGCGCAGAATGTGACTTAGGCGAAGCTCACCTGTTCAGGTATGACGTTCTTTCGGGAACGCGAGACTCTTTTGCTTTTCCGGTAAAAGTCATTCGAAATGAACATGAATTCATCGCCGACTGGTATGTGGATCCGCAGAATGTTTTTTGGCTGGGCACGAAACAAGGTATATTCTCATTTGATGTAGCTACTGGAAAGTGGAAACAATACCAGAGCGATCCCACGGATCCGGACGCT
>JANPKZ010000010.1:0-3040 GCA_031426295.1 Saprospiraceae bacterium
TTCTTCTTTTTCGTTCTTCTTTGTCTTTCATTCACTTCTTCCTTCTCAAAAGGTGAAGCAAAAAATGCCGATGCCAGATGTGCCCTATGATGTTCTATAAAGTGGATTTTTTTCTGAATCAAATCTGTATTTGATTTTGGAAAAAGTGTTTGAAATTCAGCGTCCAATGAAGTGATTGCCTTTCGGTTTTTGAGACGCTCCAAGATATTATGTATACCAGCGATTGGATGCTTTGCTACAAACAATGCCTTCTGCAATAATTTAGCCTTTGGATCTCTTCCAATCGCAATGAAATCAAGTTCATCAATTTCAATTCCTGCCTCGCCAAGACAAAACCGGATAGCCTGAGAAGGAAATCCTGCCCAATGCTTTATCCTGGTAAATCGTTCTTCTTCCGTTGCGGCAATCAACTCCCCATCCTTAAAAATGGCCGCTGAGGAATCCGCGTGGTAGGCATTAAGTCCAAGAATATACATGAAGTGTACTTATTTCTGAGGCAGGAAAAGATCTGTATATCGCTCCCTGCTGCAGGATTCTGTTATGTAAGTGGTTGCAAATTGTGATGCCGTAATACTCATCTGCCGATATTCCTCATTGCCCATATCCACGGCATATTGGATCGTAGCCGCAAATTTTTGAGGCTCAGCTAAATCTATGTCCCAACCAATTCCCTTTTGAGTCAAATTTTTCCAGGGTGTTTCTGAGCTTATAATTGCCGGTTTACCATGGCAAAAAGATTCAAATATCGCGTGACCAAAATTTTCTCCATGGGTCGGAAGGATCAGGCAATGTGCTTTTGACAGCAGGTCCATACAAATTTTAAAGGGCTGGTCCCCATGGATATCTACGGATATATTGGGTGGCAATCTTTTAATTTTTTCAAGACAGGCATAATAGAAAGTCTTGATCTCAATAAACCCTACAACGTCAACATGAATCCTGCCTTGTATATGCCTCACAGCATCCAGAACAATATCCAGACCTTTTATAGGATGAATTCTGCCATTGAATACCAGACGCAATGATCCGACGTCTTTCATCATTGGGTCAATAGGCTGAACTGCCATTAAAGGATTATTAAGAATGGTCACATCTGCCTTGTCCATTCTAAGCCAATGAATCACATCAGTATATTCCTGGATATCGGTTGCCTGTACTTTAACCTTATTAAGCAAGTGTGATATGCTGAGAATCAACAGGAAAATTTTCTTCTTAAGAGGTTTAAACCTGATAGCGGAGCTTTTTAACATTCCGCGTGGAGCCAAGACGATCGTGCCCGAAAATTTCATATTTCTTAATACCATCAGTGGTAATAAGAAATATGTATAGGAATACATGCTGTTGAGGTAGATCGTATCAGGCTGCAAATCGGTAACAACACGTTTGATTGATCTCCCTGAATGATGTTCTCGCCGGGTGTACATGATATGGAATTTATTATCACGATTCACCCACGTATCAAATGTAGTGTTCTCAAAAGGCTGCAGGTCAAACATATCCCGATCACCTGAATAAATATAAATATCAAATTTGTCAGATATCAGATCCACCAGATTTTGAATAGATGTAATAGGACCTCCTGCTTTGTGTGCAGGTGTAAACCATTGCAAAAAAATCAAAAGCCTGGGTGTTCTGGCATTCATGCGGTAACCGTGATCTCCTGATCAATTACATTTTCGATCCACTTTTCAAGCACAACCAGTGTCCAGATTTTTGCCCATGATACAGAATTGTCACCAAGATTGAATTGTTGCCAAAAATTTTTAAGAACCTCCTTCTGAAAAATATTTCTGCTCATCAGGTTTTGAATGGCTAGTGCACAGTAAGAATTTAATTCTTTGCGAAGCCATCTGTCCCATGGCAAAACAAATCCCATCTTTTTCTTATTCCATATTGCTTCCGGGATCATGGAACCCATTGAATCAACGAGAAGTTTTTTAGGGATCGTCGGTTTTTTAAAATGATCTGGTATAGAAAGAACATACTCTACGAGTTCAACATCGAAAAAAGGAACGCGTAATTCAATAGAATTAGCCATACTCATTTGGTCGCTGTCTTTTAATAAAACACCTTCTGTGTATCCAAGAATATCCCCAATACCAAATTGGGAATAGAATGGAAACCTATCAATCTCAGGTCTCTTCTTTTGTAATTCGGTTTCCAGTGAGGTTGGGTGAGAAGCAGTTGGCAGCAACATAGAAATCTCCTGCGGAGAGAAGACCGCTCGAAGAACAGGGTAAATGTTATACAATGCCGGATCAGAAATCTTTAGCAGGTTTGAGAATTTTTTTGTTCGTACAGAACCATTCAAATCCAATATTGATGCTGCAGCGTTTCGGAGAAAACCAGTGTTAGACCAAAATCCATTTTGTCCTGCAATTCGCTTATACCATTTTGAGTATGCATAGCCTGCAAAAAGTTCATCACCACCTAAACCGGAGATGGCCACTTTTATTCCGGCTTTTTTAATTGCTTCGGATATAATGTAACTGTTTATGCCGTCACCACTGGGGCTATCCATCCTGGATAAAATGCCAGGGATCTGATGTACAAGCTCTTCGGGATGTACCGGAATTTCGGTATGATTTGTTTTATACTTTTTTGCCATGATGGAGGCAAACTCACTTTCATCAAACTCTCTTTCTTCAAAGGTTACAGTAAACGTATTGATGGGTTGATCCGAATTCATGGCCATCGCAGCAACCATAATACTTGAATCTATTCCTCCGGAAAGAAAAGCTCCTATTGGAACATCTGATACCATCTGTCTTCTGACAGCAGTCATAACTCTACTGCGCACTTCCGTCTGCACCGTTTGTTCATCAGAAAAATCAAATGATTTCTTCTGAAGTATATTCCAGTATAAACTTTTACGGATACTCTCTTTTGTTATAAAGAGCGAAGTACCTGCTTCCAGGCGCTGGATTCCTTTCACAAGGGTCTGCTGGCGTAACGTTGATTGGTATGTCAGGTAATCAGGCAATATAGTAGCTTCGAATTCCTTTGTGATCAATCCACTGGCAAGGATGGCTCTTATTTC
>JANPKZ010000011.1:0-3099 GCA_031426295.1 Saprospiraceae bacterium
ATATATATCATTATTAATTAGTTCAGAATATTTATCAACTCTATTGCCGCGAAAATCATGATAGAGGATTTTTCTATCCTCTACATTTGTTTTATTTCCTGTTTTTATAAAAATATTTACACTAACACCTTGTTTTATGTCAAAAACATTTTCATCAATTGATCCATCAGTATTTACTTCTTTTTTATTTGAATTTCCATGTAAATCTAAAATGTATATTTTTTCAAAACTTTTAATTAAACAATTTCTCATTTGTCGATGAATTATTCCATCTATGAAGCTATTGTTTGTAATAAAAGCTAAAATGCCATTTCCATTTAAATCAATAAAATGTTGCCCCAATCTAATAAACTTTATATAATCATCAGAAAGAGGCTGAATATTTCTTTCATTCAAATCTTTTTTGTAAACAGAAATTAAATCTTCAATCCAATCACCTTTGTTCGAACTACTTACACTATAAGGAGGATTCCCAATCACACACATCACAGGTGTATCCCTCTTGATCTGATTAGCTTCATTAGCTTCTGCACTCAGCCAATTAGCAAATAAAGTCCCGGTATCTGCATGATGCTCTTCAAGGCTATTCGTGAGATATACTTTAAATCGCTGATTGGTAGTTGGCTTGTATCCAGTCTCGGTTAATAGCAAGTCTAATTTGAGATGTGCCATCGCATACGACGCCATCAAGATTTCAAATCCATTGAGACGAGGCAATAAATGATTTTCCACATAATTGCTCCAGATCCCCTGCTGTCCTTCAAACCTGGAATGGATCTGGCGGATCACTTCAGCAAGAAAAGTACCTGTACCAGCAGCCGGATCAAGGATCTGTACTTTATGCACTTCCTTTTCCACCTGCTTACCCTGCTGGTTGATTTTGATTTTTGTTTTGGAAGTATCCGCCAATCCTTGTGGTAATCTAAATTCAGTTTTCAGGATATCATCAACAGCCCTGACAATAAAATTTACGACAGGATGAGGTGTATACCATACACCACGAGCCTTACGAAGCTTCGGATCATACTCACTTAAGAATGTTTCATAAAAGTGGATGATAGGATCTTCAGTCCTGGTTGATTTGCCATACGTCTTTAAGATATCCTCTACATCACTCGCCAGGAATATATCCACCAGGCTATCGACGATCCATTTAATACGATCATCAAGATCCGGCCCCGCGATATAACCAAACAACCTCCGAAGAAATGGATTTGATTTAGGAATGAGTTCTGCCGCCTCCGCCCGTGTGAAAGTTGGCAATGTAGGATCATGCAAACGTGCAGCAAACATCCCATACGCGATCGTCTGTGCATACACATCCGCAAATCCTCGCGGTGTGATATCATGGATCAGAATTTCTTTAAAAGCAATCATCTGATCTTTCAGCGTACTGTCCTGATGATTCGTTTCATCACTTGTTAATGCCCGTTCAATCACATCTGCAAGTAACCGGGCCTTCAATGCCATCATCTCCGCCAGCTTCTTCGGGCTTTTGATGGTCTGACCCGTATACGAACAGAAATTTTTGATCAGCGCACTGAAGGCCTCAAAATTATCCCTGTGTGGTATGATCTTTCCATCACGTACTTCGCCAATAGACAGTGACGTAATCAGCACACCTTCCCTGTACAGATGAAAATCGAGATAGTCAGTAAAAATTAAATTACCCAATGATCCTTTATAGCGATCAAACTGCTCCTTATTGACTGTTTTCTTTAGCCCATCCAGATCGGCATCGCCGATATCCTTAGCCTCAATAAATCCGATCGGGATATCCTTTCTCGTCAGGATATAGTCAGGAGCACCGCATGATTGTCGCTTAGGCTCGTTCGTCGCAGCAATGCCCGGTACGATTGATTCTATGAGTTGCTGAAGATCACCGCGGAAGGTATGTTCTGTAGCGTTTCCAAGTTTATAACGCTTTGTGATGTTTTCAACGTATTGTTCTACGGTCATTAAATATGGCTCAATGTGAAGGGATAGGCTGGGTCTAAGGTAATGGATATGATGAAAATAGAATCGATGTGAAATTGACTACTTTTAATGAAGATGAGGTACGTAAAAATAAAAATCCCTTTTCATTGAATTTCTTTCAACAAAAAGGGAGTACCTGTGTCGTTTCAAATATGGGTTGAAAGAGACGTGTATAACTGCTGTTCAGGTACAATTCCTATATCAGCGGGTAATGATATTGAAACAATTACTGAAATACGAAAACATGAGTACAATTCAAACCATATCTATTAACACTGTTATCACATGTCCTGTCTGTCACCATGCACAGGAGGAAATCATGCCACAGGATGCCTGTGTCTTTTTTTATGATTGTTCGCAATGTCATGCTATATCAAAACCCAAGCCAGGAGATTGTTGCGTGTATTGTTCGTATGGCACGATGCCATGTCCTCCCGTGCAGGCAGGTAATAATTGCTGTTCGTGATTGATAGCATAATCTAACTGTATAGCAAAAAAAAAGCCTCATGTACATGAAGCTCTTTACTCAAAATCTTGTTGAATGTTAGTTTATGACACTAAACATCTTGATATAATCTTGCCCATTTACTCTCATTCTGATCAGATACATACCCGACGCAAGTTGGCTGGTTTGAATTTGTTTTGTATGAATACCTTTCGATTCATATGATGTCATAGTTTCCACAACCCGACCAAATCCATCTATTATTTCCAATGCTACAATATCATCTCTGGTAAGTTCGAATTGTATGTTCGTGTATGCTAAAGCTGGATTGGGATAATTCAAAATATATTCATTTTCTTTTGAAGTTGATGCATTTTGGATGGAGAACCCATTACCAATATGTTGCGGAACCAGGGCACCTGCATGAACATATGCAGACGGATTCCCTTCACCATCAAAAGATGAATGATGAGGTGCAGATCGTAACGGAAGATTATGTTCATCAAAGGGAGGATGATGTAGTACGATATGATGGCAATAATGTGCAGTACAACCGCCATCATCATCGGTGATGTACAGGCATACAATATAGGTTCCCGGAACTGCATACGTATGGGTTGGGTTTTGCTCATTGGATGATTGACCATCACCAAAATCCCAGGCCCAGGTTCCAATAG
>JANPKZ010000012.1:0-73834 GCA_031426295.1 Saprospiraceae bacterium
TATTGTATAATTCAGGGGCAGCGACATTATCATTGATGGCCTGGGTGATGGTCAGCAGGCTGTTGATCTGCAGCTGCTTAAGGCTGAGCTCCTGCTGAAGTTTTTCCATACTGAGTTGCCCGGCTTCGGTCATAGGTTACACGGTGTTTCAATGGCAAGGTAGCTCAAATTTGCAATCCCTGAATCCCGGCGGAGGGGTGGGGCTTTTAACTGATTGTTAATAAACTTGCCTGATTTACGTTGTTTACATTGTCCTGTCCTGATGATAACGAGTCTGGCAGTGCGCTGATTATAGATTATGTTTGTCAGGTAAAAAAAATAAACTCGCGGCTTGCTGACGATTGAAAAATATATCATCCGTAAATATTTAAGTACGTTTTTCTTTACGGCACTGCTGTTTTCGATCATCGCGGTGACGATTGATTTCAGTGAGCATATTGAGAAATTTATTGACAGCCGGGTGAAGGGGCGTGAAATCTTGTTCGATTATTACCTCAACTTTATCCCACACATCAATGGTCTCTTGTGGCCAATTTTTTCACTTGTGGCTGTTGTTTTTTTTACATCCCGCATGGCACGTGACACCGAGGTGGTGGCCATTTTGAATGCGGGCATGAGCTATTACCGCTTCCTGCGCCCCTATATTATTTCTGCATCAATTCTTGCTGTGATCTATCTCATCGGCAACCACTATTTTTTTCCCAATGGTAACAAGCAGAAGCTGGCTTTTGAAAACACATATATCTTCCCGGGCAATCTCCGTGTCAAGAGTAACAACATCCATCTTTTTATCGAGCCTCAAACTAAAGTGTTCATCGGAGCCTATCATCGTAATGATAGTTCCGGCACTGGCTTCCGTCTTGAAAAATATGATGACCTGCATCTTACCTACCTGCTGAAGGCGAAAACATTTGAGTACCTGAAAGAGACCGGGCAATGGCGTCTGAAAGATTATGAAATACGGCACTGGAATGATGGTAAAGAACATTATATCTCAAAACGCAACATGCAGCTCGACACCACATTTGCATTATATCCATCCGACTTTGTCTATTTTATTAATGACAAGGAAATGATGACGTCAAAAGAGTTGCTTGATTTTATAAAATATGAAAAGGAGCGCGGAGTGGGTACTTCCAAATTAATGCAATCCGAATTTCATCGCAGATGGGCAGAACCATTTTCGATCATTATCTTATCTGTCATTGGCGCCAGTATCGCATCCCGAAAACAACGGGGTGGCATGGGTCTTCATCTCGCTACGGGTGTATTGCTCGGGGCGTTATTTGTGTTCCTCACAAAATTCGCTGTTGCATTCTCTACAAATCTGAATGTGCCACCTATGCTCGCTATGTGGTTGCCTAATATGATTTTTGGCACACTCGCTTTTTACCTGGTTCAGCGCGCCCAGAAATAGGGTTCAGGTAAATGCCATCCCACCGCCTTACTTTTACCAGCGTCTAAGACTGACTCTATGGTTGACCAGTGGATTTTGAAAATTATTTTGTCACCCCTTGCATTACTATACGGGATAGGTGTCATAATCCACAACGGACTTTATTCATCTGGTCTGTTAAAGGGAGTATCCTTTGGTTTGCCCGTAATCAGCATTGGGAATCTGACGGTCGGGGGAACAGGAAAAACACCTCACACAGAATACCTGGTGCGTTTACTGCATGAATACCTTCGCATCGGTATCCTGAGTCGTGGATATCGTCGTAAGACAACCGGATACATTGAAGTACAACCCTCAGATGATGCATCGCGCGCCGGTGACGAACCCCTTCAATTCAAACGGAAATTTCCACACGTGAATGTTGCTGTCGCAGAAAGCCGAAGTCTTGCATTGCCACAATTACTTCGTACCGCACCGGATGTGCAGGTGGTGCTGCTTGATGACGGTTTTCAACATCGTGAAATCAAACCAGGTCTCAATATTTTATTGACGGAACATAATAGCCTGTTTACGCGCGACTGGTTATTGCCTGTAGGCCGTCTGCGCGAGTGGCGGGATGCGGCGGAGCGTGCAGATATCATCATCATTACAAAATGTCCTGAAACACTTACAGCATCCGAAATGAAAACGCTTGAGGCAGAGGTGCGCAAAAGAAAGGATCAGCGCATTTATTTCAGCCGCTATATATATGGCAATCCATACAGGATGTATCAGAGTGGTGAGCGTTTGATCCTGAACGAAGATATTGATGCGCTTCTTGTCGTTGCGATTGCGGGCACGGAATACCTGATGGAGTATGTCGAATCAAAAGCAGGACGCGTACAACTCCTGGAATATAACGATCACCACTTGTTTTCAAATTTTGATATCGGCGATATTGAACGGTATTATAAAAACATGCCAGAGGGAAACCAACGAATTATCCTCACGACGGAGAAGGACGCGATGCGCCTCGATTCACATCGTGAACTATTACTTCGTTTGAACCTTCCTATCTATATTCTTCCGGTTGCAGTCCGATTTATGGGAGAAGGACCATCTGCTTTCGATGATGATGTGAAGGACTGGCTTTTAAATTTCAAAAGATAACTATGCCTACACCGATACGTTTTATAGTCTCAGGCTTTCTCTTCTTTCTGTTTCATTTTCATATCCATGGGCAGAATGTGTTGTCTGATATGGATCATGAGGCACGACATGTGTATGATCGGATGTTCATCGAACTGGGAGGTAATGTCCCTCAATTTCATTCTTCATTGTTTCCGTATCTGCGGTATGATCTTATCACGCTGGCAGAAAAATATAATTCGCAGCCAGACCTCGACCGGATCCGGCAGCATGATATCCAGACTGTTTTCGATCAGAACAATGAGTTTATCATCGAAGGCAAGACTGAGCCAGTGAAGATCTATTCTGACTCATCCCGTACTTTCTATTCAGTTGCAGATACGGCCTCAACCTCACACTACAGATACAGCAGACGACCGATTTTTAAATCCTTTTATAAGACTCCTGCGCATTTCTACCAGGTGGATGTTCCGGATTTTTATCTACGTGTCAATCCGCTGATTCGATTTAGTGCGGGACGTGAGACTGAAGAAGGGATTACTACATTTGTTAATCAGCGAGGCATCAGCCTGAGAGGTGGTGTAGGTAAGAATTTGTTTTTTCAGACGAGTATCTATGATAGCCAGGTACGGTATGTGAATTTTATAAATCAGTTTACCAACGAAACTGGTGTTGTGCCGGGTGCTGGTTTATATAAGAATTATGAAAGTGCGTTTTTAAATTTTACACAGGGACGTGATTTTTTACTGGCGAATGCTTACATAGGATTTAATGTTGGAAAATATGTAGGTATTCAGCTCGGGCATAACCAGCACTTTATTGGGGATGGCATCAGGTCACTTTTTTTATCTGATTTTTCAACACCATTCTTCTCTTTAAAAGTAAATACGCGCATCTGGAAGCTGCATTATCAAAATATTTTTGCAGAGTTGGCAGCAGATGGTTTTGATAGTGTGCTGGGTACCAATTCAGCCATACCCAAAAAGTATATGGCCGCTCACTACCTCAGCTATAAGGCGGGACGTAATGTTACAATTGGACTTTTCGAAACCGTCATCTTCAACAGGCCTGATCACCAGTTTGAATTGCAATATCTGAATCCGGTCATTCTTTACAGAACCATTGAAGGATCCATTGGAAGTCCTGATAATGTCATGCTGGGATTAAATGCACGTTGGGATATCAGGAAGCGAATTTCACTCTATGGGCAGTTTATCCTGGATGACATCAACATCAAAGAGATCCTCAATGGAAATATGGATTGGTGGGGTAATAAAATGGGCCACCAGCTGGGTGCAAAGTATATTAATGCAGCGGGCATTGATCATCTTGATCTTCAGGTGGAGTGGAATCAGGTGCGTCCGTTCACGTATTCCCATTATGATGACAATGCAAATTATTCTCACTACAAGCAGGCGCTTGCACATCCGCTAGGAGCTAATTTTAATGAGTGGGTTGGCTCTGTTCGGTACCGGGTTTCTCCCGCATTGAGTTTGCAAAGCCGAGTTTATGTGAATACAAAAGGGGAGGATGGTCTTGATAGTGTTTCACAAGGCGGAAATATAATCGTGCCCAATGCGCTGCGCCAGGCAGATTATGGACATACGATCGGTCAGGGTGTCGCCACAGATATTCTTTATTGGTCTTCCGCAATCCAATATGAAATATCCCCGGGATTGTTTGCTGATATTCAATATATCTACAGAAGTAAAAAGAGTGGTTTTGCTGAACGCAACCTGAACACGAATTTATTTCAGGCAGGTGTACGACTTAATATGGCGAGAAGAGAGGATGTATTTTAATCCTTTGAGTAATTTGCCTTCGTGAAAATCAACTGGCCCCTTGCTTTGTGTGTGCTGATCTTTGGCACCCTGATCACCTATCGATCCTTTGTCATCCCCATTACTCATGACGAAGCAAGCTCATGGCTGAATTATCACACTACTGCCATCTGGTCCTGCTTCTTTGATCCAATGTGCTGGGGTACTGCGAATAATCACTGGCTTAATACTCTTTTGTTTCAGTGGTGTGAATCCGTTTTTGGTAATGATCCATGGGCATTACGTATTCCGAATGTGGTTGCCGGCTGGGGATATCTTTTTTGTGCTGCGCTGTTGTGCAGCAGATTTATGAAAACATTTGTTCTGCAGGTTCTGGGGTTTTTGATGTTATGCGGCCACGTTTACCTTCTTGATTTTTTTTCACTGGCACGCGGTTATGGCCTCATGACCTGTGGTGTGATCTGGGGTATGTATGCATTGTTACGGTATACAGAGCAGTGGAACATTCGATTCCTACTGCTGTGCATCGTCTCACTTTGTCTTGCAATCCTTGGAAATTTTACAGCCATCCTTGCATATTTATCAGTTGGTCTCGTCTGGCTGATCCAGATAATTATAAAAAGAAAAACCACGCTGCTTTTTAGGCACGGTGCATATTGGGCCATGAGTGCTGTTGTATTGATGCTTCTACTGAGAGTGCCTATTCTTACACTGTCGGTGTATGGAGAATTCACACAAGGCGCCGCAAATGTTTATGAGACCGGCGTGAATCTGATGCAAACCACAATGTATGGTCGTAATTATCTCGGGCCCTTAACTCCACAGGTATTGCTTGTTTTTTTTCTCCTGCTGATCCTGGTTTTCCTGGTCCAGGTACAGCTCAGGAAGCCCTCAGATAGCAGGCCATTTATAATTGTAGCAACGCTGTTGTTTGCAAACATTCTGATGATTGTGTTGCAACAACTCATAACCGGTTCGCATACACCTATAGGCCGTAAGTCAATTTATCTTATCCCGTTGTTATTTGGTGCTGTTTCGTTAGGTTTTGCATGCACCGGCAACCACAGGATACGGTTGCTTGGTGCCGGTGTCATAATAATCTTGTTGGTTGTTCACACGTCCCGCGTGCTGGAATTCAGATTTGTGCGTGAGTGGTATTACGATGCATACTATCCGGAATTATTATCTACCATTCTGCCGGAAGGTGCAAAATCAGATTCTGTTCACCTGGCTACTTCGTGGATCTTTTATCCTGCGCTCAACTTTTACAAAGAAACTGTTCCGCTGCCGTTTTCTGATCTGCCCTATCAGAGGCCATTGGTTGTAGATTCTACCAAACAATATTATTATGTGGAGCAACCCGATACCAACGGCATGCACCAGCATGGTTTTCATTACGAAAAGAGCATCGGTCCATTTTTTCTTTTTAAAAATTCCCGCCAGTCAGTTTTTTTCAGGGAGTAAGGTATCCTGTCCTTCATAGCGTGACATTATTATCTTCGTTCATCATGCGCGCCAAAAAAGAATTTGGTCAACACTTTCTTGTCCAGGAATCTATTGCTGAAAAACTTGCAGATGCTTTACAGCCGGAAGGTGTGGACGCCATCATTGAGGTTGGTCCCGGCAAGGGAATTCTCACACAATATCTCCTGCGCCAACCGCTTCCATTGTATGCAGTAGAGCTGGACAGGGATATGATCCCCATTCTTCAAAAAACCTTTTCCGGAACAGCACTTCATATCGTGCAGGGAGATATTTTGTCAGTACGGATTGATGACATCGTAGGGGCTAACACAAACTTTATTGTTGTTGGAAATTTTCCTTACAACATCTCCAGCCAGATCGTTTTTCTGTGTCTTCAATACCGATCACGTGTTCCGTTTATGGCGGGGATGTTTCAACGTGAAATGGCCTCGCGGATCTGTTCTCCGCCTGGCAGCAAACAATTTGGCGTGATATCGGTGCTCGTCCAGGCATATTACCGACCTGAGTTTTTATTCGCCGTAAAACCGGGTTCATTCAATCCGCCACCCAAAGTGCAAAGCAGTGTCATCTCTCTGACCCGATACAGAACAGAAATTGAAGGCCTCACATTTCAGCAGCTACGGCGTGTGGTGAAAATTGCTTTCAGCCAGCGACGCAAAAAAGTCAGGAATACATTAAAAGACCTCATCCCGGAAGAAACATTACGGGAGCTGCAGGTCGTTGACCTGCGACCTGAACAACTAACTGTTGATCAGTTTATCGCGCTGGCGAAACTTGCCATTCCAGATCAGCTAACATAATCCTCTTTGACCACAAGAGCATAATATTCATCTTCCAGCTCTAGATACCCCTGGTCGTAACAGAAGTAATAGGTTTTACCGGATTGTGTACGATACACATTTGTGAAATAATCAAAGTTGAGTCCTGCTTCCACCAATTTGACCCGGTGTGCCTTTGTTTTGCCATTAGGATTAAGCTCAGACAGGATGTTCCTGTTTTTACGGATGGTATAATTGACCCGTTTTATAAAATTGCTCATCACAGCATTCTGCATGTTAAAGAACTGTGCGCGACAGTAATCTGAGCAGTATTGTTTGTCACTACGCCCATGGAGCTCAACCTGGCAGACTTTACAGTATTTTTTTTCGATACCCATGATTGGTAAGTTTATCCAATCAGTATATGTATCGAGCGAGGCAAAATGTACCCTGCCAAAGGCACTTTTTTTACCAAATTTTTATTCTTTTTTCTTCATCACGGTACCAGGGGCTATCCGGATCGATTTCAAAAGCATTATAGAAGCTATCCATATTGGACGGAGCTGCGACTGCCCTGTATAATCCTGGTGGGTGGGGATCGGTTTTGATTTGTGTTCGAAGGGCTTCGGGTCTCGTTTTTGTGCGCCAGACAGTTGCCCAGGAAATGAAAAATCGCTGGTCTGCGGAGTAACCATCAAGTTCCTCCGGAGCTCCATGTCGGCGGTAGTATTTCTGTAGTGCATCATATGCAACACTCAATCCACCCAGATCTGCAATATTTTCACCCAACGTAAACGTACCATTTAATGGCAGATCTTCGAAGGGCGTGTAGGCATCGAACTGTTCCACCAATTGTTGCGTGTGTTCACCGAAGAAATCCCTGTCTTCTTTTGACCACCACTCCTTATAATTTCCTTCTTTATCAAAACGACTTCCCTGATCATCAAAGCCATGGGTGATTTCGTGACCGATGACAGCGCCAATGCCTCCATAATTAGCAGCCGCATCTGCTTCCCAATTGAAAAATGGCGGCTGTAGTATGGCTGCAGGAAAAACGATTTCATTGAACATTGGATTATAATAGGCATTCACAACCTGTGGTGCCATAAACCATTCGTCGCGATCTACTTCTGTTCCAATTTTTTTTGAGTCCTGTTTATATTTCCACGATACCGCATTCAGAATATTTTCTAAATAGTTACTGGTATCGCCTGAGCGTATGATAAGTCCTTCGTAATCTTTCCACTTATCGGGATAGCCAATCTTTACTTTAAAGGACTTTAGTTTTTGAAGCGCATATGATTTGGTTGGTGCGCTCATCCAGTCGAGCTCCAATATTCTTTTAGTAAAGGCATCCACAATATCATCCACCATTTCGAGCGCTGTTTCTTTGGCGTGAGATGGAAAATGTTTTGATACAAATAATTGCCCAAGAGCTTCACCCAACAAAGCATTGATCGTTTTGATCATGCGCTCTTCCCTGGGACGCATGATATGAACGCCATCAAGTGTCTTTGAAAAAAAATCAAAGTGTGTTTGTTCAAGCCGGGTGTGTGCGTACGGTGCTGCATGATGGATCAGCATGAACGTGAGATAATGTTGCAACAATGCAGAAGGAATTGATTGTAATGTGGAATTGAAAAAGGTGAAGTATTCCGGATCAGTAACAATTACCTGTAGCGGCATCTCTGCACCTAGCGCTTGAAAATATTCATGCCACTTCCAATATGGATATTGCTTTATGATGTCATCCATATACATCGGGTTGTAAATTTTTTCCAGTTGTCGCCGGTCCTCCTTAGACATCATGTGTGAGGCCAGATCTTTTTCTAATGAAAAGATTTGTTCCGCCGCTTCCCGGGCTTCACGCTCTGCATACGATGCTTCGTCGATGAGGAGCTTCGATATATAGTCAACATATTTTGTGCGGATCTCAATGGCCTTTTCATCTTCATCCAGATAAAAGTCACGCTCCGGAAGGCCTGTGCTGCCGGGTTCAAGATAGGCTGCATATTTTTTGCTGTCTCCCAGGTCCGGGTGTACGCTGAAATGAATAAAAACAGCCAAGCCCCGTGTAGTAAGTGTCCCGATCGCTCCGGGAAGATTTTCTGTCTTGATTCCTTTGGCCTGGCTTAAAAATGTATCTAGGCATTTCAACTTATTTTCCTCGATCCGGAGCAGGTCCATTCCGGATTCATAAAGCCTTCCGGCAATATTGGATGATGGCCCTTGTTCAGACAATTCCTCTTTAAGAATAGCCAGCACTTTCTTGTCTGTATCTTTTGAAAGCTCGTGAAAGCTGCCCCAGGAGCTCCGGTCTTCGGGTATTTCTGTTCGCGACATCCAGCCCCCATTCACAAAGGAGTAAAAATCCTGACCCGGACGAATAGAGGGGTCAAAATTGGCTATATCAATTCCTGATTTTTTATTTGGCGCCATTTTTTAATACGGTTTATAGCTGTTATTGAACGGGTTTGTTTGGCGGGGTGAAATTTATTTTAAATTATATTCTGTTATGACTGACGATTGTCAAAATGATTATTAAATTCACCGCTCATTGCATTTCTGTTTTGCGGAAGGATCCGCTATGTCACCACCCCCTCCTTTTCACAATATTCTATGGTGTGGGTTTTCTTATGAATGATAGCCGGTGTATTCCGGTTCACAATATGGGGTTTATGTGGGTTGGTTGCCCCTCTGGCAACCATAGACAGGGAGGTTAGCCTCCCTGAACTATTTTATAACATCACAGGCTAATTCTTTAGTATTCCTCCTCTTATCTCGATGATAAGAGGTCCGGGCTCATCAAGGTCTAATTCCGTTGTCCAATCAATTTTCCTGCCTGATAAAATATCCTGACCCGTAGTATCCCCTGTGAGAAATTCAGAGAAGCGATCCATTTTTAAAGTGACAGGCTTTTCGTTTTTGTTGAGGATTACAAGGACTCTTTTTTTGTCATTATAACGGCCATACACATATACACCAGCATCGGGTGTAAAGTGTATCGTATTTCCAGTATGAATCACTTCATTTTTATTTCGCCAGTCTATAAGATCGTGCACCAGCTTTTTCGCTTTACGTTGTGTTGCTGTTAGTCCTTTTTCTTCGAATACGTTTATTACATCATCTTTCCATCCGCCCGGAAAATCAGCACGTATGATGCCATGATCATTGTCATTGTTACCCTTGTTTTCAAGCAACACTTCTGATCCATAATAGAGCTGCGGGATGCCACGCACTGTCAGTGTGTACGCCATGGCCATGGCAAATTTTGCGAAGTCATTTCCCAGTTGTGAATAAATACGGCTCATGTCATGGTTGTCAGCAAACACCACAAGATTTTGCGGGTCTGGATAGAGCACATCCTGCGCAAGCACATCATACAATTCAACCCACCCACTATTCCATGCCTCTGGTTTTGTCAGCGCGTTTCGTAGTGCGGCCTGTGATGGAAAATCAAAAAGCGATGGTAGATAAGACTGATATCCGTTTGGATTCACTTTATCCTTTTGCCAGTATGCCACAATGGATGGATTGTCGTGCCACACTTCACCACTGATATTGAAGCGGGGATATTCATTCATGATTGCTTTCGCCCAATCACTCATAAAATCTTCGTCCGGATATAGGTACGTATCCATTCTGATGCCTGCAAGCTGAGCATATTCAATCCACCAGATCGCATTCTGGATGAGATATCGTTGCAAGTATGGATTGCTTGTATTGAGATCCGGCATCGTTGCCACAAACCAACCATCCGTAAGGATCTTTTTATCGGCATCCGCTACATATAGATCCATTGATATGGACTTGCGGTGATTTGTTTGCTGATAAGGCTGTTGATAATAATTGATCCAATCGTTTGTTGGTGGATTGGTAATCCATGAGTGGTGAAGGCCGCAATGATTAGCCACCATGTCCATGATCATTTTTATTCCGATCGCGGATGCATCGGTCGATAGTTGTTTAAATGATTCATTCGTACCAAAACGTTTATCTACAGTATAAAAATCTGTAATCGCATAACCGTGGTACGAATGTCTCGGCATATTATTTTCAAGCACCGGATTTAACCACACAGCACTACACCCCAGGTCCTTTATGTAGTGCAGGTTTTGTTGAATACCCTGTATGTCTCCGCCATGACGCCCATACGGTTCGTTTCTGTTTGCCGTATCTGGCATACCATCAATATTGTCATTGCCTGGATCGGCATTCACAAATCTGTCGGGAGTGATCAGGTAGATAACATCCTTTGTTGAAAATCCTTCCCGTTGTGATGAATTATTTGTTCTTGCAAGAATGGGGTAAGAAAATGTGGTTATCTCTTGATCGGCATCTGACAGTCGGATCAGAACACTTCCTGGTTTACAATTTTTCTTTATTTGGAGATCGATGAATAAATAATCTTTGCTTCCGGGTGATGATGTTTGTTTAATTGTGACACCTGAATATTTCGTTTTTGCCTTTAATAACCCTATATCTTTTCCGTAGACCATCAGTTGTAGCTGCGTTTCCTTCATCCCTGACCACCAGTTTGGTGGTTCAATTTTTTCAACAGACTGGCCCGATGTGGTGTGTAGGAAAAAGAAGAAAATGATTGGAATGAATGCTTTATAAAATGTGCGGCCGGGATGATGATTCATTGCGCTTACTTTTTATTTCATTTTTGAATACGGCGTGAGTGGGATTTGTAGGATAGTACTATCTGCTGCTACATAGAGATTTGAAAAAGTATCATCAAAAGCACAATTGGCCGTAGCCTGAGGAATGAAAATCCGGGCACTTAATTCATCCGTTGGAGAAAAGATCCAGATCCCTCCGGGTCCGGTCGCGAAGACATATCCTGAAGGGTGGATTTTGAGTCCGTCAGGTAATCCATTATGCTTTGACACCTCTTCTGTGGCATCATAGAGCAGGTGAGGTTGCGGATTGTTGACCCCCGAAATATCATACCGCATCCAGATTGCCCTGTCCGGATCTGAATTGGCTATGTACATCATCTTCGTCTTCTCGTTGAATGCAATCCCGTTTGGTCTTTTAAGATCGTCAATAATCATAACGACCACACCTTTTTTCCCAACCCTGTATACACCGGAAAAGCCTAACTCCTTTCCGGGATCTTCATCCTGACCAGGTAATCCATAAGGGGGATCAGTAAAAAACAGCTCTCCGTTGTAATAAGCTGCGTCATTTGGGCTGTTTAGCCTGTTTCCTCTCCAGTCATCTGCCAATGGAATGTATTTGGGCTCAGGATTTGTAAGAGGAGAATCCATTTTAACTACCCGACGGTCCCCGTGTTGACATATAACTAATTGATTATCATGGCTTAAAAGCAAACCATTGGAGCCTTCACGTTTTATTTCCCGCGGTCCTGTGTATCCTGATGAATCGAGCCAAACCGACAAGCCATTTGTTGGACTCCACTGATATATCTTGTTTTCCGGGACATCAGAGAAGATGAGTATGTCTTGGTCGGGCAGCCAAAGAGTTCCTTCTGACCATTCAAACCCTCGCGCAATAGTATTGATTGGGGTGTTTTCTGATAGGATCTGCTTTACTGACTCATCGTATATTTCGATTTTAAAACTTTTTGGTTTCTCAGGTTGGTTTTCTGATATAGTAGCTTTTTTACCACAACCCTGTAACATTAAAATGATGAATACACCAAAAGTGGCGTGAAAGATAATATTCTTCATGTCTCAAATATCTGCAGAATTATACATCTATTGTTGGCATGTGTGCGTAATTACATCAGGCTACAAACAACAAATTTTCTGGTAGTATTAATATGCCATGCCAAGAGTAGGTTTTTCTAGCGGCATATCATGTTCCACGTGGAACAGTGTAGGATTGAAATACCTTAAGGTCTAATGTTCCACGTGGAACAAATCATCGTATTTCACCAATATCTTCCAGGAAGGTATAAAGGAGTCGGTTAAACTCTTCCGGATGCTCCATCATTGGAGCATGTCCGCAATGATCCAATAGAAAGAGTCGGGATTGCGGAAGCAGCTCGTGGAATTTTTCACCAACGAATGACGGAGTGATCGTATCATCTTTTCCCCATACCAATAATGAGGGCCGTTTAATCAAGTGAAGCCTTTCTCCAATATTATGTCTGAGTGCAGATTTAGCAATAGCAATTACTCGAATCGCCTTATTCCGGTCATTAACTATGTCATACACTTCATCAACCAACTCCTTGGTGGCAACCAGGGGATCGTAAAAGGTAGACACTGTTTTAATCCTTACAAATTCATAATTACCCCTTTTTGGAAAGGTACTTCCTAAGGGCGCCTCAAATAGACCAGAACTTCCGGTTAGAGTCATGGATCTTAATAATTCTGGTTTGGCCAGTGCATAAAGAATGGCCACATGTCCTCCAAGGCTGTTTCCTACCAGGTTCAGATGATCATAGCCTTTAAACTGGACAAACTGAGTAACATGATCCACCAGACCTGTCACTGAAAGCTTTCTAAGTGGCAGCTCAAAAATGGGAAGCAACGGAACCACCACATTGGCCTTCCCGGCAAAGCGGTCTATAATACTTTTGAAATTACTTAGAGCACCAAACAGTCCATGCAATAACAACAGAGTCATTTCCTTCTCAGGATCAGTCTCTATGTATTTAAAGCCCTGCTCATGTTTGGTAACGATGTCCATACAATGGAAAATAATGTTGGTTATTGATTTGTGATATTAAGGAATTCTTCTGGGTCGGATCACACGTTGAATATAAACAAGGAAAGTCAGGAATAGAATGCCGAGAACCTGGTGTAGCGCTCCGAAACTTACGGGAATAGAACCTTTACTGTTGATCAGGGTCAGAATACCCAATAATAATTGAACAACAATAATGCCAACAGCTGCAAAGGATATCCAACGCCAGCCGGGTTCAGCCTGTCTATACCAGCGAAAAGCAAAAACTATGATGGCTATACAAATTATATATGCCAGATACCTATGTAACACCTGGACGAGTGCCGGCATAAACCCCGATTGATCATACAGTAGCAGATTATCCTGATTCCAGTGAGTCTGATCAAAAACAATTGCTGGGATCCATTCGCCATTCATCGTGGGCCAGGTGGGGTAGTTTAAAGCGGATTTCATTCCAGAAACAAAACCTCCAAAAGCAACCTGAATCATTACCAGTACAACCAAACCTGTAATTGCAGTTTTCCAATTATTATTCAATGGGTATGACTTATAACCTCTGTATGATAACCATGTAAAAAAGAGATATGTGAACAACGAAATTCCCAGAGAAAGATGGATTGTGAGTTTATAAGCATTAACCCACGGCCTGTTCACCAATCCTGAAGCCACCATAATCCAGCCAAAAATGGCAGCGAGACCTGCCAACAGGACTACGACCAAAAGTCTCTTAATCAATTTTGCAGGCAGGGATTTCCGGACAAGGAAAATGAAAAAAGGAATAATAAAAACAAACCCCATTACCCTGGCCCAAAGGCGATGAACATACTCCCAAAAGAATATAAATTTGAATTGAGACATGCTCATTCCTTCGTTAATGTGCTGATACTGAGGCGTTTGCTTATATAAATTGAAAGCCTCCAGCCATTGGGAAAGATTCAGGGGAGGCAGTGTGCCTGTGACGATGTCCCAACGGGTAATGCTAAGTCCTGAACCGGTTAATCTAGTAATTCCTCCAACCATAATCTGAACCAGGACCATGATCACGCCGATCAAAAGCCAGGTCCGGATCGCTTTGTGGTCAAGTTGAGATGTGATTTTCATGAGGCTCAAATATACTTGAGATCGCCGTTGTCTGTGTGATGGGTGATATTGATGATATGATTATATAATTACAATATCTTATCATCATCATTAAGGGTGTTAGTAAGTGGAAAGCATTTTTGGTTATTATTATGAAATGTAAAAAATACTTTTTTTCAACGTTAACTCACAAAATTGTTCACATGTTAGTTAGTTAATAATGAATAGTTTAAAATGGTTATCAAGATTATCAAAAACCATGTTAATAACTAAATATGTTTAATACTATTTTTCTAAATATGTTAAAAACGGGTCTTACAAAATCATCATGTGGTGAGGAAAATGAGGCTAAAAAAAATTCTTCCACAGACCCCATTTTTTATCCACATATCTTCTACGATTAGCATCCTATATTGTGAAGAAATAAAAACAGACAAGTCTTAGAGGTCTGATCTTTATATGTGATAAACTCCTGTAATGTTTATAAGTATATAGTCAAAATATGAGGGTTGTGATCCAAAGAGTATCATCTGCGAATGTTTCTGTAGCCGGAGAAACCATAGGTGTGATCGGAAAAGGTTTGCTGATCTTATTGGGGATTGAAATTACTGATGAGCAACAAGATGCTGCGTGGCTCAGTGAAAAGATCCGATCAATTAGAATCTTTAGTGACGACGAGGGGAAGATGAATTTATCTGTTGGTGAGGTTGGAGGTGATATACTTGTTATAAGCCAGTTCACTTTGCATGCCAATACAAAAAAAGGAAATAGGCCATCTTTCATTGACGCCGCCCGTCCGGAACAAGCTATTCCGCTCTACAAATACTTTATTAACCAATTGGCAATACAGACAGGAAAACCCATTGCTACAGGAATATTTGGAGCCGACATGCAGGTCAGTTTAGTGAATGACGGGCCGGTAACAATCATTATGGACAGTAAAAACAAAAACTAATGACACTTCAACACGCACAAAAAGAGGTAGATGAATGGATTCTGACTCAGGGTGGAGGCTATTTTGGAGAGCTTACCAATCTTGGTATTCTTACAGAAGAGGTGGGAGAATTAGCCAGATGGATTGTCAGAAAATATGGCGACCAGAACATGAGACCCTCTGAAAGAGAAATGAATGTGGAAGAGGCGATTGCTGATGAAATGACTGACGTCCTGTGGGTGATAATCTGTCTGTCAAATCAAATGAATATTGATCTGACTGCGGCACTTCAACAAAATCTGGAGAAAAAAACTCGTCGCGATCACAACAGGCATAAATAACACTCTATGGTACGTCGGTCATGTTGCGTCGATCTACACGATATGCAGTTCGGCACACCCAAATAGACAGCGACAAGCTTCCAACAAAAACCAAGAGCGCTGCTCCCATCAACATTTCAGCAAACTCCTGTAGAATAAAAAAGTCATATAATCCATGAAGGAGGACAGGGATCAAAAGCGACAACCAAAAAAAGCGATCTGACTCGAGCTTGTACCGAGCAAATAAAAATCCCATAATAATTCCGAACATAAAATGTACCGGAACAGCAGTTAAGCCCCTTATGAGAGACTGCACCGCATCTAAATGCACGATTCCATATAGTATACCTTCCACGAGACTAAAACCAGCAGCAAGACCACAACCGTAAAGGATACCATCAGTATACCGGTCGAAATGTGCCCAATGCCTCATAAACAGGACAAACCAGATCCACTTCGCAGACTCCTCTATAAGAGAAACGCCTACAAAACTTTCAACTATCACAAGAGATGGATGGGAGTCAATAACAGGCGCAAGGAGGAAAGTCCACAAATACTCGAGCCCAAAAGAGATGGCGGCAGCCCCAATACCCATTGCCACGCACAGCAAAAGATATAATGGACTTTCTGCGGAGTGCCGTCGCAGGATAACATACATAATGGCGCTGTAAATCATCACCGCGAGCACTGGTACTAAAAATGTCATCAGGCTAATGTAGCATAGAAGCGAATAAGATCTTCTATGATCCGCGCAGTGTTTTCATACATACTCAGATGTCCTACCCCAGGATACATATGGAGAGTTACGTGGCTGGAAAGTGGTGCTTGTTTATGAGCCAACTCTGGCTTGACAGCTGTATCTGCCTCGCCCATGAGCATTAAAACCGGCACAGTGATATTTTTCAGTGTTTCAGCATGGTCGTTTCTGTCACGCAATGCTGCATTGCCGTGAATCCATGCGCTGTTGTCATATGTCTGAGCCCGGGCAATTAATTGGCGCGCTATGTCTTTATAAGAATCTGGTTGCCCAAATAAACCCGGGATGAATTTATTTAAAAATGGTCCGCGGCCGTTTTCTTCGATGTCCACAATGGTTGCAGAGCGCGCTTCTTTTTTTTCGGGGGGATCCGCAAACACATGACTATGTATAAGGGCAACACTTGATACAAGCTCAGGTTTTTGCGCTACCATTTCCATACATACATACCCACCCATGCTATGACCCACCAGGTTGACCGGACCCTCTACCACATCAGCTATATGACGCCAATACTTCTGAGCCAGGTCCGAAATGGTATAAGGCTCGGTCTGTCGCTCAAGAGCAAACCCGGGAAGAGATAAATAGATTACATGGTAACCTTCAAAGGCGAGTTCCACAGGATACCAGATCCGGTGGTCGAAACCGAAACCATGAATCAGGACGGTAGTAATATTAGTATTACCCATAAGAGAGATTTGATGAGGTTTGAATAGTAGTGTCTTTAGAAATAAGAACATAATACCACATTGAGAGTGATAATGTTTTACGGCCAGACCAGGAGATTTTTTTAGAAAATATTACAGCTATCTTTCGCCCCTATATCTGACCTACTTATGGCATTGACGATTGGCATTATTAAAGAACAATCTGATCCCCGCGTGGCGATCACCCCGGATAACATTAAAAGATCTAAAATGAAAGATGCTACATGGTGGATCCAATCCGGCGCTGGCACGCAGGCAGGATTTAATGACCATTTGTATGAGGGCGTAGCGACGGTTAAAAACAAGGAGACCATTTTAAAAGAAGCAGATATTATTATCACCGTATTTCCTCCCTCGGGCGAGGATCTCGCTGAAATACATTCAGGCGCAGTTGTCATCTCACAATTCCGTCCATACCAGGACGCCACCGTGATGGAAGCCCTTACCCAATATCCATTCCGCGCAATCAGTATGGACATGATCCCAAGGACAACTCTGGCGCAGTCTATGGATGTACTTTCTTCGATGGCCTCTGTAGCAGGATATAAAGCGGTGCTCACGGCAGCACAACAACTGCCAAGATATTTTCCCATGATGATCACCTCTGCAGGCAGCATCAGGCCGGCCAAGGTATTGGTCATCGGGGCCGGTGTTGCTGGATTACAGGCCATAGCCACATCAAGAAAACTGGGTGCTGTAGTAGAAGCATTCGATGTACGTCAGGCAGCAAAGGAAGAGGTAGAAAGTCTTGGCGCAAAATTCGTTCAGGTGGAAGGAGCGAAGGATGATAAAGGCGCAGGTGGATATGCGGTGGAACAATCAGAAGAATTTCTCAATCGCCAGCGTGCTGAGGTGCAATCACGTGCGGCCAAGTCTGATGTGATCATTTGTACTGCACAGGTCCGTGGAAGAAAAGCGCCCGTCCTGATCGAAGCAGATACCGTTTCCCTGATGAAACATGGTTCGGTAATTGTTGACCTTGCCGCGTCTACCGGTGGTAACTGTGCACTGACAGAAAACGATCAGACAATTAAAAAATTTGGTGTGACGATCATCGGGAATTCATCCCTCGACAAAGATATGGTCGAAGACGCAAGCCAGATGTATGGAAACAATGTCCTCAATCTGCTTAACCACGTTGTAAAGGATGGAGAACTTCAGTTGAAGCTGGAAGATGAGATCGTAAAAGGAAGCCTGATCAAGGCTAATTAGTTTTCAGCACAACCTACTCATTAAGTAGTCTCCTACAACTTTTGGTTTTCCAACGTCAGCAATTTCTTTTTCTGTTGCCCATATAAATCCACCCGGAAGCGCTTTTCCACCACCCGTTATTTCAACGCGATAAAACTTTGCCCTGATTACCTGGTGCGAAAGTTTTTGTTCTGCAGCATAAATGGATGTACCAGAAACATCAAAATGGGAGTGGTTGAGAAGGGAAGAAACAAGCGCAGCTAATTTTTTTTGACCCGGACTTCTTACACTGTTTGTCTCAATAAAAGGAAGTGTATACAGGCTATGCCAGATATCTTTTTGTTCACGTTTGTACAGAAGCGTATACTTTCCTTTCCGGATATCAACCAAATGAAAAAAACGAATAGAAGGTGCTTTTTTTTCAGTGCGTTGTGGTAGTTCCTCAACCAAATCATGCTGATATGCATAACACTTTTTAGAAAGAGGGCATAAATCACATTCTGGTGAAGAGGGCTTACAAACCAATGCACCAAAGTTCATGATGGCCTGATTAAACAGAGCTGGCGAGGAACCCTTCATATATGCCATTGCCAGCTTGCTAATTTTCCCGTGCGTAGAAGCATCATCGATTGATTCAAAAATACCAGCAAAACGCGCGATAACCCGCTTCACATTTCCATCAACAACAGCATGAGGAAGGTTATATGCAAAGGACGAAATCGCGGCAGCTGAATAGGGGCCCACACCGGGCAGAGCTAAAAGCTCTTCATACGTTGCAGGAAAAACACCCTTCAATTTGACGGCAATTACATTTGCTGCAGTATGCAGATTTCGGGCACGCGTATAATATCCTAAACCTTCCCACAGCCGCATTACATTATCAATGGGAGCCGCCGCGAGATCCTGCACGGTTGGATAGGTTTCAATAAAACGATGGTAATACTTTTTGCCTTGCTCAATCCGGGTCTGTTGCATAATAATTTCGGAGAGCCAGATGTGATAGGGTTCTCTTTCTAATTCTGCAGACCAGGGTAACTCGCGAGGGTTCTGTTGATGCCAATCAATTATTTTTCGCGCGAAAAATGTAAGCATACGTATCAAAGGTACGTTTCGGCACGCGTGGTAAATAAAAAAAGCCGGCACGAATCATCGTACCGGCCTTTAGGGTTTTATATAATTAGGGTTTAAGGTCTTGCTACCTGGTAACGGCGTTCGATCAGGTCTTTAAGTTCTTTGCGAGCAAAGAAAATTCTGCTTTTCACCGTACCTAATGGAAGATTAAGTGCTTCTGCAATTTCCTGGTACTTATGACCGAGGTAATGCATCTCGAAAGGAACTCTTAGTGAATCATCAAGCCCATCTACCATACCGGTCAGCTCATTCATCATGATATTAGACTCAGCACTATTGTGGATAGCAGAAGTACCGCTATTGATATAGTACAGGTTGTCTGTCGAATCAATGATTGTACGAGTTTTCACGTTTTTGCGATAGTTGTTGATGAAAATGTTTTTCATAATCGTCAGCAACCATGCTTTCAGGTTCGTGCCAGGGATGAATTTATCAACATTACTAATGGCCCTGAACGCAGTTTCCTGATAGAGGTCTTTAGCTTCTTCACTGTTTTTGGTCAGTTTGTACGCAAACGTGTGGAGAGGTACGCTGAGGCTTGACAGTTGTTGATTAAAATCTGCAGTAGACATGATGTAAGGTTTTTGTTTGATTTAATCTGATTCAAAGCTATAGGAAACATCAACAATGCACAATAAAGGTTAAACAAACTACCCGTAATTAACGCAAAATTAACGGCACAATACTGAAAATTTAAACCAACAACCTAGTAATCAGTAATTTACAAAAACCATGGATTTTCATTTATAATTGAAAACCATGAAAGTTATTAGTGGATAACCCTTAACCCGGTTAAGGGTTATCCAGTGGGATTATAGTTTGTCGTGCTTATTTGCGAAAGGGCAGGATGTCAAATGGATCCGGTTTTTTAACTCCGGGTCGCTGAACTTTTTCGCGACAATGGTGTGTGTTTCCGATGACTCAAAAATAGATTGACGCATCCCCGTCCGCATTACACAATTCCATGTGTTTGTTATAAGAATTCGAGTATCTGTAATAAAACTTCCTTAATTGTAGATTTGAGACGGGAAATAGTATAAATACAAGGGAAAACCATGATGAAAATTGCAATTATCGCAGGAGGTCCTTCTGCAGAAAGAGGCGTGTCTTTAAAAAGCGCAAAGACGATTGCTACACACATCCCTAAAGACAAGTATGAGGTATATACAATAGATATAACTCCCGACGGATGGAAAGAGATTGAGTCAGGCACATATGTTGACCTGAATCAATTTGCATTAATACTGCCAGGAGATGAGAGAATGAAATTTGATTTTGCATTTATCATAGTCCATGGCACCCCGGCAGAGGATGGTAAGCTGCAGGGTTATTTTGAAATGATGGGGATTCCGCATAGTGCCTGTGGCGTACTCTCGAGCTCGCTCACCTTCAACAAACAAATGTGTAAGGATCATCTGAAACAGTATCATATTCCCATGGCTGAAAGCATGATCATCACTGCCCAGGTATCTCAGGAGGATGTATTATCAAAAAGTATTCAACCACCATTTTTTGTCAAGCCAAATAACAACGGATCAAGTTATGGTGTCACCAAGGTGAAGACATGGGATGGCCTGGAAACTGCCATTGCACATGCGCTCAGCTTTGATCATGAAGTAATGATTGAGCGCGCGTTGCAGGGATCAGAATATTCGAACGGTGTAATTCGTGACGGATCTACCTATCACGTATTTCCTATTACACAAATAATACCTAAAGGTGAATTTTTTGATTTCGCCGCGAAGTATGAAGGCGAAAGCGAAGAGATCACACCGGCAGACCTGGATGCGTCACTGACACAACAATGTCAGCAACGATCACTTCTTCTCTATAAAATACTTGGATGCCGAGGCATGGTTCGCTTTGATTATATCCTGGAGAATGGGATATTTCATTTGCTGGAAGCCAATACAACACCCGGTATGTCTGAAGCATCGATCATTCCACAACAAGCAAGGGCGTATGGATGGACCATAGGCCAGATGCTGGATACGATCATAGAGGATTGTCTTAAGAATCCTAATTAAAAACGTAGTGCGCCTCCAATGTTGATCTGGCGATCATCTTCGCCAACCATATATCCCAGTCTAAAGGCGGTGAGTCCCAGCGGCACCAGGTAGATGCCACCACCAAACGAAGTGTGCCATGTATTATCATCATCACCCTCCCCATCAAACCACACACGGCCATAATCAACAGAACCATACACACCAAGACTAAACGGGATCATCCCCCTGCTTTGAAAAAGCTTCAGGCGCAAATCAGTCGCGTGTAAAAACCTTGCATCACCCGCAAACCGGTCACTCCTGAAGCCACGGAGCTTGTCAGGACCACCAAGGGTAAGTGCATGAAAGAATTCATAGTCACCAATGATCTGATCCGCCTGGATGTGTGTTGCCAGCACAACGGTGCCGCTAACATTAAACGGAATATACAGCGCACCCTCTGCTGACAAAATGCTGTGCGTTATTTCTGTTTCAACCAAAGACGTTCTACCACCCACGCTTACGCCTACCTCACCACCTCTTGTTGGAAATCCCGGATTGTCTAATCGTACAAAAGAATATCCTGCAGTAATGCCAAGATATTGCCGCTGTCCAAAATCACCAGGGGAAAGCCCGGCAGATGGTGTGTACACAAATCGCGGATCCTCATGACTGTCTTCAAGATTGAGCAGCTGGTATTGTGGCTTCAGGTAGATCGTGCTTCCAAAACCAAAATGTTTTTCAATAGATGGCGCCAGACGCACCTGTGTGCCTTTGACAATATGGTATTTAGATTTTTCACCATAATTTATATACTCGTTGCCCAATCCATAAAAGTATTGTGTAAATGTTGGCCCGGTAAAAAAGGCATCAAAGCCAAAATCAAATTCTCCCAGCGCGTGCGGCCACAATCCATTATACCGACCGATGAAGGCGCCGGTATTAAAAAAATAGGAAAGGCTTACCGAGTGATTTGATTTGAACGGGTCTGAACGAAAACCATAGCGTGTTGACCAGAGATTATAAGTCAATCCAAACCCTTCATCCGTGTAATACGTGGGAAGTGGAAAATGAATCGTCTTATTCAGCCTCCAGTCCGTACGGTCGTACGAATTATTAAATGGCTTGTCATTCAAATGGGCTGAAATATTTTTTCCTGAAAGCGACATGCCGTCATCATCATCATACGCAATCACACGAAGGTGCTTTGAGTCATTTGTAAGGACATCATTTCCACTGCCCCCTATGATCCGGATCTTTATGTTGGAACTTCCATTACCTGTCAGGTGAATGGTATCCCCTTTTTCCAAACCAAAAATGCGAAGTTCTTTTGTTTCATCATCACGAACTATACGTTCATAGAACAGGTAAGATTTATCATCAGACCACCTGTTCACAGAGACCAGTATTTCATCATCATTTGTTGCGGTAATCGTAATCCGGTCAGGATCATTGGAAGCTGGAACGGTAACTTCGCGTGACAAGTAATCAAAGAACTCCTCCGCATACGCTACCAGATCGGTTCGGCGTATCCGGAGCGACTCCCGGATGCGTTCTCCATCCAGCACATCTATCTCAGATGGCCAGTCGGTAAAGGCAGCCTGTATAACATTGTCAGTTAAGGAAGACTGTAACTCACGGGCCATGCGGACAAAATCCTCTTTGGTAAGACTATTCAAAAAAGTACGGTCAAAATATTTTCCTGCCCACATGAGACCAGGTAGAAAATCAATCTTATCATCAAACCGGCGAAGTGCGGGGCTGAAATAAGGTCTGCTTGCGATATAGTCAAGTGTACCGTTGTTATTAAAAAAGATTTGATCACGATCGCGTGGTATGGGCTTATATACCGTAATCCCGTTTTCTTTGAATGATGCCCATCGAAACTGATCATCATGCCGATCCCAGTCACCCAACCACAGATCAAACAAGCGTGCACGAAGTGCTGCCTGCTGATCCACTTTGTGTTTGTGTGATTCGGCGACCAGATCAATGACATCCAGCGTATTGAATGTTTCTTTTGTGTTGCCAAAATTTTCAACAGCTGATGTGTTGCCACCGGGCCGGTCTTCGAAGAGATAGACACCATCCCCGATATCATAATCATATATGCCGAGTGCGTCCTGGTGAGGAACATAGACAATGCTGGGGTTTGTATAAAACACACCCGCCGCTTTCGCGAGGCGGGGTACAACTAAAGCTGCATACGGATGAGAGGCTGCAATTCCATCCTGTACAATATTTTCAGCGAACGTGCCACGCAACTCAGGTGGTAATACGGCAGTAACTTTTTTGTCTATCGACCTCAATACATATTGTTTTCCGTCTTTATTTTCAAGACGCAGGGATCGTGTCTGGTTGCCACCACCAAGTTGTAAGGGTTTTAATCCGCCATCATAATCTTCAAGCCGAAGGATCGGCATATCGATTTCCTTGCTCCATGCTGCACGATAAAAATCGCCGCGAAGAAACTTTTTATCCTCATACTTGTCTGAAGCGCGCATGCGAATGCTGTCACCCGTAATGGAAGTCTTAGTGAAAGCCGGATCTTCTGTTGAAAGAGTTTCAGCCAAAGGCGGTGCGAAAGTCATAGACCATACACTGCGTGATGCTCCAGCATCATCAACTGCCATCAAGAAAAAATTAATAGCACCATCTTTTAAAATATCAGCACGCACAAACCCTTTGCTCATAAATGAAAAATCGGACTGATCACCTTTGCGTGCATGTGTGATTACTTCTCCGCTTCCCGCGACTAAAAAATGTTTTCCTTCCTGATCAAAATACTGAAGGCTTTTTTCGTGTCCGCTGATCACAGCGCAACTTTTACATCCATCGATCGCGGTAATGAATGCTGAACGGAAAGCCTCATAGGCAGGATGACCAAAATGCTGATCAGACGCAACAAGCGATTTAATTCCTGTGATGACAGTGCCCACAAAAGGTAATGGAAAGAGGTGTGATGAAAGTGGATAATTTCCGGCGGTGGGACCGACAGCATATATGGGATGGTGCATGGCCAAAAGGATATGCTTACCTGTATGGGACTGAATAATGGATTTAATTTCCTGGCGCAAATCCAGTACACTTCCCATGCTGCAACCTGGCTGTTTATCACCTTTCCGGCTTTCAGATTCAATAGCCCACTGTGAATCGATCAGCACGAGGATCGCGTTTTTGGTTAACTCAATTACCTCAGGCTCACCACAGCCTTTACGTGGTTCGAGCAGACGCCCATCTTTTTTAAAGTCTTTTAATGCCTTATCTAATTCAGCTACATATGCGTGAGATCGATTCCTGCCCGAGGACCACTCCATCTCTCCGGGTACTATGAAAAAGTCATTGAAAGAATCATCCAGCCTTTGAACAGCGGAAAGCATCGGGCTTGCATGATCTGCTTCGGCCACTGGGAGATCATCGTTAGACACCACATCCCCCAAAAGAATCAGACCAGAAGATTTGACCTGGTTGTTTTCTTCTATTGCCTTTAAGACTGCAGAAGGCTGATCAAGAGAAACTCCTCCGCTCAGGAAGAGAGAATATGCAACATCATCTGCCGGAGAAGAAGTGAGCATCGGTGTTTTTGGGGTTGATGAGGTCTTATAAGACGGTCGGATGCTGCCACACGCACAGAGGGCGAGAAAGAGCGGGAGTACTCCGCACAACAGGTTGGATTTCATCATTACTAAAGATAAATAACCTATGTGGAAAGAAACGGAATTAAGCCGTGTTATAAGCGGAAGGTGTGGAGTCGGCCATCAGGTCGAGGTAAATCCGTCGACCAATAATAAGAACCGAGCCGATGACTCCTCCAATGATCAGGCCGATGAGGATCGTTTTTATGAGAGACATTTCCACGGGCTGTATGGGGACAATCGGGGCATCGATCACCTGGACAAAAGGTGTCTTGTTGCGCAGACTAAAATCTGCCACCTCACTGTTTTTTAAAACCTCTGCGTACATTGCTGTCAATGCAGTAACCTCTCGTTGCAGGCGTGTTCTCCCTACCTGATCTACCCGCATCAGCATGCCGCGATTCGAGTCTTCAAAGTTAGCCAGCTGATATTCTGTAGAACGAAGGACACCCAATATCGAATCCCGCTTCATGCTCACAATCTTAAATGTCTTCAAGGATTTTTCAATAGACTTACTGATATAGTAGTCACTGAGAGACCGGAACATTTTATTAGCCAGTTCCAGCGATAAACTTTCATTAATTGTCGTTGCGGAAAGCGTCATTATGTTGGTGTCCTCACTATAGTCCGTATTGATTAAAGCGGTTTCCGGATTGTCTTTGGAGCCAATAATTAATCCGTAAACGGCAGACAGCGCAGTGTTTTCTTCACGTGAAAATATCGAAAGACTGTCATGTGTAAACCTGAATAGATCTTTAGAATTGTTTTCTTCATCTGGCACAGGGTCAAGACGGTATATCCTGATAATATGATTCGCGATGTAATCTTCCTTACCATCAATAGAAATTTTAGCAAAAAGAGTTTGCTGTATTACCCTTCTTGATTTGCTTAATTCCAGGATTTTATCAAGATTATATCGGACCGGACGTACGCCACCCAGCCCAAACTGGCTGAGCATACCGGTAAGGCCGGATGAGCTATTACCCTCGTCTTCATCTACCATAAAGGTTATCGTTGCCGGATAAACGGGAATATACTGGCTGTATTTATACAATTGGTAAGCAGCAACCAAAAGAGCGAAAAAGGCAGGAACATACCAATATCTGAATACTTCGTGTACATAGGACTTGCCCTTCAGGATGTAGTCCCGAAGAGAAGTCTGTTGCACGTAGTCAGGTTCGATATCTTGCATTTATCAGCTATTGATGATTTTCATCAGGTACTGGCCATACCCACTCTTTAACAAAGCCTGTGCCTGATCGAAAAGTTGTTCTTTCGTAATGTAGCCCATCCGATAAGCGACTTCTTCAATACAGCCCACCTTCAAACCTTGTCGCTTTTCAATGATCCTGACAAATTCGGTAGCATCATGAAGACTGTCAAATGTTCCGGTATCGAGCCAGGCCGCACCACGTCCAAAAATTTTGACATTTAATCTGCCCTGCTCAAGATATACCCGGTTGACATCCGTGATCTCATACTCTCCTCGCGCGGAGGGCTTTAAGGTTCGGGCAACTTCAATCACAGAGTTATCATAAAAGTATAGACCCGGAACAGCGTAATGGGATTTAGGTTGAGCTGGTTTTTCAACGATTTCGAGAGCTTTCATATTCTCGTCGAAAGACACCACGCCATATCGTTCAGGGTCTGAGACGGGATAAGCAAAGATGACGGCGCCCTTCGGGTTATGACAATCGGCCAGGAACGCGGGCATTTCTGTACGGTAGAATATATTGTCACCCAGGATCAGGCAGACCGAATCATCCCCAACAAAATCGGCTCCGATAACAAAAGCCTGGGCCAGGCCATTAGGAACCGACTGGATCGCAAACTGAAACCGGCAACCTACCTGGCTGCCATCTCCCAACAGCCTGACAAACCCATCATGATCCTCAGGGGTGGTGATAATCAGGATATCCTGAATGCCGGCCAGCATCAGCACCGATAAAGGATAATAGATCATGGGCTTATCGTAGACCGGGATAAGCTGCTTCGAAACCGCACGTGTAATGGGGTATAGACGGGTGCCGGATCCACCGGCGAGAATTATGCCTTTCACGATGTAAAGCTATAAACTAACAGAGAACATATAAGTCCCTCGTGTACTTCAAAACAAGCCGGGCATAAAATTCCTTTACTTTTGAAACAGAGCAATTCTGATATGATCTATCATATACTAAATGGGGACGCCATTGCGGCACAACTTCCTGATGACCTTGACGGGATCCCAATTGTCATCCGGGAGGCTTTTGTTGAAGGACCTGTGTCCACTCAATTTTCAGATGACTTTTGGGAAGAACGTATTGCCTTTATCAACATCAATTACGAGGCGGACCACGAAGACTATAAAGAACAGTTTTTGAGCCAGCTCGAAATGCTGGACCAGATCAAACCAGCAGACCGTGTGTATTTATGGTTTGAGGACGATCTGTTTTGTCTTATCAATATGTTGTTTGTGATCACATATATATGCCAACACACACAACCGGAATTTTACAGGGTTTTTCCTGAAGCGGACAATCAGTTGTGGAAAGGATATGGAAGTGCAGACGAAAGCGAATTGATGTCTTCTTTTCAGACCAGCATTAAACTTGAAGCAGATGATGTAGAACTTGCCAACCAACTATGGGAAGCATATTGCAAAAATGATCGTGAGAAATTGCAATCACTGGTTCACTCACATTCTGATGCATTTCGTTTTTTGCCTGAAGTAATCAATGCGCATATGCAACGCAATCCGTTAGGTGGTGGGCTTGGTCGTCCGCAGTTGACGCTTGTAGAAATATTAAAACACGGCAAGACGAATTTTTATGAGATCTATGAAGACTTCTGGCGCAAAGAGGCGATCTATGGATTTGGAGATATGCAGGTATACAATATGCTCAAAGAAATGCAGATTGAATTTTCAGGAGAACCCGGGGATTAGATTGTGATCACAAACCGGGCATAATATTTTTCATCCACAAGAATGTGGTAAGCCCCCGGCACAAGGCCTTCTGTCAGCATTCCGGATATACCTCCTTTAGAGGGTACATTATATTTGGTCATAACAATTTTTCCAAACGCATCAATGATCTGTATTGTAGAGGCTGTGATTTCGCTGCCATACTCTACCATCAACATGCCACCTGATGTAAGCGGATTTGGGTAAACATGTAGTTTCTCTTTTCCGGAAAGTAATGGTTGCAGGCTTGTGGTTATTGCAACCGACACGATGTGTACATCCACAACAGATAAGGTTGCATCTGGTGTGATGTGATCTAGTGAGATGTGCCAGTCAAAAGGAGGAGGATAACCAGCTGCAGACTGGTGATCCATACCTCCGTTTGTCTGAGCAAACAAAGAATGCGAAAAAAACAAGTGTATAAAAAAATATGGGGCGAGAATTCTTTTTACATAAGCCAAATCCATATAAGCCAATTTTCGTGTTGCTGCCTAATATCTTTATAGACGAGTCAAAGAAAAATATGGTTGGGTATATGAATTAAATTCTGGAAGGTCCAGATCCAACATGATCCGAAATGTAAACACCATCTGCACAAAATTTTGTGAGTTCAGCATTGATCCATGTTTGGATATCCTGCTGATATATTTTTGGATACAACAGATGAACGTTTGGTCCGGCATCAAGTGTAAAACACACGGGAATTTTTGTTTCGTTTCGGAACTGCCAAATCTTTTTGATAATGGCAATGGTGTTTGGCTCCATCAATATAAACGGATTGGCGCCACTCATCATTAATGCGTGGAGCTGCAATGCTTCAGACTCACAGACAGAAATAAAAGCGTCGAGATCTTTTCCCGATCTCATGATCTCAACAAGCGACAAAATATTTTTGCCTGCCAGTTCATATCGTGTTGCCGCATAGGCCAGATCATTCATCATGCTATGGCCCAGGGTACTGGAAACACTTTTTTCTGATGCACTTACGATCAGGATTGTGTCCTGGTAATCATGAAATACTGATGCAATATTGTCCTGCCAGGGAATGGCATAATCGTCACTGCTTCCAGCTATTCCAGGTGAATGTCCCCAGATCGCGGCAACCGGGAAAACAGACCGTGATGCGCTACCAGAACCAAGTCTTGCTAAAAGGGAAACATCCTGAAGCCATGGTTGATTTGTTTCCTGTTGTTTCTGTTCGATTAGCTCATGAATATCGGAAAGACATAGTGCCATTGCGCTTAATGCACTGGCAGAGGAAGCGATCCCGGCACCGTGAGGAAAGGTATTTATGGAATCGATAAAAACAGAAGCAGATTTCAACCAGGGAAAACGATCGTCCAGCCGCTGAAAAAACGAATTGATCTTTGGTTCGAAAGCGGGTTTGGGCTTACCATCATAATAGACCGTCACTCCCGGAGTACCTGCATTCAGAGAGACTTCCATTTTCATTTCCGTACGACATGCGGATAGGGTAAAGCTCAGGGAAGGATTCCGTGGTAACTGGATTCCGTGTTTGCCCCAGTATTTGACGAGGGCGATATTAGAGGGGGATTGCCAGGCGGAGGTATAGGTCATTTACACGGAATAAGGTGTAAATGTAATTTGTCATTGCACTTTTATCTCAAAATCACCAAGGATCATATCAAGGACCTTGTCTTCCCCGGGTGAATAGCCATCCTTGAGGTCATATCCGTATAGCTTGCCAACGGTTTGCCATTTGGTAGCAGTGAAGGTGCCGCGGACGCTTTTCAGGACCTCATACATTGAGGTGTCGAGGTGCCGTTCGATCATTTTCACCAGGATCTTACCCTGGGTGCGTGACATATCTTTCAACGGATCGGTAAACTCTTCTTTGACGTCCTTCTGGAGGTTTTTCGCATATCTCCTGGCCTCGCCCTTTTTCATGCCGGCGGTTTCACGCTCATATTGACGATACAGCTTGATGCTCTGTATGGCATAGGGGAGCACCTGGGCTGCATATCGGCGATAGCGCATGTACTGGCGGTACTCTTCATCATTGGCAAAAACACGGGGTGCCTTGACGACGACCTCAGGAATCGTAGCAACGATAATGGTATCATTTCCTTCTATGCGGACCCTCATGACACGGCCATCATTATAGACAAGCGTTGTGTCATACACAGGTGACTGAGCCGATATAGAGCCGGCAAGCAAGAAAAGCCAGAAAACGCAGGTGAGGTAGAATGCGTGCTTCATGTGGATAGTAACGACGAAGATACTGATGTAGTTTGTCGCGCTGCACCTCCTATGCCTAATAAACTGTCAAACATAATTACCGAACAAGCGTGAGGCTTCCCGACTTCACCTCGGACCGCATATCACCGCGATGGAGATATTCCAGCTGCATGAAATAGGTAAATACTGCAGGATTCAAATAATTTCCCTGAAAACTACCATCCCAAGAAACAGGTAGTGTTTTACTTTCATAAACGAGTGTGCCCCACCGATCAAAGATCGAACATGTAATAGCCGTCAGTTCAAGATCTGATCCGGGGATAATAGTAAATACATCATTCACATTATCGCCATTTGGACTAAAGACATCAGGAACATACAGATTGTTGAACAGGATACAATCTGTTCCAAAGACTATCTCTGCCTCCTGATCATCAGATGTGCAGTCAGTAGAAATAGTTACTGCATATGTGCCGGGTGTATTGACAGACAATGTGGGCAAAACAGATCCATTACTCCATATGTACTGCGCAGAAAAATCCTGAGTAGCATCCAGCGTTATAATATCACCTTCACAAATTGAAATCATTGGGTCTAAATTGATAACGGAAGTATGTGAATCTATCTCAAGCACTAATTCATCTGAAGCAGTACCACAATCATTAGATATGGTCAGGGAATAAATTTGCGCAGCATCTGCAACGAACGTCAGAGCATTTGATCCATCATGCCACACAATCATATCATTTGTACTGGGTGCAACAAGGGTTAATGATTCACCATTGCATAATACTGTATCGGAACCTAAATTAAATGCAGCAGGTGCATTCACATACGAAACAACGATCGTATCAGCACCCGCACCACAATGATTTGTTTCACTCAAATAATACTCGCCAGGCTGTATTACTGGAAATTGAGCTAACGCGGAACCATCCTGCCATAGAATGGTTGTAAAAGCATCAGCATCTGATGTCAGGACCATTGTGTTCCCCTCGCATAAAGACGTATCAGGACCAAGTGCAGGGTTGGGTATTGTACCAGAAATAGTTACCAATACAGAATCAATATCTGAACCACATGCATTCGTAACCTCCAGGATGTACAATCCGGAAACCGAAACTAAATAATCAGGGTTAGTGCTTCCGTCCTGCCATTCATACACTACTCCCCCAATACCGGCCTCAAGTGAAATCACATCACCATCACATGCTATCACATCAGGACCTAATTCTATCTGAGGCTCGGTAGCATCATCGAATATTGTCATGGCATCTGTAGATGAGCCACACTCATTTGATATGGTCAGAATTATGTTTCCTGAAACAGACGTTGTAAAAGTTGGTAACCCACTTCCATCATGCCACAAATAATCTACATCAGCAATACCCGGATTAATGATAATAGTTTCTCCGGGGCAGAGCGGTTGATCAATACCCAGATCCAATAGAGGAATGTCAGGCAACAGGGTCACTAAAATAGAATCGGATGAAGAACCGCATGTATTCGCAATCGTTGCATAAAACAATCCGGAGGTATCAATAAGAAAATTCGGAGTTATAGAACCATTACTCCAGGCAATACTCACATCTGGCAAAGAAATAGTCAGTGTGAAACTTTCACCATTACAAAGAGTTGTATCCTGTCCTAAATCTAAAGAGGCCACATCTGCAAGACCTGTAATATCAATCGTATCAGAGACTACACCACAATCATTTGTCACGAAAGCAATCACCTGGCCAGGTGATGAAATTGTGATATCTGCATTCGTTGATCCATTCTGCCACAACCATGAAATGACATTCGCACTTATGGGTTGAAGGTGAAATACATCTGCAGGGCATAGTGAGGTGTCTTGTCCAAGATCAACAGAAGGAAGCGGACCCAGATCAATCACCTGTACATTATCATTTGCAGTGCCACAGGAATTACTAACCGTAAGTCCATAGACGCCGGGCGTTGAAACAGATAATGATGGGGCAGAAGAACCGTCACTCCAAAGGAATGTAACTCCTGAGATCCCTGATTCGATCAAAACGGTTTCACCATCGCATAGTGGTAATGTCGTGGGAAGATCAACTGCAGGCGGGGTATTGTCAATTATAACATTCACCGTATCTGAGGCACTACTGCACATATCTGATATTTGTAACCAATACGTTCCAGATGAAGTCACATTCAAGGAATCTGCAATGGTACCATTCTGCCATGAGTAATTTACACCAGGAGTGTTAGCATAAAACGTATACAGTTCACCCGGGCAGACCAAAACATCCGCTCCCAGATCCGGGTTGGCAAGTGGCGACAAATAGTCAATCGTGACCTGATCAATCCCTACACCACAATCATCCGTAACCGTAACGGAATATGTGCCGGGAGCACTCACTAAAAAATCAGTATTAGTCGAACCATCCTGCCACACATAATTTCCTGTAACGCCATTTCCTGTGAGTGTAAGAGTTTGTCCTGCACAAAGTGTCTGATCAAAAGGGAGCTGAATGAGTGGAGGTATGTTTTGTGTGACAACTTCAAGATCATCACTCACCGAAAAACACGAATTATAAACCGTGACACTATATGCGCCGGCTGTCTGTACTTCATATGTTGGATCCAATGATCCATCCTGCCATGTGTAACTTTCAGCATAAAGCACATTTACCACACTCAGCGTCACAGGCAATTCACCCGAACACAAATAAATATCCTGACCTAAATCAAAAGACGGTTCATAGACCACAGTCACATTTATATCGGCGGAATTCGGACCACATAAATTTGTAATAGTCAACGAATACAAACCCGGATCTGAAATAGAGTAGAAATTATCTGTTGATCCATCCTGCCACACAAAACTGCCAAGATCCTGGTCGAATTCAAGATCAATAAAATCTCCGTCACACAAATCCTGTTCATCAGGACCCAAAGAAAATTCAGGCACACCCAACGCTTCTATTTCGATATCAGCCACCACCTCTCCACATTCATTACTAATCGTAAGTGAATATATACCACCATCCGTTATCGTATAGGAATTAGAATGGGAATTATTCTGCCAGGTAAAATCTCCCAGATCAGGATCGAAATTATATTCGATTTCATCGCCTTCACACAAGTAGGTATCTGCACCCAGCGTAAAAGGCTCAGGTAGTGCTACAACAGTTACAAGTACTTCATCTGTGGATACAGCACATCCATCATCCAGGGATACAGAATAAAGGCCACTTTCAGTTATGGTATAATCGGTGTCATTAGAACCATCCTGCCATGTGTAATCACCCAGATCAGGATCCAACTCAATGTCATATGATTCACCTTCGCAGAAGACCGTGGCAGCAGGGCCAATCTCAACAGGAGCATTGCCGGAAATAATAACTTCAACAGAATCGATCCCGATTGAACATCCACTGGTAACGGTTAATGTATATGTCCCTGATTCCGTAACAACAAGTGTTTCGCCGATGCTTCCGTCCTCCCAGTGATAATTGACATCGTCAACGTCGGGATCGATTTCATAGGAGTAACATGCATAGACCTCATCACCCAGTTCAAGGTCGATCTGGCCCGGAGGCCCGCCTTTCTCTACAAATACGTCATCGAGGTAATAATAAGAAGAAGCACCCTGCTGACAGGTTGGATCCAGCTGGGTTTCCAGGTCATCATTATAATTTCCGATCGTGATATACTGCTCCCCACCCGTAGGAACGTAACAATATTGCAACAAGACCCATTCATTCGTTTCGCTGATCATTTGAGGAAAGAGAACCTGGGGTGTCACGGGTATGGGGGTAATGCCATTCCAGACAGGGGGTACGTTTGATATATAAATACCCAGGTTTGTTATGCCACAATAATTATCAGCAAGGCTGATATACATCGTGATCAGATAACTGAAATTTACATCCATCGGTTCCGACAGCACTGTCTGCAGATACTCCCGGTATTCAAATTGGTTGTATCGTGCAAAAAAACCACCATACGCACTGCCGGAGTGGGCCGGCTGGGAACCAAAGAAATTAAGAGGCACACCCACAAAATTTGGAGCAGAACATTCGTGGAAATAATCCGAAGTGCCGGCTGAACCACTCTGCCATGGTGCACCTTCAAGTGGTCCGCCCTGGCCAAAGCCAGTGGGACAAGATGTAAAAAATTCAAAGTCAGGATTAGGTACAATGTTCTGCGCTGACAATATCAACGAGCAGCAGAAGAAAGCCAGGAAAATTATTTCCCGAAGCCTTTGGGTGAGAGCGACGCGCATGAAAAGTTGAATTTAAAAAAGAAAGCGCAGGGGGTAGTGAAAGATAACAAATAAGACTCGGTCCCTGACGAAAACATGCCAATGGTGAACTTATGGTGTGGAGGTAAGACAACAAAAGCACAGGATTCGCTGCCGCATGGTTAGGATAAAAGAAATATTGGGAGTTACGCGATCAGTCTCTCAAGCAATTTTTTAGTTGCGATGATACCCTCATCTTCCGACAACCGGCTCCCTTCATATTCTATGCCGATGAAGCCACTATAGTCTGATGCATTTACAATATTCAGCATACGTTCAAAATCAATTGTGGTTTCGTTGCCCGCTGCATCAAAGTCATAACTTTTAGCACTGACACCCTTTGCATAGGGCATCATTTCCTGGATGCCTTTGTACCGATCATATTCTTCGACACAAGTTTTAGCCCATTGGGCACCCTCTCCTCGGCGGATACAAAAATTTCCAAAATCCGGTAATGTGCCGCAGTTGGGCATATTGATTTCTTTCATCACATCCGCTAACCAGCTGCCATCAGAAGAATATCCTCCGTGATTTTCAACAATCACGTTTATGCCAAATGGTTTCGCGAATGTTGCAAGACTGCCCAGGCTCTCTACAGCAGCCGTATGCATACCTGCACGATCGTGAACAGAACTGAATGCATTTACACGGATGGAATGACATCCAAGTGTTTTTGCAGCTTCCACCCATTTATGGTGATTGTTGACAGCTTCCTTACGCACTGCTTCATTTACTTCGGCAAGACCACCTTCACCGTCAATCATGATGAGAAGTTGTTTCACCCCAACATCGCTGCTTCTTTTATTCATTTGAGCCAGGTAGGTCGCGTTCCTTGCTTTGTCTTTGAAGAATACATTGACATATTCTACTGCATGAATGCCGAAGGAATGTGCTTTTTGTGCAAAATCAAGATGGTCAAGTTGCCCACCCTGCAACGCCTTATGAAGACTCCATTGTGCGAGGGAAATGCGAAACCTGGGACTTGTGTCCCTGTTAAGATCTTCTGATGTCTTTGGCATACATGAAGGTAGTAAGGAAAGGGCGGCAGCGCCCATGGCGGTATTGCGTATGAAAGAACGTCTGTCCCAGTGTATCATATTTGCTGTATTAAAAATATAATTACATAAAGTAGTAAACTTAAAATACTACTTAAGTTCTACCAGCCCGTTCAGAAGCTCTTCTACGACGGGAATATTGGCATCAATACTTTCTTTAGAAGAATACACGAGAAACTGTACCGAAGCCGTATCGGTCGTATAGTAGTAGCCATAGTAGGAGAACAGAATATCGGCAATCGTACCAGTCATATGCATCATCAGTACATTCAGACCATTGACATTCCTGTATTCCTTATGCACTACTTTGATATCAGGTGCCGCATCACGCGCATTTTCCAATGCAATATTGGCTAGTCCTTCCAATGAAATTTTGAGGCGCTCGGTCAGGATGAGCGCGTACAGACCGAGCTCCTTGTTGTCAATCTCAAACTCTGCGGGATCGGATGGAGGGGCTTGTTGGAAAGTCCATTTTTTAGGATCGAGATAACAACCGATTTCCATCCGTGTGCTCTTTAAAAGGAAAGAAGACTTTTTGTTTTTTTCAAAAGGCTGCGAATTGGTTGGGATGGATGTAATCTCTATACTATCCTTGTTGACATAGTCCCAACGACCGTCGACGTACAAAATAACCTCCTCTCCCGTTTCCGTCACTGCCCGTTGTTGGGCAAACAAGGCATATCCAAATACTGTGAAGCAAATCAGCGGGAAAAGTTTCTTCATGACAAGATTTAAGATTTCTTTAAGACGACAAATTAAAAATGAAATAACTATTCAAGGTATGTTGTGTTCCTAACCTTTCCGGTGTGGCTGATTTTAACTCCTCTTGAAAGACCGATTGCTGCTTTACCCATCTCCTACAGGTCAGGCAAGATCGCATGATCGATGTATTTTTAGGTGTCCAATCATTTGTTATGATCCTACCCACAATATTAAGAACACTCATTACAGTAATTACCGTATCATTTCTTTTTCTGGCCTGTAAAGGCAAGAAAGAAGAGATGAAAGGCCTGGCAACACCGGCCGCGGCGGCACCCCTGGTCGTGGAGGCGATGATTGCAACACCTACCTCCCTCAGCGCAAACATTGAAATCCCGGGAACGATACTTGCGAGCGAGTCAACAGAGATCCATCCCGAAATTGCCGGACGCATTACACAACTCAATGTGAATGAAGGCAGAAACGTGAATAAGGGTTCTTTACTGGTCAAATTGTTTGATGGGGATCTGCAGGCGCAAATGCGTAAACTCAGGGTGCAGCTTCAGATAGCCGAACAGACAGAAAAGCGCCAGGCAGAACTCCTCAAAATACAAGGCATCAGTCAACAGGAATACGATCTAAGTTTACTGCAGGTGAATAATCTCAATGCCGATATGGACATTGTGCGTCAGGCGATAATCAAGACAGAAATTCGTGCGCCATTCAGTGGACGATTAGGTTTGCGCAACGTCAGTCCGGGTGCATATATAACCCCGACAACGATAGTAACCACCATCAGCCAGATTAATAATTTAAAGATCCAGTTTAATATACCTGAACGGTATAGTCCACAGATTAAAAATGGATTGTCAGTAGATTTTTCAGTCGACGGCAGTACAAAAACATACAAAGCAAAAGTATTAGCAACCGAAGTTCATATAGAGGAAAACACCCGAAGCCTTGCAGTGCGTGCTTTAATACAAAATCCGGATGCATCACTGACGCCGGGAGCTTTTGCGAAAGTAAAAATACAATTAGGTCAAAACGAAAATGCATTGCTGATTCCCAACAACGCGATCATACCTGTGGGAAGGAAGAAACAAATATTTCTATACCATGGAGGAAAAGCTGCACCTGTAGATATTGTGACGGGTGTAAGAGATAGTACGAATATCCAGGTGCTGGAAGGAATTAAAGCGGGGGATACCGTGATTACCTCGGCGATATTGTTTTTGAGGCCGGCGAGTCCGGTGACGATTGGGAAATTGAATTAACGTGAGTCGTGAATCGTGAGTGGTGAAGAAAGAATGTTAAATAAAAGGTTTTTTTTCAAAAAAGTTTGAAAAACAGTCACACAATGGGTGTCTAAATACACTAAGGATGATAGTTATTATTTCATCCTTAATTCCTGCATCCATGTTTTTGCAATTATCACATTCGAACCTTGACGTATATAAAGCCTCCAGACAATTGGTTTTAGAGTGCTATAAACTCACAAAGAAATTGCCTGAACACGAGAAATACGGCCTTACAAGACAAATACGAAGAGCAGCAACTTCGGTGACTTTAAATATTGCGGAAGGGTGTTCACGAAGATCAGAATTAGAACGAAATCGATTCTTTGAAATAGCGAGAGGGTCAGTAATTGAAATCGATTCTGCTTTTGATCTGGTATCTGATCAGGATTACTGTAGAAAAGATGAAATGCAAAGTGCTGGCGATTTGATTTTGCGTTCGTTCCAAATGCTTAGCAAAATGATTAAATACTGATGAAAATTTGCGCTCCTATATTCACGATTCACGATTCACAACTCACGAAAAGATCTATTGATGTTGTAAATCCGTGCAGTCAGCTCAAACCATGTAAATGAATTTATCCGAATTAAGCCTCAGGCGCCCCGTCCTTGCCGTCGTCTGTTCCATCATCATCATCATCTTTGGTGGGATTGGCTTCAAGTACTTAAGTGTACGTGAATATCCGGCGATTGATCCTGCCGTAATCAATGTCAGCACATCGTATGTGGGTGCAAATGCGGATATCGTGGAACAACAGATCACGGAGCCACTGGAGAAAGCCGTAAATGGCGTGCAGGGTGTAGTAAATATCACCAGCACAAGTGCACAGGGGAGTAGTAATATTACTGTAGAGTTTGAGTTGGGCGTGGACCTGGATATTGCGGCTAATGATGTAAGAGATAAAGTATCACAGGTTACAGGAAATCTGCCACAGGATATTGACGCACCACCGACGGTGAATAAATCTGATTCAGATTCAGATCCGATCATGTTCCTGCAGATACAAAGCCAGACGAAAACGATCCTGGAGCTTACAGACTATGCAGAGAATGTCGTGCAGGAGAGGTTGCAGACCGTGCCGGGGGTAAGTGGAGTGAATGTGTTCGGTAGCAAATATGCAATGCGCATGTGGATCGATCCGTCAAAGCTTGTGGCCTATCAACTCACGATCGATGATATCCGCATGGCCCTGGACCGCGAAAACGTTGAGTTGCCAGGTGGAAAAATCCGCGGCAATGAAACACAGCTGATCATCAACACTTTTGGAAAGCTTACCACAGAAGATGACTTTAGCAACCTGATATTGCGCGAAGGCGAAAATGGTGTTGTGCGTTTTAAAGACGTAGGCCGTGCAGAGCTCGGTCCCGAAAATGAAGAAACACTTTCCCGGAAAAATAATATCCCCTCAGTCAACATGGGGATCGTTGCCCAGCCTGGCAGCAACCAGATTGAAATCGTCGATGAGATCTATAAACGGATTGATGATATCAAAAAAGATATGCCGGCCGATATTGTGCTGGAGGTGGGGTATGATCGCACCACTTTTGTTCGTAACGCTATTCATGAAGTAAAAGATACCCTGCTGATTGCGATTGGTCTTGTGGTCATAATCATCTTTTTGTTTTTCCGAGAATTTTCAATTGCCTTACGACCGCTGATTGATATTCCTGTGTCGCTCATTGGTGCATTCTTCATCATGTACATCATGGGTTTTTCAATCAATGTGCTGACACTCCTTGCGATTGTATTAGCTACAGGCCTTGTGGTCGATGATGGTATTGTCGTGACGGAAAATATTTATAAAAAGATGGAGCAGGGGATGAATAAATACCAGGCTGCGCTGATCGGTTCAAAAGAAATTTATTTTGCTGTTATTGCCACATCGATAACGCTTGCGATTGTTTTCCTACCGATTATTTTCCTTGAGGGATTTGTTGGAAAATTGTTTCGTGAATTTGGAATTGTGCTGGCCGGTGCGGTATTGATCTCTGCATTTGTTTCATTGACACTGACACCTGTGTTGAATATTTACCTGACACGCAAAGGGGGGCACAAGCATTCCAAATTTTATACCTGGACAGAACCATTTTTTGTCGGGCTTGAAAATTTTTATAAAACAACGCTGCAGGGTTTTATGCGGATGCGCTGGATCGCATTTGCACTTGTCATCGTATGCGCAGGTATCATCTTTGTCATTGGTAAAAGAATTCCTTCTGAATTAGCTCCTATGGAGGATCGGAATCGGGTACGAGTGATGATCACTGGACCAGAGGGAGCAGATTTTGATTTTACTGACAGGATCACTAAAGGAATTACACAGGAACTCTTAGACTCGGTTCCGGAACATTTTGTTGTCCTTTCTTTTGCACCTGGTTTCGGGGGTGGACGAGGTACAAATAATGCGATGATCAGCATGGGTCTCCAGGAACCGGATGAGCGCATCAGATCACAGGATGAAATTGCTCAGCAAATGAGCGGAATGTTTAAAAAATATAATGCTGTGCGTGCATTCGCGATGCAGGAGCAAACGATATCAGTGGGACTTGGTGGACGTGGTGCGTTTCCTGTTCAGTTCGTTCTGCAAAACCTCAACTTTGATAAGCTGAAAGAAAAGGTGCCGCAGTTTATGGAAGAGGTCCGGAAGAGCGAGGTCTTCCAGGGATTTGATGTAAACCTGAAATTTAATCAACCTGAACTGCAGATTAGGATCGATCGATTGCGAGCCAATGAGCTTGGCGTATCTGTACTTGATGTAAATAATACACTGCAGCTTGCACTCAGCGGCCGGCGATTTGGATATTTTATCATGAATGGTAAACAGTACCAGGTAATCGGCCAGGTGGATCGCATAGACCGTGATGACCCACTGGACCTGAAAGGATTTTTTGTGCGCAATAATCGCGGCGAACTGATTCAGCTTGATAACCTTGTCAACATGGTGGAGATCGCCAATCCGCCGATGATCTATCACTATAACCGATTCAAGAGCGCCACTGTTTCTGCTGGTCTTGCACCTGGCAAAACGATTGGAGATGGAATTGCAGAAATGGAACGGATTTCAGAGCAGGTGTTAGATGAAACATTTGATACCGCATTATCCGGTGCATCACGGGATTTTGCCGAAAGTTCTTCGAATACATCATTTGCATTCTTCCTTGCATTGATCCTGATCTTCCTTGTATTGGCAGCACAGTTTGAAAGTTTTGTGGATCCGATCATTATCATGATCACAGTGCCCCTTGCGTTGGCAGGTGCTGTCCTTAGTATGTGGATGTTTGATCAGACATTGAATATATTTTCACAGATCGGTATCATCATGCTGATTGGATTAGTGACAAAGAACGGCATCCTGATAGTGGAATTTGCCAATCAAAAAAGAAAACAGGGTGAACAAAAAGTCGCTGCTGCAGTGGATGCTGCGGTTGCACGTTTGCGACCCATCCTGATGACAACTCTTGCTACCACATTGGGTGCGTTACCGATTGCTCTTGCCATTGGTTCTGCCGGCACCAGCCGTGTTCCATTAGGTATTGTTATTGTCGGAGGAATGCTATTCGCACTAGTGCTCACGTTGTATGTGGTGCCTGCACTTTATACATTCCTGTCGACGAAAAAGAAAGTCAGTTATTATGATTCAGATGAGGCAAAAACAAAACCTGATGTTGATGAAGTGCATGTCTAATCTAAAGTTTTTAGTTCTTATCCTTGTCGGATTGGGTTGTTACCACACTTCCTCAGCCCAGACTTTGCTGACACTTGAAGAAGCGATTGCAACAGCATTACAATACAATTATGATATCAGGATTGCAAGAAATGATTCTGCAGTTGCTGCTCTTGATTATGAATACCGGAATGCAGTCTTTCTTCCCAGGATCAATGGGGCTGTGGGTACAACGTGGACGAATAACAACCAGCGTCAGGAATTTTCAACTGGACAAGTCCGCGAAGGTAATGTTGCCACGAATAATGTAAATGCATCTCTCAATTTAAACTGGACACTCTTTGATGGCATGCGCATGTTTGCCACACGTGATAAAGCTGAAGAATTTATCAGGCTGGGTGAATTACAAATCAAAAACCAGGTCATCAATACGGTTGCGGATGTCGTGAATACGTATTACAATATCGTGCGTCAGAAACAACAATTGCGTGCTGTTGAAGAACAGATGAGCATCAGCCAGACACGCGTGGATCTTTCACAGCGAAAACTGGATATCGGCGTTGGTGCAAAACCCGAAGTGTTGCAGGGACAGGTCGACCTCAACGCGCAGAAAGCGGCACAATTAGTGCAACTCACGTTAATACGCCAGCTGAAAGAAGTCCTCAACCATTTATTATTTCCGAGTCTTCCGGGCTTTGAACGTCCCATAGCGGTGGAATACGATGTCGTTGATTCCATTCCCATAAATCCGATGATCACGCTTGATGAGATCCGGTTAAGCTTTGAAGCAAATAATCCTTTGCTGGAAATTGCGAAGAAAAATATTGACATCGCTCAGCTTACACTCAAGGAATATAAAGCGGATCGCTTTCCAACCATCGACTTTAATTCCGCATATAATTTCGGTCGCAACAGCAACAATGTGGCACTGAATCCGGCATTGCCTAATCTGAATCGCAACAGTGGCTTTGTATATGGTTTCAGTGCAGCGATACCGATCTTAAACTATCGCAATACACATCGATTGATCAGACAGGCCGAATTGAATATCGGCTTTCAGCAAATGATGTATGAAAATCAGCGCGCGCTGATCAACCTGGATGTGATCAATGCTTTCAACGAATATGAGCTTCAAAAACAGGCATTAGCTCTTGAAGAAGAGAATATTAATCTTGCCCGCGAAAATGTTGATATCATATTGCAGACATACCGCCTGGGAGGATCTACGTATATCCAGTTACGTGAAGCGCAGAAAAGTCTTGAGGATGCATATAACCGGTTGATTGCGGCGAGGTATAATACCAAGCTGGCGGAGACGGAATTGCTGAGGTTGAAAGGGGGGTTGGTTTATTAAACTAAAAGTTAAAAGCTAAGAACTAAAAGTTGGAAATTGGGATATTAGAAATTGGAAATTATTGGATAGGGTTAACGGGTACATGTTTTGTAAAGGACTTTTATAAAGGATAAAGGCACAATTGAGACTTTTGTCCCAGCCGGAAATTTCAATATTCCGCCAATGCCACCGGCTATCAAATAGAGATTACAGAACCTCAATTGGGGGAAATTAAAAAAGTATTTCAACCTGCTTGATAATCTTTCATGCGGTTGTGTGCTTCGATTGTCCAGAGTAATTCACCGAGATAAGCTTTTGCGCGTTTATCGGTGCCAGCTGCATCTGTAGGCTGTCCATCCTCAGTGAAAGCATCCTGAACTTTTGGAACAGGAAACATGGCGGTAACTACCCATGCGCGAATTTTCCACAAAGACCATTGAAGTGAAGTGATGACTTGCGTCCCACCAAAAACGCCATCGGAAGCTGTCGAAATAGCGATGGGTTTGCGTTGCCATTCATCGTACAGCAGGTCGATTACATTCTTGATACTGGGTGGATATCCGCCATTGTATTCTGGTGTGACGATGATCACACCATCTGCTTTTTTAATTCTGTCAGCGAAATCTAAAACATTTGCAGCTGGCTCTGACTGGAACCTGAGGCGCTCACTGAAGAGCGGAAAGTTATATTCTTTTAAATCCAGGATCTCAGCTGTTGCAAGATTTTGTTCCTGAAGATAATTTTGGAAATAGAGTGCAATCCTGTGACTCTTGCGACCTGTGCGGACACTTGCGGAGATGATGGCGATATGCGGCATAACGAATTTAGATTTTGGGTTGTTGATTTTTGATTATCAATTTTAGGGTTTGGATATTGAGGTGAAGCCTCAAGACTAAATGAGTTGTAAGCTAAGGCTAAAGTTATGATGGTGCAGAATTACTTTTTATATCTATAAGGATAATGTGCCGTTGAAATATTAAATTAGAAACGTAAATAAAAATGAAAAAACACAATCAATTGGTTACACTACAAAAACTTTGAAGACCTGTCGAAAGGGACATCAATATTTTAAAAGTTCGGATTGTCCAACCTGTCCGGATTGTGAAGCAGAGAGAAAGCCCACAGATGGATTTTTGTCGTTATTAGCTGCACCGGGAAATCAGAAAATACATGTGCTGAATTTAGAGCAAAGCAGAGTTCAAATCTTTATGTAAATTTCGCTGCCCCAAATCATTCAAATCAAAAAAACGAACTATGAAAAATGTAATTCTCCTCATTGCTCTTCTCTCGTTCCTGGCACCAGTTACAGCACAGATGAATGTAAAGGGAACAATCACCAATGAAGCCGGCGAACCGCTGACAGGTGTCAATATTGCTGAAAAAGGAACAATTAAAGGAACGGCGACCAACTTCGATGGTGCGTACCAAATCTCCGTGGCCAGTGAAGGAGCTATCCTCATCTTTAGCTATGTAGGTTATGAAACGATCGAATTAAGTGTTGATGGGCGTGAAGAACTTAACGTCGTGATGACAGAAGGTCTGTCACTTGGCGAGGTGCAGATCGTCGGATCCCGTTCTTATAAAAGATCCTCCACAGATGCACCGGTACCCATTGATGTGATCGATATCAATGAGCTGGCCAGTATCCAGGGCAAAGCAGAAGTCAACCAGATCCTGCAGTACGCAGCTCCATCCTTTAATGCCACAAAACAATCAGGTTCGGACGGAGCAGATCATATTGATCCCGCATCGTTGCGTGGGCTCGGTCCCGATCAGACGCTTGTACTGATCAATGGAAAGCGCAGACACCAGTCATCACTCATCAACGTATTCGGTACACGTGGCAGGGGTAATACAGGAACAGACCTTAATGCAATTCCGGCGGCATCCATTAAGCGGATTGAAATATTGCGTGACGGATCATCAGCACAATATGGTTCTGATGCTATTGCGGGAGTTATGAATATTATACTTAATGATCAGACGGAAGGATTATCGGGTGGCATATTATATGGCGCATACAGTACCGGTATTGGTGATGGATATGAAGAACAGGCAGGTGATGCGCTATGGAATATAGAAGGCAAGCAACGCCTGGATGGAAAAGAAAAAAGCTTTGATGGCAACACCCTTAAATTTGATCTGAACTATGGTCTCGATATTGGAGAGGAGGGAGGCTTCGCAAATTTCACCACAGAGTTTTTAAGCAAAGAACGTACGCTGCGTCCATCATGGTCATGGCGTAAAGGATATGGCAGTGCTGCTATAGACGGCTTTAATTTTATGATCAACACGGCCATTCCGGTGAGTCCGAATACTGAAGTATATGCGTTTGGTGGACGCAATTTCCGCGATACGGATGCCTATGCTTTTTCCCGCGATAGTTATGAAAGTGGTGATGTACGTACAGTGCCAAGCCTGGATCCGGAACATGATGGATTTACGCCCCACATCACTTCCAATATTACTGATGTATCTGCATCAGCAGGTATACGGCATACTATGGAAAATGGATGGGTCGCAGATTTCAACAACACCTATGGAAGCAACCTCTTCCATTATTTTATCAAAGGGACAAACAATGCATCTCTTAAAGCTGCCTCACCAACTGATTTTGATGCGGGTGGTCACAGCCTTTCACAGAATACAACAGGACTTGATTTTACAAAATATCATGAGGATATCATGGATGGTCTTAACCTGGCTTTTGGTTTAGAATACCGGGTAGAAAACTTTGAAATCTTTGCCGGGGAAGAAGCATCGTATGCATTGTACGATAACAATGGCCGTCCGATCATTGATCCGACAACACAAACACCAGCTACGGATACAGCGGGGGTAGAACTACCTGGTGGAGCACAAGGATTTCCCGGGTATAGTCCTGCAAACGAAGTTGACAGGGGCCGTACAAATTTTGGTGTATATGGCGACGCAGAACTCAATGTTACAAAAGCTTTCCTGGTAGGTGGTGCATTACGTTTTGAAAAATATAGTGACTTTGGAGAAACGTTTAATTTTAAGCTGAGCAGCAGGTATAAATTCAGCAATGTGATCTCGTTGCGCGGATCAGTATCCTCAGGTTTCCGTGCTCCATCACTGGCGCAGATACATTACAATCTCATCTTCAACAATTTTGTGGCAGGGGAGTCATTGCCCTCGTTGCTCTCATCTAATACAAGTACCGTTACACGGGCTTTTGGTATCGGCCCATTGCAGGAAGAGACCGCATTTAATGCAAGTCTTGGTCTGACGCTCGCATCGGGTCCATTCAGCGCTACGATTGATGGATATTCTATTTCCGTTAAAGACCGGATTGTGCTGACTGATAATTTTGATGCCAGTGGTCTTGGTCTCGGTGTGGAAGTAGCGCAGTTTTTTGCCAATGGTGTTGACACAAAAACGACAGGCGTTGATCTGGTGGTAGCGTATCAGAAATTTTTCTCCAATAACAATCGTCTGAACATAAGCCTTGCAGGTAATGTAAATGATCTCAAGATTGAAAAAATCAATAATGGCAACCTGAATGAATTTACATTCTTTGGTCCCTTTTCAAGGGCATATCTTGAAGCGGCCGCACCGGATTATAAATTTGGTTTGAGCGCGGGCTTTGGTACAAGAAGATTTGACATCAATGCAGGTGTCACATTATTTAGTGATGTGATCATCCAGGATTTCCAGTGGATTGATTCACCAGCCACCAATCAGGCTGAAGCAGATGCATTGTATTTAATTGCTACAGATACATATGAATCAGCAATAACAGTAGACCTGAGCATTGGGTATCTGCTGACCAGCAAAATTCGTCTTACCGTAGGCGCTAACAATCTGTTGAATACTTATCCAACACCACAATTTGATGGCTGGACAGACCAGGGTGGATTCAATGATTCTGTGCAGATGGGAAGTGATGGGGCGTTTTATTTTGCAAGACTCGGATTCAAACTTTAATTTAGATACACTTTAATTCCAGGTGACCACCTGTGACTGAATCTGCGGGTTCAACACAGGACATTTTTTATCGGTCAGGACAACCCACGCTGCCTACAGATCAACCAAATCTGTTAATGGCTCAACGCCTATTGATTTTTTTAATAGCAGGACCTATTTTTAGACCTCGCTTTTGGAGGCAATGCGCAGCTGCTAGTTAAGTGACCATATTTGACCGTGTCATTACATAACCCGAAATAAAAACTCAATGTCTATGAAAAAAATTCTACTCTTAATGATCGGACTGTTTGTATACAGTTCAACATTTACACAGCCCACCATTACAATTATTGCAAGTGATCTGCGGGGACCTGTTGGTATTGAAATTGATGGGACAGGTGCTCTATGGATTGCAGAAGGAGGAAGTGGCCAACAGGACGGTTCAGTATCTGTGATCTGGCCTGATGGAACAGTAGAACGCGTTATAGATAGTCTCCCATCTGCATTTGACCCGATGTCAGGAGAAACGTTTGGTCCTGTGCGAGCACAACCAGTGGATGATCAATACCTGGCAGTCTTCACAGGAGAAGCACCGAGTGAATATGTGTCCTCTGTTTTGATCTATCCGTTTTCGGCTTTTACGCAGGGGAATCCACCACTGCACCCTTCCGATGCTGCACATGTTATCAACGTGGGTGAATTTGTACACCGATATGGTCTTCCACAAAGCGACCCGTATACACTAGTGCATGATGGCTGCGACATGTATATCGCGGATGCTGCAGCGAATGCAATCATCCGCCGTGACGGGCTTACAGGGGTACTTGATTTTTTTGCCACATTTCCCGACGAGCCGAATCCTATTCCGGTAGGGCCGCCCTTTTACCAGGCTGTCCCCACGCGTATACTGCACAATCCTGATGGTGGATTTGTTGTCTCGCAATTGACTGGTTTTCCATTTATTGATGGAGTTTCCCAGATTTTTAATGTGGATGACGAAGGAAATGTCAGCGTGCGCCACAGCGATCTTACATTGGTGACGGATATGCTTTGGTCACCTGATGGTGATGGACTTGTGGCATTGCAGTTTGCGCGGTTCAGCCTTGACAGTGTTCCGCCCTTTATCCTGAATTCATCTATGATCCTGCATTTGCATGATGATGGAACACGGGATACATTGCTCAGTGACTTTGGACCGAGTCCGGGCATGACGCGAGATGAAAATGAAAATTATTATGTAACCAACCTGTTCTTTGGTACAGTGATGAAAATTGAAAACCTGGCTACGGGTTTCGCGGATCCTAACGATACTGGTAAGGGACGGATGGTGGTTTTTCCAAATCCTGCCAATGATATTCTCAATGTTGAATTTTATTTAGAGACATCGGAGGAAGTCACGATATCGCTCACGGATATGAGCGGAAGATTGGTATACGAAAAACGCCTGGGATCGCTTATTGCTGGTCAGCAACAGTATCAGCTTGATGTAAAAGAATGGAGTGCACACTCTTCAGGACTGGCGCATGGCATACTATCTATCAAAGCAGGTGATGCTATTCAGTCACAAACTGTAGTGACGCGATTTTGACTAAAGGCATTTTGAAAAAAAACAGGAAGGCTTATGTCGTAAGCCTTCCTGTTTTTTTATGGGAGGACAATTTTAAAATTGAATTTTATGCAAATCAGTTTTTTAAAAAAAACTGAAGGTCAAAATAATTTCCGGAAATAAATTTTACAAAATACAATCCCGCAGGAAGATGTTGAACTGGAATGTTGACCTCGCCCGGGTAATTAAATTTCTGATCCTGGAGCAACATTCTGCCATCAGGAGAAAAGACTTCGATGAGTAGCTCGCCTTTTAAATTTTCCTGTATTGCCAGGTGTAGAATTTCACCAACGGGATTCGGGGTGATACTGAATAAGCCCTCTTCACTATTAGCCGGGTCATCCACTCCGGTGATGAAAGGATTTTCTAGATTGTCCTGATGATGTCAAAAGCAATGAGTGGTAAAAGACAAGCTGTCAATAGTTGAGATACTCATCATAATGCGTCTGCAAATACGCCTTCGCATCCAGCACGAGGCTATCATTTGCAGCGTAAGATCCTATCGTATTTAATGTCTTCGATGTGTAGAAATAAATAAATTTTTCAGAAGGTGTGACCCACCCTAATGTGTAATCAGTCGTGTAATATGCAAAGCGTTTACTGTTCGGGTTCAGCAGGTCCTTACTTCGGGTGAATTTGTCAGATGACTGTCCAAGCTGATGCAACAATGTTGCAGCAATGTCATTTTGATTTCCAATAAGTTTAATTTTCTTTCCCTTAACATGGTCCTTTAATACATTTCCATAAAACAATAACGGAATACGCTTGGATTGAGGGAGATTCAGGTTAGATTTTTTGGGAAGACGATGACCGTGATCAGCTACCAAAATAAATAAGGTATTGTCATACCATGGTTGTTGTTTCGCCATGCGAAAATATTCACCGAGACATTTATCAGAATAGTAAGCTGCATTCCGGAATTTGTCAGATTCATTTTTTCCCGGAAATTTTGTTTCCATCGGAACTTCAAATGGTTCGTGAGAGCTTAACGTCAGCAAAACTGAAAAGAATGGCTGCTCTGTTTCATTCAGGTCGCTGATTTGTTTTTCAAAAACAAATTCATCGTGCGCACCCCACTTCATGCTTAATTCGTTTTCTTTAAAATCTGCCTGGTCGATAATCTTTTTAAAACCTGCATTCAACAAATAACTTTTCATGTTGACAAAACCAATTTCACCTCCATAATAAAATGAAGAGTGATAACCTGAATTACTGAATACCTCATTAATATTGCCAAGCTTCTCCACTTTATATGGAACAGTGATAATGGATTGATGAGGTGGCGGAGGATATCCGCTGAGCACTGAGATCAGGCCATGTTCCGTCCGGGCACCTGCAGAATAGATCTGAGTAAACAGCAGTCCTTGTTGTACGAGTGAATCAAACCAGGGTGTAACATCAGGTTCGCCATCAAGAGATTTAATAATGTCTGCAGTCCAGCTTTCCAACAGGAGGATGACGACATTGGGGTTTTGTGTTTTTAATATAGTTGAATCAGGATTAGGGAATACATCGTATAAATGTTCAAGCCGCTTTTGTGCTATATTTGGATCCATTGCGATATATGGATTATCTGTATGTTCTGTTTCCAGGAAGCTGTGAATAAAATACCAGAAAGAGTTGATCGCAGTATGATTATAAAAAGGTGAGTCAGAAAAATAAGCAGAGCTTTCATTCACCGGTATTTGCTGTATGCCACCACGAGCCGCTGTAATCAGTATAAACGGAAACGTGATCAGAAGCAGATACCTTGACCATGCAGGACGTTGAAGTGAAATATCACCAACCCATTTTTTGAATAAGAAAATAGTCAACAACGTTACCAATGCACACAATGAAGCCAGCAGGAGCAAATCGGTCACTGAAACAAATGCCATAACCTCTTTTGGATATTTCAAATAATCAAACACCTTATAACTTACCAGCGATTGCCAGTCATGATACAATTGTACACTGGAGACATTTAAGAATGCGAGACCAAACAGCAGGAATCCATAGAACCAATTATGGATGAGCGATAATTTTTTGTTTGGAAGAAACTGATGAAAAACCCAAAGCAGGTATGCCGGTAGAAGGAGGTAAGCGATCGTTGAAAAATCTAAACGTATCCCGGCAACAAGGCTATAGAGTGTATCTGTTATTGAAATGGCGTGGCCATGCAGACAAAAGGATGCAATAAAAACAAAACGGAAAAGCGTAAAGGTGAAAAGCCAGAAGACAACATGGCGAAGGAAAAAATGAAGTCGGCGATGGCCTGAAGCAGGTTTTTGCATTTAGGGGTTAAAAATATGTAAAGTAGCTTTAAAGGGATACCTGATTTTTATGTTTTATTATTTCGGCAGTGATGCTCACAGCAATCTCTTCCGGTGTATGGCTATCTATCGGGATGCCAACGGGTGCATGCAGTTCTTGGATCCATTCTGTTTCCACACCAGAAGTTTTAAGTTCGGTGAGCAACGTGGCAACCTTTGATTTACTACCCAGCAAGCCAATATACGAGAACGACGACCTGCTGAGTTTCTGTAGCGCAACTAAGTCGGATCTATATCCTAACGTCATGATGACTACATACACATTGGATCCATTCGGGATAATTGTATCAACTTCATTGTAGTCCTCTAGTACGTGGATACGTTGAGCGAAAGTATTTTGATGCAGGGTATTTAAATCCGGACGATCATCAATTACCGTTATGTAAAAATCAAATTTGGACATCAGCTCTGAAAGCGCCAAAGCACAATGGCCCCCACCGATAATATAAAGCTGGTTTCCTTTCCCTGTTCTTTCCCGGTAGAGAAAATCTGTTTCAGTTATTTTTTCAAATGATGGGAACGGCTTGACGCCAGACCTTTTTTCTAATACCAATATAGCCTCTCCATCAATGTGTGAAATTGTCAAAAGTGCCGGCTCATAGTTTTCAATACAATCCATCAGCTCACGAACGAGATCAATAAACTGTGGATTCACACGAAAATAAACGACAGTCTGTTCGCCCGAACAGATCATACCACTCTGGTCATATGCTACGTCCTTTCTGTGGACTTGGTGCTTGATAAGAGACTCTTCTTCTGCATGCAACAGTTTTTTTGCATGTTCTACCATCTTCACTTCCATAATCCCACCGCCGATGCTGCCACAAATATCATCCTGTGAAACAGCCATTTTAAATCCCTGTCGGCCCGGACTGCTGCCTGAGCTTTCAGTTACAATCAATAACATTACAGGATGTCCTGATTCCAGTTGCTGATGTACAAAATTCCAGACGAAAAGATTTTTATTCATCCGAATTAGGATTGTCGGTGTACGTGTTCCGCCTGTTTCACAGGATCATGAAGACAAAGCAAAACCTTTTCAGGTGTGAAGGGTGCATCAAAACTTGGTGAAGCACCATGCCTGAAAGCACGAACTGCATCTCGGATTGCAAAGTATGTTCCGATACCATACATCAGCGGAGGCTCACCAACAGCTTTTGAAGAGAAGATGGCGAGATTATCATCTTCAACTGGCAATGGAATAATGGTAATCTCTTTTGGAATGCCGTAGATGTCAGGAATCTTATACGTTGATAATGCATTTGATTTCAATACACCCTTTTCATCATATACAATTTCTTCCATGGTCATCCATCCAACACCCTGGACAATTCCGCCTTCAATTTGGCCCATATCAATTAAGGTGTTCATGGATTTTCCAAAATCGTGAACGCCTTTCACATAATCAACTTCATACATGCCACGCACACAATCCAGCGTCACACGCGTAATGGCACTTCCATATACATGATAAGCAAACGGATGCCCCTTGCCTTTGGACCAGTCAAAATGAACGCCAGGTGTTGCATAATGTGCATGCTCGCTCAGGCTGATGCGTTGTTCATATGCAAGGTGAACCAGTTTTTTCCAGGATAATGTAGTCGGTACGTTCTTATGATAAATATGATGTTCCTTAAGCGTAATCGATTGCGTATCATTCTGAACCTGTAGTTCCTGTATAGCTACTCTTTTCAAACGTTCAAGAATTACTTCACACGCCATTGCTGTAGCCTTGCCGTTGAGATCAGCAGTGGCAGATGCAGCAGACGGAGAAGTATTGGCAATCCGGAATGTATTCGTGCTATGGATTTTAACAGCATCATGTGGGATAGAAAAAATCTGTTCGACGACCTGCCGGATTTTTGCATTCACACCCTGACCCATTTCAACCGCACCTGTTGACACACCAACTGTACCGTCGGTATACACATGTACCAATGACCGGGCCTGGTTCATCAAAGATTTGGTAAAAGAAATTCCAAAACAAATTGGCATCACTGCAAGTCCTTGCTTTTTAAATGCGTGATCATGATTGAATTGAGCGACTTCCCTTCTAAGTTTTGCAAAATCAAATTGTTCATCAGCAGATGACCAGCTATCTACCGCCTCGCGTTCAGCCAGTTGGCCATATGGAAATTCATCTCCTTTCCGGATCAGGTTTTTTTCCTGGATGTATGCGGGACTGACATGTAATTTTTCAGCCGCATGTGTGATAGCTGATTCAATGACGAACATTCCTTGTGGACCACCAAAGCCACGGAATGCAGTATTGGGTGGTAAGTGAGTACGGCAACTGTAGGCTGTGGCTGTTACATTGGGTATATAGTAGCTGTTCGTGCAATGAAACAATGTCCTTTCTAAAACTGCCGGAGAAAGATCTGCTGCAGCGCCTGCATTTTGATAAAAGACAACATTATAAGCAACGATTTTGTGATCGTCATCAAGCCCAATTTTGTAATCGGCCGAATATGGATGACGCTTGCCCGTCATGCGCATGTCTTCATCGCGATGCAGGCTGTACTTGACAGGTTTGCCGGTAAGTTGTGTTCCGAGTGCGCATAATGCAGCCCATGTATTCGCCTGATCTTCTTTGCCACCAAAACCTCCACCGAGACGTGTGACATCAACTTCAATTTGGTGCATGCCGAGGCCTGTTACTTTTGCAATAGTTCGCTGAACCGCTGTGGGACCCTGTGTTGACGAGTGCACTTTTATACTACCGGCTTCTAACGGTATGGTGTATGCACCTTGTGTTTCGATATACAGATGTTCCTGGCCATTAATGTCCGCACGTCCTTCAAAAATGTGTTTACATTTTTGAAATGCATCAGAAGTATCTCCAAGCTTAAAATGTTTTGGAGGAATGATCAACTCATTTTTTGCAAACGCAATGCGTGGGTCTGTGATCACTTCAAGAGGTTTTATGACCACCCTGATTTTTTTTACAGCATGACGCGCAATGTCTTCGCTTTCTGCGAGCACTAAAGCGATCGGCATGCCACAAAAGTGTACATGGTCTTCTGCAAGAAGAGGCTCATCCGCGATAATCCCTCCGATTTGATTTTTACCGGGTATATCTTTCGATACTATGATCTTAACTACTCCGGGAACACGTAATGCTTCTGTTACATCCAGCGATTCAATCACACCATGCGCTAAGGGTGAGCCAAATGCACCTGCATACAACGTGTTCCTGACGACAGGAATATCGTCCAGGTAAACGGATTCACCACGTACATGCTGATAGGCATCCTGATTGATCATGGTGTACCGAACAATTCGATGAAATGAGCATGAAACAATTGTTGCAACAACAGTCGTTTGTATTCTTCTGATCCACGAATATCAGAGATCGGGTCTATTTCGGACTGCAGTATAAATTGTAATTCCCGCCAGGTATGATCATCAAACGGAATGGTTTTGTGCGCGAGACATGATGACAGATTTTTCATGTAAAGCGGAATTGCAGAAACTCCGCCAGCAGATACATGAGCTTCTGCGATCATATTTCCATCCATCCGAAGAAACAAAGCGGTATTAACTGTAGCAATGTCAAGGTGTTTACGTTTGCTTGCTTTTTCAAAATTGAAAAGGACATCCTCTGCAGGGCGGGTGAAATAAATTTTCTCAATAAATTCTTCCTCAGATTTTGCAAGTGTTTTATAACCCGTAAAAAAGTCACGCAGCGGAATTTCGCGTGATTCATGGTCCTGTAGGACTACAGTAGCATCCATAGCCAATAACCAAATGACAAGATCTGCAATAGGAGAGGCATTTACAATATTTCCACCCACCGTTGCCATATTACGGATAGGTGTTGATGATACCAGTTTCAATTGCTGATGAAGTTTTGGAAAATGACTCTGAAGTAATTCAGATTCCATGAGGTCTGTCACTGTTACAGATCCTCCGATCTCAATATAGTTGTCATTGAGCGTAATTTCATTTAACGTGGGCATATCAAAAAAAGTAAGGATGTCAGAATGAGTAAAATCTTCTGGTCGCTGGACATAGACATCAGTTCCTCCATTCATCATGGGTCTATTGCTATTCATCTTTTCAGGATGAACAGGAGACATTTCTTTCAGGCGAGATAGAATTGATTTAAAATATGGCGGTACGATACTTTGACCAATAGCAAATTCTGGTTGAGTAGATCCGTCAAGGCTTTGCATAAGGAGGTCAATCTTTTTTGCAGCTCTTTCAATGGATTTATATCCGGTACACCGACAAATATTACCATCGATGGATGCGATGATATTTGATTCAGATGGTGATTGACCAAGACAATGGTTAGTTAATGAAACAACAAAGCCGGGCGTACAGAATCCGCATTGTGTTCCGTTTTCATTGACCATGGCATGTTGCACCGGAGTTAATGATCCATCAGCCGGATTTATACCTTCAATCGTTACAATGTGTTTTCCCTGTGCGTTTATCAGGGGCATGAGACAGGATGTCATCGTTGCATAATGCACCTGATCATCTTTTAATCTGCCTACCATCACTGTGCATGCACCGCAATCACCTTCACGGCATCCGATCTTGGTGCCCACCAGGTGTTGGTGGTAACGCACGTAATCCAGCATTGTCATGCCTGCAGGCAGGTTAGTATCTATGGTTTCATTATTAAGGATAAACGAAGTCATGTGCAATGTGATGATAATAAATTACATCAAAATCTGCGTATCAGCAACACACCACCAATCACGAGCGCTACACCAATGATGCGTGGGATATTTATCTCCCGCACGGGCGTATCCAGGAAACCAAAATGGTCTATGGGTAATGTAGCCAGCATTTGTCCCAGGATGAGGATGCTAAACGTAAGTGCAAAACCTAATCTGGGAACAACAAATACAACTGCTGTGACGAAGAAAGCGCCGCATACGCCACCCAGCCATGAGATGGGTGGTGCGTTGCGCATGAGAGATATGTTGCTGAGTGGGACTGAAGCCAGCAGCATGTAAATGAACAATGCCACGACACCGACGGCAAACGAGATGAATGCAGAGGACACAGGGCTTTGGACGTATGTCGACAACTTATTGTTGATCGCTGCTTGTGTAGGCATGAGAATGCCGGCGATGAGGGCCAGGATGAAGTAGATAGCGGGCATATACAGTTTGAATTTTTCGTGATCGTTTGGGGATGAAATTAGGATGAAAAACGAAACTATGAATGCAAGCAGCTTTCACTTCCTCTTGCCTTCAATAATCAATTTTATCCGGCTTCACCATCCAGCTTTTGAACACTTCAAAGGCATCATCACGCATCACCTGCTCGATAGGGATCATCCGCTCCGGCATGTCCTTCGAAATTTCTTCATACAAGAATTCATCATCGAAACCAATTTCAGCGGCGTCGTGACGCGTGCATGCGTAATACACTTTTTTAATCCGGGCCCAATAAATGGCAGCCAGGCACATCGGACATGGCTCGCACGAAGTATACAGTTCACAGCCCAGGAGTTCGAATGTACTTAAGTTGCGGCAGGCATCGCGTATGGCTGTTACTTCAGCATGTGCAGTGGGATCATTTGTGGAGGTCACTTTGTTATTACCCTGCCCTACGATTATTCCGTCACGAACGATGACGCAGCCAAATGGTCCGCCTTCGTTCAGGTTCATTCCATGGGCAGAGAGGCGGATGGCTTCCTGCATAAAATCGTGGATGGGTGTTGGCATAAGTTCTGGTTTTTATAAAAAAGTCTGATTGGGCATGGATAGAAAAATAGGGTGTTTTAACCAATTTAATAATCTGAAAATCAATAAGTTATGACAGTGTGGCATACCTAGGTATGCCACACTGTCTGAAGTAATTGATAACCAACAAGTTATCTGCTTTTTTGCCCCGCAAAAAACCCACTCACGAAACCAGCTTCAACCCCACAATCGATGCGATCAACGTAGTCAGAAAAAACAGCCGCCAGAACGTAGCCGGCTCCTTAAACAGGAAGATCCCCACCAGCACAATCCCCACAGCTCCGATCCCTGTCCAAACCGCATAGGCTGTTCCCACTGGGATGGTTTGGGCGGCCTTGTACAATAGATACATACTCGTAGTAAGGCAAATCAGGAACGCTATAAACCACAACGTCGATTGCTGCCCACTCGATTCTTTGATCTTACCAATGCAGGTCGCAAACGCAACTTCGAAGATGCCGGCAAGGATGAGGATAGCCCAGTTCATACGCTATGATTTTTGTGCAACGATAAACATATAATCTCCGTGATCGTTTTCATATCGATTGCGAACTGCATCGAAAAGATCGTGGTCCAGATCATATCGTAGTTTTTGCAAACCTCTTTCAATTTCATCTTTCGATGCCATGGAAGCAAAGGTGGAGATCCCTTTTTGAATGTGCTCATCAAAATAGATCTCAGGCCGATTCTTTCCTGACTGTAAAAAAAAATCCTGCAAGTCGTCCTTCACGAAATATTTTTCAGTCTGCACTTCATCGAAGCCGGCGCGATACAATGCATCGATAATGCCTGATGCAGAAGGCATGTTTTCAGTGCCGCGCTGCATCACAACGGGAAAATAATGGTTGAGCCAATACCCATCCATTTGCTCCGGGCTGGATGTGAAGATCACAAAACGACTGCCGTGTTTTAATACACGCGATACTTCACGAAGACCTTGTTCTCGATCTTTCCAGTGATGAACAGTCAAAGTTGTGATGGCGCCATCAAATGAATGATCGTTAAACGGAAGATCTTCTGCTGTACCTGAAATCCAATGAACGTCGGATGATTTCTCCATAGCTGCCGACAACATTTGAGCAGACGGATCAATGCCAGTGAAATGCAAGCCTGTATTTGCAAGAGGGATCGTGTAATTACCCGTACCACATCCAACGTCCAGATATAATCCATTGGGTTGAGGGTTGAGGTGAAAGAGGATCCTGCTCAACAGGTACGGATCTGCACGGCGCGTAGTGTTATACCCCTTACCAATTACATCATATTTGTCAGGATCATTTTGCATCACAGGAAACGTACCTTTGCTGATAAATTACAAAAACATACTATGTCTCTCGAATCAAATATCAATGAAGATCTCAAAAATGCGATGAAAGCCAAAGACCAGGCGGCATTACGCGGGATCCGTGCCATCAAATCAGCCATCATGCTGTATAATACATCTGGTACAACAGAGGAATTAAGTCCTGAAAAAGAAATTGCGCTGTTGCAAAAACTGATCAAACAGCGTCAGGATTCACTTGACATATTTGAAAAACAGGGACGTGAAGATCTCGCCGTAATCGAACGAGAAGAGATAGCTGTCATCATGAAATATCTTCCTCAGCAACTTTCAGAAGAAGAATTGAGAACGGCTATCGGAGACATCATTACACGTACAGGAGCGAGTTCCATGAAGGATATGGGAAAAGTGATGGCGGAAGCATCAAAAGAATTTGCCGGTAAAGCTGATGGCAAGACTATATCTGCGGTTGTGAAGGGCCTTCTTTCTTAGATTATCTCCAGCAGAGGTGTATAATGAAATGCAAATGGTCTCGTCATGGCGTATATGGTTATCCGATGCGCAACTCCCCATGATTCTTTTGCGTTATGCAAGACGTTCATGAATAGAATATTCCTTATCGGGCTGGTCTTTGTTCTTTGTACACTCTCGTCGTACTCACAAGGGACATATATTCCTCCGAAAGTCTCTGAGAAAGCAGTAAAAACGCTGAGTGATGCCGTCCTTTCTGCTAAAGGAGGCCAAACAGCAAATGCAGTAAGTGAAATACAAACCCTTATTGAAAAATATCCTGCATGGACTGAAGCCCGTCAGGCACTTAGCCAGATCTATTATAAAAGCGGAAAAATTGAAGAGGCTATTGTTGTAATGGAGCAATCCATCGCGATCGATACGCTTTCGCAATTGCAACAATTGTATTCACTGGGGCGCATGTATGAAGAGGCTGGTAATTTTTCGAAAGCACAGGCAGCCTACAAATCAGTCATACGGAATGACAATGGTAAAGGTCCCTCAAAGCTCAGCGCAGAAAATCTTTCACGGCTGGAGGCAAAAACACAATTGTATAAAAGCAATTACGAGATCCAAGTGACAGCACTACCAGATGATATTAATTCTTCCGGGAATGAAGTATTGGGTCGCTGGACACTGGATGGAAGATCCGTAATCTTCACACGCATGATGGTGGACCAGGAAGATATTTTTATTGCCCAATATGATAGCCTCGGAAATGTAATCTCAGTCACACCGTTTTCATTTAATACAGCTCTCAATGAAGGTGGTCACGCTATTTCTCCAGACGGCAAGTATCTCATTTTTACTTCCTGCAACAGGAATGATGGTCTGGGTAGTTGTGATCTGTATCTCGCAGTCTTAAAAGATAATGTTTGGCAAAAGCCGATCAACATGGGTCCCGCGTTTAACAGCATAAGCTGGGATAGTCAGCCATGTTTTGGACTTGATGGAAAATCAATTTATTTCTCCAGTGCACGACCCGGTGGATTTGGTGGTCGTGATATCTGGATGGTTTATGAAGAAACTCCCGGTAAATGGTCAGCTCCAATAAACCTGGGTCCGCAAATTAATACATCCAATAATGAAGCCAGCCCATACATTCACTTTGATGGTCGCACCATGTATTTCATGCGTGACGGAAATGAAGGTCTTGGAGAATATGATCTATACATTTCACGCCAGGGAATAGATCAGGTTTGGAAGGCATCAGAAAATATGGGAAGTCCCATCAGCACTCCTTCAGATGAAGGAGCACTGTCCATTCACCCGAATGGTAAGACTGTCATCATAACGCGCAAAACCACAGATCGTAAAAATGATCTCTTTCAATTTGAACTGCCTGACAAGTTTTTAGCAACTCCGGTACAGGCCTTGAACGTGAATGTCGCAGATGCAATTTCGAATAAACCGTTACGCGCCAAACTTGAGGTAATTGATTTTGAAAATGTCGATACGATCAGGCTGTCACAACGAGGTGATGAAAAAGGAAACATCATCGTCACACTGGACCGCAACCATGAATATGGAGTCGTTTCTGTTGCCGACGGGTATATCATGGAATCTGTCAATCTTCCGGCAGATACACAAGCGGTACGTTTTCTCGAAATCAAAATGACGCCCATTACTTCCGCTTCGGAAAAATCATTTGTACTGGAAAATATTTTCTTTCAGACTGGCTCAGCGGTTTTACTAAAATCATCTTTTGCAGAATTAAAAAAACTACACCAAACGCTTTTGGATAATCCGTCTATGAAAATTGAGATCAGTGGTCATACGGACAATACCGGCACGGATGAAGTGAATAAAAAACTAAGTGAAGACCGGGCTAAAGCTGTGTACCAATATTTAATCGAACACAAAATTGATCCAACACGTCTCACATATGCGGGGTATGGTTCTTCTAAACCAATTGCATCAAATGATACTGAACAGGGACGTAAACATAACCGCAGAACGGAATTCAGGGTGCTGAATCTTTAAACCGCCACCACATCCCGATCTATTCTCCATTGCCAGATCTTCCCGTCTTCGGGATCATCTATTTCTTTTACAAAATGGAACCCGCATTTCCGCAACACATTGCACGAAGCATTTTCTTCGGCAAGCGTATGTGCCAGAACATGCAATACTTCCGAAAATGTAAATGCATGGTCCACCAATACTGCAGCAATTTCTGTAGCAAGACCCATTCCACGAAGTGATTTCGATACTTCATATCCAATCTCAACCGCATTGTCGCCGGGAGGACCTTTATAGCCACTATTTCCAATGAGCGCATTCTGATCCCTCAACACCACAAGCCATCCCCACCACCCTTCACTTCCCGGATCTGCAATAAGTTTTTTTCGTACATATAAAAATGGATCTGTTCCAAATTCAGTCCAGTCATCAGGAATATCTATGGATAAAAATGATGACAGTGTGTCATTACCCTCAATAACTTTATCAATGATCTCCTGAGTGATACTGATAAATCGTAATCTTTTAGAGTACAGCTCTTTCAATTCTAAGGGAATTCTAAGGAATTTATCAACAAAGGTCTGATATTCTGCAATGATGGGCGCTACATTTGTGGTACGAATTTCGATACTCGTTACACATGTTTTGATTGCAGCCAAAGGTTGTAATTTCGTGCCCCCCAAGAAGATAAAACATATTTTATTTTAACACAATCATTCTACATGCAAACCTGCGGACGTTTTATCATATTTCTATTCCTATTGACATGGAGTCAGAATCATATGGTATCAGCGCAATCCATGTCAGTCAAAGCGACCAGTACGGGTCGAACGACAGGACATATTGCCACTTTGTTCATCACGAATACGGGAACCAGTGTATTAGAGGCACAACCTCAGACAGTGTATATACCTTCCACAGGTGATTATCAATCATACGTCGCTAAGATCCCTGCAACAGATGTCCCCGTCGGTGGTGTGACTACTGTTGTGATCCAGGGATATTGTGCAGATGTACACACAGCACCTGTTCCCGCAGGTGTCGATATGCCAGCGTTTGGCACATGGCTTCCAGTAGGACTACCTGAGACATTGTCTTCCAATGCAATTAAAATAGCACCTTCTGCAACGCTCGATCCCTTTGCAACAAATGATATCACCACACTCACTTCATCTGAAGGATATCGCGTAGTGCCATCAGCTAACGAGATCGGTACCCTATTATGGCCAGGTACTGATATGACAACCAATGGAATTATCAACCCCGTTAATTATTCATCTGATTTCGCTCCGGTCATTGTAGCTATTAATGAAAGGATTCAACAGACAACTGATAATGTTTTATCTGTAATGAACACTCCATTTTCCGCTCAGCCCGAAAAAGAGAGAGATGCTGTTATCCAACAAACATTCTGGATGATTATGGCAGCGATGACGGGAGATGAATACACAAAAAAACATTTCACGGATAAAGTATATGATCGGTACAAAGAAAAGACAGGCAATGCAGCTTCTTCGTTGAGTGAAGCGGATAAAAAAATTCTTGATGATGGTATCGATCAGTTTTGGAGAGTTTTTAATGCAGTTGCAACCCAGGCAAAACTTTTACGGTCCAACTTACCAGGACAAGTTATATCAGGCGAACCAGCATCTTCATCCATCGTATTTCCGTGGTCCGATATTTCCCTAATAGACACTCAAATGAAACCTCACTATGGGAAAAGTGTGGGCGGCAATGGAAAATTTCCCTGGATCCCAACGATCATCGGAGCAGCCGGTGTGGGTACAGGAGTTTATTTTCTGACGCGTGAAGATGATGAAGATCCTGTTGAAGATTGTACATTTTCTGTTCAGCAACAAATACAAAGTTCAACGTGTGGTATGCCAAATGGTGCTATTATTCTCACACCATTTCCACAAAGGGTTTATGATTTCGTTTGGTCTACTGGTTCAACAGGAAGCCAACTCACAAATGTTGTTGCTGCCGTATACACTGTAACGATTACGCGTGTAGGGACAACCTGCTCACAGACGATGCAGTTTAATGTAACGAACAATAACATCAATATCGGAGCATCAGCAAATGTTACCAATGCATCATGTGGACAGCAAAACGGTACTGCAAGTATTTCGGTCTCTACACCGGGATCATATTCCTATACATGGTCCAATGGTCGTACAGGGACATCACAAGCCAACCTGGCTGCCGGAGCTTATACAGTAACCGTAAGTGCCGGCGGAACTTGTCAGGAAGTAGTTTCATTCACGATCACAGAACTCGGTGCGGCATTCACAGCAACGGCATCAGCAACGCCTGCACATTGCGGTCTTGAAGACGGAAGTATCACGGTTACAGCAGATCCGCCTGCCAATTACACATATTTATGGTCGAATGGAAACACTGGTGCGCAGGATCTCACGCTCGCAGCCGGTACATATACAATCACTGTTTCATTAGCAGGTGGTGCATGTTCCAAAGTAGTGACAGCTACAGTGGATGAGTTGCCAACAAATTTTAATCTCACAATTTCCAATACACCTTCTGCATGTGGCCAGAATAACGGAACAGCTACTGTTAATGCAAGCCCATCCGGTCAATATGAATATCTATGGTCGAATGGAAGCACCTCCCTTAGTACATCAAATCTTGCACCCGGTGATTACTCTGTGACAGTATCTATTACAGGCACACAGTGTTCCAAAACAATTTCAACAACCATTACAGAACTCGCACCAACATTCCAGTTATCAGCAACATCCACACCTTCAGCTTGTGGTCAGGCAAGCGGCACAGGGACTGTTACAGTTACTCCCGCAGGATCATATTCATTTCTGTGGTCAAATGGCGCTACCACCTCAACAGTATCGAACCTGGCACCGGGTAGTTATACCATCACTGTCTCTATTACCGGTACACAATGCACCAAAACTATTACAACAACGGTAACAGAATTTGGCCCTGCATTTCTTCTTACTACCTCATCCACACCTGCTGATTGCGGACAGGCTGATGGATCAGCGACGATTAATGTAAGTCCCGCTGCGAGCTATACGTACCAGTGGTCGAACGGTAGTACAACACAAACAAATAATAATCTTACCTCCGGAATATACCAGGTGACGGTCACTCTTGCGGGTACACAATGTTCTAAAGACACATCCGTCAATGTAGGTCAGGCGCAAGTGAGCTTTACGGCAACACTTACGAGCACACCTGCACTTTGTGGTCTGTCAGATGGATCTGCTGCAATTAATGTACAACCTGCGGGAGAATACACATATATATGGTCCAATGGTCAGACGGGTACATCTGTAACCGGATTACCGGTGGGAACAATTAATGTAACAGTGACTGATGAGAATTCTTGTTCATCCGCATTTAATGTAACAGTAGACCAGCTTCCGCAAACATTTGTAACGATTGATAGCACACTGTCTGCTAATTGCCTTGGTGGTGGTGAAATCGGATTTACAATAACAACCTCTGGTGCGGGCCCATTAGTGGTGCAAGTCGTTTCTGAAACTGATTCCATGGTATTTAATCTACCCGCAGGAAGTTACCTCTTATCAGAAGTTTCAGATATCACCATCACACCCGGTTCGTATACCATTTTTGTATATGATCTCAGTATTGGTAATGTATGTTTTGAAGAAGTACAGGCGACAGTGGACAATGAATCTCCGGAAATCAGTGCAACGGATGATTTTTATAACACAGGTTTTGGACAGACGCTATCTCAAAATGTGCTGGCCAATGATGAAGGTCTACAACTTACATTAACTTCTGTCGATAATGCGGTTGGCGGCCAGGTGACATTCCTGCAGAATGGACAATTTACGTTCACGCCTGCACAAGGATTCAGTGGAGAAGCATCATTTGACTATACCATAGAAGATGCATGTGGAAGTACTGCATCAGGTCATGTAACAATTATTGTTCAGGAAGGTGTTTGCGACTTTACGATCACGCCTGCTATTTCTCCTGCACATTGCGGGTTGCCGGATGGAAGTATTACAGTAACCGTTAATCCTTCAGCTAACTATTCGTATCAGTGGAATAATGGAGGATCAGGACCCACGATCACTAACCTGGCAGCAGGTAATTACACAGTGACGATCACAAATAATGATCTGCAATGTTCGTTAGTCTTTACCATTCCTGTCAGCCAGGCACCTGTTGATCATATCAGCAACCTGAGTATCACTCAACCTTCCTGTGAAGCGCCTGGTGAAATTCAGTTCAATGTATTTACCAGCGGTGCAAATCCGCTTGCTATGACGGTAGAACATCCAAATGGTAATGATGTATTCCTGGTTGTACCCGGAACAATTCAGTTATCAGATTTTGTGCCGATTGTACCGGGAGAATATAGGATAGAGGTATTCGATTCAGGCGCAGGGCCTTCATGCAGTGAAGAGCTAGTTGTTCAATTACAGGTAGGGACATCAATTCATATTGTGACTGCAGGAATTATCCCACCAACCACCCCATCCGCAACCGATGGTTCAGTGATTGTGACAGCATCGTCTCCCGGTGTGTTACCGTACATGGTATTTTTAGACGGGGCATTTTATGGATCGGTGAATAGTCACACGTTCTCCGTGGAAGGTTTGGGTGTAGGTGAATATGAAATCCGTGTGATCGATGCGAATGGTTGTATTTCAAATTTCCTGTTTGCAGAAGTGCCACCACCAGCCATCATTTTTTCTTTGGGTACTTCTGTTATCTATTCGCCTTCGATTAGCAATGATTCCGAACGCTCAGGTGTAGAAGGTATGAATGTTACAAGTTTTTTCACGGCTTCTGTTGATATCCCACAAGGCAATACATGGCATGAAGTTCAATTATTGTATTCACCTATATCGAGGTCTTCATTTGTTCTGGATTATTACAGGGACTTGTATCGCATAAAGCTGCAGAATTTGCAGTTGCGTTCGCAGGCAGGTATTGGAGTACACCATGGTGATGCCGCAGCATTATTTGAGAGACCAAATACGCCAATGCACTGGAACCTGAAGGGTTCTGCGCAATACAATCTTGGAAAATATATAGATCTCAGAGGAGCAATCACAGTAGCGGGTTGGGACAAAATCGCGACGCCGATTATTGAATTAGGATGTCGTGTGAAAATTCCGTTCTTAAACGCACAAAACTTTTCTGCTTCAAATATCAAATAATTCAGCCATCAGTTTGATGGCATGCCAACAGTCAAATAAAAAAGCCGGAGGATTACTTCCGGCTTTTTTATTTGGAGGATTATGCTTCCTGATTTTGGAATTCCGCAGCGCGTATTTCAATTTCTTTATTGCTGATATCTTTCACCAGAACAAAATTTATTGGGAATTTGCACCGTAAGTTGTACTCTCAAGAACAGTTTTCACTTTGCCAGTACTGCTTTTCCGAATGATGAATAAGTTATCAAAATCGCTGTTGGAAATTGATACGCGCTTATGTGATATCGAGTGAATGATCATAGGAATCTGATCACTATGCCCAACAACAAGAATATTTTTATCGCTTGTCTTTTTTAAGCGGCTGATAAATCCTTTCAGATCCCCGGTCTTGTAAACATTCACGGATTGGTGAAGCTTATCAGCTAATGGTTGTGCCGTTTTCTGCGTGCGAAGACATTCAGAAGCATATATTCTGTCAATATTCTTACTGGCAAGTAATTGAGCCAGTGCGTCAGCTCGTATTTTTCCATCTTCTGCGAGGCCACAGGAGCGACAATCCTCACATGCTTTTTCAGCATGGCGCACCAGGAAGTATGTTGTATTAGATGTTTCCGCAGATGTTGTGTTAGATGTTGTGTTAGATGTTGCAGTGGATGTCGTGTTAGGTTTTGTAATTGTAAACGCATACACACCTATCAGCAGCAACAGCACCAAAACAGCAGGAATTATTTTTCTGAACATTATGTGAATGTTTGCCAATATAAACTCAGGAATAAGCACATTAGTTTTGTTAACGCCTTTACCAAGGGTCTCGCCAAAACGCATGGAAAATTCACGCAGAGACGCAGAGAAAATATTGTTTCTTGTTCTTGCTCTCCGCCCCTTGCTCCCCGCCCCTCGCTCCTCGCCCCATTCCCCTCGCTCAAATCCTCTCCAATTGTTCCTTTGTCCGTTCATTCCTTTGGTCCCCCGTATTCAATATAGTCGCCGGTTCAAACAACATGACAGATACTTCATTAGTTGCAACAGGGCGGTGCTCCGTCCCACGTGGTATGATCAGAAATTCGTTTTTGCGTAATGTGATTGTCTGGTCCCGTAGCTCCATATTGAACTCACCTTCCACGACATAAAACATTTCGTCCTCGTCATCATGCTTATGCCACACAAACTCACCCTGGAACTTGACGAGCTTCACCATTTGGCCATTTAACTCACCCGCCACCCGTGGATTCCAATAATCGCTGATCTGCGAGAATTTGTCTTCAATGTTAATTTTAGCAATCATTGTCATAGCAATCAGTTTTGGAATTAAGAATTACACATTAGCGGGATGAGAAGACAGTAAGTTATAAAAACTCACTGTTCACTCCCGATGGCTATCGGGATCACAACTCACATCCGGGGAATTCTCTACATTTGTTGACTTCTGGAAAGCAAAATAATAACCGATCCGTATGTTCCTTCTCGCTGAAGTTCAAGGTTTTCTAACCTCCCTGGATATCTGGGATATCACTTTTATCATCATCCTGGCTGTATTTCTTGGGATCGAGGTCATTAACAACGTACCTGCCATCCTGCATACCCCGCTGATGAGCGGGGCAAATGCCATCCACGGAGTGGTGATCATTGGAAGCATCATTGTTATGGGGCATACAGCACCGGACAATTATCTAGCCCTCATACTCGGATTCCTTGCCGTGGTGCTGGGGACCCTGAATGTGGTCGGTGGATTTGTAGTGACTAATCGGATGCTGCAGATGTTTAAGAAGAAGAAATAATTGTACGGATCCCAATATTATATCAAAGCGAATTACCCAACCCTTTCCTGATCATTCTTTATGGCGAATAGCGACATCCTTAAAATCTGTTACCTGATCGGCAGCCTTTCCTTTATTGTCGGTCTGAAGATGCTTTCCAAACCCGACAAAGCGAAAAAGGGAAATCTCTTTGCTGCTTTTGGAATGCTGGTCAGCATCATCGGTACGATCCTGTTTCATGAAAATGTAAATCACGAAACCGGTGAAATCACGCCGATCGGGAACCTGACCTATATATTCGGCGCTATTCTTATCGGTACCGTGGTAGGTTATATAGCGGCAATGCGGGTCAAGATGACTGAGATGCCACAGATGGTGTCACTGTTCAATGGTATGGGTGGTGCATGTGCTGCATTGATCGGCATCGTGGAAATGAATACACATCATCCGCAGGAATTTGGCGAACGTTTTATCATTTTCCTCAGCCTGATGATTGGTACGGTTTCATTTGCAGGTAGTATGGTCGCGTATGGAAAGCTGGAAGGAAAGATCAAAGATTATGGAAGCAGGCTGCAGCAGATTACCAACAATACAATCGTCTTCGTCATACTTGCATTCATTGGGTATATCTCATACAATGCCGGACTTGGGGACGGATTGATCTGGGTGGTCTTTATTGCCTCCCTTATCTATGGTGTGTTGTTCGTCCTCCCGATTGGTGGTGCAGACATGCCGGTAGTTATTTCACTATTGAATTCATTTACCGGTATCGCTGCTGCATTAGGCGGCTTTCTGTATGACAACCAGGTTATGCTCACAGGAGGTATTCTCGTGGGTAGTGCCGGTACGATATTGACGGTCCTCATGTGCAAAGCGATGAACCGCAGCTTATGGAATGTGATCAGTGGTGCCTTCAGCGCCAGTGGTCCAAGCGGCAAATCAACAGAAGGTCTTTCTGTCAGTGAGATCAGCGTGACTGATACAGCGATCATGTGTGCCTATGCACAACGCGTTGTAATTGTGCCCGGATATGGTCTTGCTGTTGCTCAGGCGCAGCACACATGTCATGAATTTGAAAAAGCACTGGAAGCAAAAGGTGTGGAGGTTAATTATGCTATACATCCTGTAGCTGGTCGTATGCCGGGTCACATGAATGTACTCCTTGCAGAAGCAGATGTTCCATATGACAAACTGAAAGAAATGGAAGATATCAATCCACAACTTCCCAATACAGATGTACTGATTGTTATTGGTGCTAACGACGTTGTGAATCCTGCAGCAGAAACGGATCCGTCATCACCGATCTATGGCATGCCGATCATTAAAGCCAATACAGCTAAAAATGTAATTGTCATGAAGCGTTCAATGGCGAAAGGATATGCGGGTATCGAGAATGAATTATTCTACGACAAAAAGACGCGTATGCTTTTCGGTGATGCAAAAGCGTCGTTGGAGAAATTGATCTCTGAGTTGAGAAATGCATAGAACAAAATCTTGCCGCTAATTTCACTAATTAACGCTAATTAAATAAATCTGCGTGTCCTGCATCCGTTTTTCTTAGAGTCCTATTTTCTTTGCCAACACATCAAAGCGAGCATCATGACGTATCAGATCCATCTTGGGATCGACGCGGATACTACACAGTGATTCTTCATGTCGCTCATAACTTTTCTCAAGCCAGATAAATGCGCGATCGGAGTCTCCCATGGATGCATATACCACTGCGAGACTGCGATGATCATTACTTCCTAAGGTGTGATTGATCAGGATCTCATTGACGATCTCGTTGGCTTTGTCATGATCACCAGAAGCAGCATAGATGTGTGCTAAGCCGAGATTGGTTTTCACAACATTGTTGATAAGACTACCCCACGCATGATTTTCACGAGCTGCTTCGTGATACATTTTCTTTTCGGTGTAACAGAGAGACAACAAACGATGCGCAGACACAAAGTCCTGATCCAGCTCAAATGTCTTCAATGCTTTTTCAATAGCCAGATCATATTCACGAGCGTAATAAAAAAAGATCCCCTGGTCTTTCAGAATGGCTTGTGACACAGGATCGAGATCGACAGCAAGTGCAATTTCACGTATGGCTTCTTTCGTACGCCCCTTAAACAATAACCATTCACCATACCAGTGATGACCAGTTGCATACTTCGGATTGAGATTGATGCCGATGCGGAATTCCTTTCCTGAGTTTACCCAGTCCCATTCGTTCAGCATGATCAGCAATGCAAGAGATATGTGTGCTTCTGCTAAAAGTGGATCTATGGACAATGCTTTTTGAATAGCAGCCTTCGCTTGCGGATGCAACTCTCTTCTGGAGAAAGTAGTGTGTTCTCCAAGCAGATTATATGTATCAGCAACACCCACCCATGCAAGTGCATATTCAGGATCTTTCTGAATAGCCATTTCAAAAAAGCGCAATGCAGTGATCAGGCTGGATTCGCTGCGTTTATTCCACAAAAATCTTCCCTGCAGATAAAGTTGATATGCTTCGGGATTAGCAGTATATCGTTTTTGAAGCGCGTCTTTGTCTTCATCAGTCAATTGTATCCGCAAGGCTTCTACTATTTTCGAAGCCACCTGTTCCTGGATATCAAAAATATCATCGAGCGTACCCTGAAATGTATCTGCCCATAAATGTGAATCATCCGACACATCAACTACCTGTGCAGTGATCCGTAAAACATTTCCCTGAGTCCTCACACTGCCTTCCATGATATAGGTCACATTCGTTTCTTCGCCAATACTGCGAATATCTTTTGATGTGCCTTTATATTTCATTGACGTTGTACGCGAGATCACACGCACATCTTTCAATCTGGAAAGATTGGAAATTAATTCTTCTGTTAATCCGTCACTGAAATAATCCTGTTCTGCATCATTGCTCAGATTTACAAATGGCAGCACAAGGATTGAATCCTGCAACACCTTTTCACCTTTCCCTTCCACAATGGATGTATCAGGCGTAACGATGCCGTCATTCCGAATGGCGTACAGATCTATTTGTTCCCGTACATGCAAGAGTTGATATCGGCCTAATGCCACAGCGTCAAACTGTTGCTGATTTTTAATATCATCATACACCCTGTTGGAGAGTAGTATGCTGCCTGGAACAGAAAAGGTTTCAATACGGGAGGCAATGTTAACGACGTCACCATAGATCGTGTCTTCATCGATTACTACATCTCCTGAGTGGATCGCAATGCGCAGTGGTACAATGGGTTCTGCCTGCATCTCAATCTGTAATGCTAGCGCAGCCTGGACAGCCTCGAGGTTACTTGTGAAGAGACAAAGAGCTCCATCACCCCGCAGTTCTATGATCCGGCCATGATGGGATTTTGTTTCTTCTTCCAGCCTGACTTTTAGTTTTTCAAGTTGACGTATGGCCAGATCTTCGTTTTCCTGCATCAGCAGACTGCTGTCGGCGATTCCGGCAAACATAATGGCAGCGAGCTGGCGAATGGGCATGGAGAAATGATCGAATTATAGCCGAAAGGTAGGGATTGATTTTGAAGTGGATTGGATCGAAAACGGAAAGACTACACCCGAATAACTTTATCCTCAGCAATAACATAAATCTGACGTCCTACCTGTGCATTCATCTCATACCCACCCGTAAATACACCAAAGCTTGGCAACACCATTTGTTGTTCATCTTTTACAAAGCAAGGCAATTTGATGGATTGCTTGATCGCAGACCGCAGACAAAATACAGGATGAATATGCCCACAAAAAACAAATATGGTGGAATCAATTACATCTAGGGGGTGATGGGTAAATAAAAATCCATTTTCAACAAGATGATCCTCGACGCACATATTGCATTCATTAAAAAGTGACATCGGGAGAATATCATGATTTCCCAAAACCACGACCATTTTAAGCGCGGGATATTTTTTTCTCCAAAGCGCAAATGAATCCCATTCTGAATTATAGTGATGATGAAAAAGATCGCCAAGAAATATGATCCGCTCTGCATTGCTGGTCATAACAAGCGTGTCAAGTGTTGCAAAGTTATAATGCTGAGCAACGGATGGAATAGCAATCCCTGCTTTCCGGAAATGTGTGATCTTTCCTAAATGTAAATCGCCAATCAGAAGTGTCTTTTGCTCTTTCCAAAAAACAGCTTTCTGTGGCAACAATACAAAATGATGCCCTGCTATCTCAATCTCCATCACTATACGCGTTGATCATTTTTTGTACCCTGGATTCCAGTTTTTCAGAAGTGAGCTGCTCACGTAACCGGTCCACTAATAACGGAAAAGATAACGGACTTGGTTTGTCAATTTTTTTAATTACTACTTTTTGTTCACCCATCCGGTTGAGTGCAATTCGAAGACGCTCTTCATCCAGTTGATAATCCAGCACTTCCTGGAATGCCTGTCGAATCAGCAAGTTATCTTTTTCATATTCAAACATAACCTGGAACAACAATGACGATGAAGCCTGCAGTTGACTGGTCTTGATATGCTTCCCGGGAAATCCCTGGAAGACAAGACCTGAAATAGATGCAATTTCCCTGAATCGTCGTTTTGCCATCTCCGTAGCATTTACACTTTTGTTGATATCATCAAGCAAATTATCAGTGTTAAACAGATCAATCTTAGTCATGATTGTTTCCAGGTCGATGTACTGATCACTCAGCAATTCAAAGCCGTAATCATTCATGGCGATGGAAAACGTTATAGGGATCACTGTACTGATCCTGTGGGCTATGATCGCGGCCATGCCTTCATGTACAAGTCTTCCTTCAAAAGGAAAAATGAAAATGTGGTGACCCTCTTTTGCTGCAAATTGTTCAATTAAGATTTCATCACTGTCGGGAATTTTAGAACGCCTGTCCTGGAGTTCCAAAAGAGGCAGCAGTTTTTTTATCTCCACTTCTTTGTGTGGATTGTGGATCGCATCGGCCAGCCTGTTTCTTATAAATGTTGAAAGATTGGAAGAAAGAGACATCCGACCACCCATCCATTGCGGGACAATGCCTTTGCGCGATGGTTCGTTTTTCACAGTCACCGTCATATCGCGCAATCGCAGATACTGCACACTTCGACCCGCAAACCAAAACACATCACCCGGTTTTAAGCGGGCAATAAATGATTCCTCAATCGAACCTAAATATTTCCCAGCCTGAAACTTTACACGTAATGATGCATCCGAAACAATCGTGCCCATGCTTAACCGATGACGCATAGCGACACGTCGATCCCGAACAACAAAAAGATCATTTTCGATTTCCACTTTCCGGAATTCATCATAAACTTCCAATGATGGACTACCCGTGGTAATAAAACCTAACAGCCATTCCCATTCTTTCCTGTCGATCAGGTGATAGCAATACGTGTTTCGAATTTCATCATACAGTTCCTGTTCTTTAAAGCCCTCACCTACTGCAAGCGTCACCATCCATTGTGCCAGTACATCAAATGAAAGGACATGCGGATTCCGTTCTTCAAGTATATTTTTTTCAACCCCCTCACGAAGTGAAACTGCTTCAATAAGCTCTAATGAATTCGTTGGTGTGAAATAAATTTTGCTGGTAGCACCGGGCTGATGGCCACTCCGCCCTGCACGTTGTACGAAGCGTGATATACTTTTTGGACTTCCTACCTGTATAACAGTTTCAACAGGTTCAAAGTCGACACCCAGGTCAAGACTTGATGTACATACCACAAACTTCAGTCGTTCATCATGTAATGCCTCTTCCACCCATGAACGCAATTCCCTGTCCAGAGAACCATGGTGCAATGCAGAGATACCTGCAAACTCCGGATATTTTTCAATGATCGCCTGGTACCAGATCTCTGTTTGTGAACGGGTATTAGTGAAGATCAAGGTTGTACGGCTCTTGCGAATAATTTCAACAACTTTATCAAGCAACCTAACTCCGAGATATCCTGCCCAGGGAAGTGACTCAATCTTGTCTGGTAATATAGTTTCTACTAATAACTTCTTTTTTGACGCAGCCCTGATTATTACTGAGTTCTCCTGGCTCGTATATATTCCAAGTAATAGATCTTTTGCCTGTTCGAGATTACCGATGGTCGCAGAGATGCCCCACGTCTGAAGATTGGGATTTAATCTGCGTAGCCGCGCAAGTGCAAGTTCGGTTTGAACGCCTCGTTTGCTGCCGATCAGTTCATGCCATTCGTCTACGACAATGGTATGAACGGATTTAAAAATATCAGTGCTATTTTTTTGAGCGAATAAAAGATGGATGCTTTCTGGTGTGATGATCAGCGACTGTGGCATTTCTTTTTTCTGCAGTGTCCGGTCCTTGCTGCTTATATCACCAGTACGAATTCCAACCTGCCAGGGAATTTCAAGACCGTCACATGCAGTCTGCATATTGCGTTGTAAATCTTTGGCTAATGCACGTAAGGGTGTGATCCAGATGATCTGAAGACCCTTTGGTGTTTTCGTTTTATACTCAGGATTTGAATTGATATGCTTTACCAGGATTGGTAACCAGAGTGCATATGTTTTTCCACTACCGGTTGGTGCATTCAGCAATCCACTTTTACCAGCGAGATATGCTTCCATCGTTTCCTTCTGGAATGCCTGCAGCTTCCAGCTCTTGGATGCTAGCCACTGAAGTAAAAGATTATATACACTTGATTTTTGCATGAAACGTGAGAAACAATAGCTTGCCGCTAATTGCACTAATTAACGCTAATTTGTTCTATTGGATTTACACCTCAAGAAAAACTTCGAAGTATTTCTTTCAGATTTTCCAGCGTATCTGCTTCTTCCGGAGGCTTGTCTTTTCTCCATCTGAGTATCCTGGGAAAACGAACAGCTATGCCGGATTTATGTCTTGACGAAGCATTGATCCCTTCAAAGCCAATTTCAAAAACAAGTTTTGGTGTTACTGTTCGCACAGGTCCGAATTTTTCCAGGGTATGACGTTTGACAAAATTATCCACCTGGGCGATTTCCGAATCTGTCAAGCCAGAGTATGCTTTAGCGAAGGGCACAAGTTTTTTTTCAGCATCCCATACAGCGAATGTATAATCGGTATACAGCTCTGCTCTTCGCCCACTTCCTTTCTGGGCGTATACAAGTACAGCATCAACACTCAACGGATCCACTTTCCATTTCCACCAGTCACCTTTTTTACGACCTACCTGGTATGTCGCGGATTTGCGTTTGATCATAAAACCTTCCGCCACATTTTCA
>JANPKZ010000013.1:0-5840 GCA_031426295.1 Saprospiraceae bacterium
CGTCCCAATCAAAAGGATAGTGACAGCCTGCCCGAATACCACATCCTGGACCCGATCCTCTACATGTATATCGAACGTCGATTGGGTCCGCAGGAGATTGTTGATATGGGATATGATCCGGCATTAGTTGCTCGTATATTGAAGCTTGTCAATACCAGCGAATTCAAGCGTCATCAGACAGCACCGGTCCTGCGTGTATCTCCGAAAGCTTTTGGTGTGGGAAGAAGGATGCCGATTGTGGGGAAATACCTGTCGTAAGTACGAAGCAATATTTCTTCCCTTCGATTTGAACCTTCATTGACTGTGCGCGGTCCCTGAGCGTTAGTCGAAGGGAAGAGAAAGGCATAATCCAACTCCACTGAGTCCCGCTCGATTTTTTTCCAAAAGGAGCTACATAATAGAAAGATCATCCTGGAAAAAAATCGAGCGGGACTCATATGTGGGGGGACTTCGTTTCTTCCCTTCGACTAACGCTCAGGGACCTCCTTTGGAAATGATTATTCATTGAGAATTATGTTTTCCTTTTCTAATCATAAGTGAATTAATTCAATTGAACTTTCATTGAGTATGCGATCAGGGACCGACCGTTGAAAAGATTGACTGCGATAAATGATATTTCTCTTTAAGGCCTATTCCTTAATAAGTCCCGGATCTGCGTGAGAAGTTCTTCTTGCGTTGGACCGGCAGGTGCAACAATTATAACCTCCGGTTTTTTCTTCATCCTGTTCATTGATCTTACGATCAGGAATAAAACAAATGCGATAACCAAAAAGGTGATAATGGCGGACAAGAATGAGCCATATTTAATGCCATTATATGATAGCGCTGCAATTTCTGATACACCGGCAGCTTCCATGGCAGGAGCCAGGATCAAAGGTGTGATGATATCATTGATAAGAGACGTAATGATGCCACCAAAAGCACCAGCGATAAGTACAGCAACGGCAAGTTCAATGACGTTGCCTTTCGTGATAAATTCTTTGAACTCTCTAAGCATGGTTTTTCAAATTACGAGTGACGAATGAGGAATGACGAATGATGATGGCTTGGAAGGTCTTGGGGATAATTCAAATATAATAAAAATCCGTTGCGAACGCGATGTGGTACGACCCCTTCGGGGTCGGGGAAAAATATCTTTTACATCATTCCGCGGGTTGCACCCGCGGCTAATGATGTAAAAGCCCTACGGGCTTAAATGTTATAACAATGCATGCTGGGATGAAAAGCCCTACGGGCTTAAATGTTATAACCATGCAAGCTATGATGTAAAAGCCCTACGGGCTTAAATGTTATCACATGTAAGCGATGATGTAAAAGCCATTCGGGCTTTAAAGTATTATTACCATGCCAGCCATGCAAACCATGCTAACCATGCCAGCCATGCATTTACGCCATGTGCAGCGTCGTGCGGATCTTATTCAATGCAGACCCTGCATGCACCCATTCAGCCTGCTGCTCATTGTAGCCGTGGAGGACATCGAATGTATCGGAAGTACCATCAACGTGACGGAGACGAATTTGTATCTGTGAGTCCGGATTGAAATTTTCATAACCCAATACATCGACGAAATCATCCTGACGAACGAGATCGTAGTCTGATGGATCAGCGAATGTCAACGCAAGCATTCCTTGTTTTTTCAGATTTGTCTGGTGGATACGGGCAAATGATTTTACAACGATTGCTTTAACACCGAGATAGCGAGGTTCCATCGCCGCATGCTCGCGGGAAGAACCCTCACCATAGTTTTCTTCACCAAAGACTACTGTTGACACACCATGTTTTTGATATGCGCGGGCGGAATCCGGAACAGCCATATAAACCTGTTCTTCGTGATTGATCACACTATTTGCTTCGCCGTTGAATGCATTGATCGCACCGATAAAACAATTGTTGGAAATATTTTCCAGGTGGCCACGATATTTCAACCACGGACCTGCCATAGAAATGTGGTCAGTTGTGCATTTGCCCTGTGCTTTTAAAAGCACGCGCATATTCTGCACCTGGTCGTTTGTGATCGGCTTGAAAGGTGTCAGGAGTTGTAAACGATCTGATTGTGGATTTACATCGATGGCAATGGCTGAGCTGTTTTCTGCAGGGGCCTGGTAGCCGGAATCCAGTACATCAAAACCTAACGGAGGTAATTCAATACCAACGGGTGGATCAAATCTTACTTCTTCACCATCTTCATTGATCAGTGTATCAGTTAACGGATTGAATTTAAGGTCACCGGCAAACACTAATGCTGTTACAATTTCAGGTGATGCGACAAACGCATGTGTTGATGCATTGCCATCATTCCGTTTTGCAAAATTTCTATTGAAGGATGTGATGATTGAATTTTTTCGTTTCGGATCATCCATGTGACGGGCCCACTGGCCGATGCAAGGTCCGCAAGCATTTGCAAGTACAAGGCCACCAACATCTTCAAATGCTTTTAGCATGCCATCACGCTCTACCGTATAGCGTATCAATTCGGAGCCAGGTGTAACTGTAAACTCAGAACGCACTTTTAGTTTTTTATCCTTTGCCTGTTGTGCCAATGATGCGGCGCGCGAGATATCCTCATAAGATGAATTCGTACATGAACCAATAAGGCCTACTTCCAATTCCTGCGGATAGTTGTTGTCAATGACTGCTTTTGCAAATTCACTGATAGGCCATGCAAGGTCTGGTGTGTATGGACCATTGATGTGTGGCTCCAGTTGTGTAAGATTGATCTCGATGACCTGGTCAAAATATTTATCCGGGTTTTTATAACATTCGGGATCACCAGTCAGATATGCTGCGATGCTGTCAGCGAATTCGGCTACGTCAGTGCGACCTGTAGCTTTTAACAGGCGGGCCATAGACTCATCGTATCCAAACGTTGAGGTAGTAGCTCCGATCTCTGCACCCATGTTGCAGATAGTTCCTTTACCTGTGCAGGACATGGAGCGTGCGCCTTCGCCAAAATACTCTACGATAGCACCAGTTCCACCTTTCACTGTAAGGATCCCTGCAACTTTCAGAATGACATCTTTGGGTGATGTCCAACCGCTCAATTTCCCTGTCAGGTGGACGCCGATCAATTTTGGCATTTTCAGTTCCCATGGCATGCCGACCATAACATCTACTGCATCTGCACCACCGACACCGATGGCAAGCATCCCGAGACCGCCCGCATTTGGCGTATGGCTGTCTGTCCCAATCATCATGGCACCAGGAAAAGCATAATTTTCAAGTACGGTTTGATGGATGATACCAGCGCCTGGTTTCCAGAACCCGATTCCATATTTTGTAGATACCTGGGAGAGAAATGAATATACTTCCGAATTGACGTCCAGGGCTGTTTTCAGGTCCGTATCAGCTCCGGTTTTGGCCTGAATAAGGTGATCACAATGGACTGTGGACGGCACAGCTGTATTATCCATCCCGCACATCATGAACTGTAAAAGGGCCATCTGGGCGGTTGCATCCTGCATGGCTACGCGGTCCGGTGCGAAGAATACATAGTCTTTCCCACGGGCATAATCCCGCAAGGGAGAATCCGGGTGGAGGTGACTAAAGAGGATTTTTTCGGTTAAGGTTAGCGGGCGTCCCAGGAATTTGCGGGCTTCATCAACTTTGGAGGGCAGGGCATGGTACATCCCTTTAATCATTTCAAAATCAAACGTCATGATCGTTATTTCAATGGTTTTTGTAAGTAAGGATTGCAAAAATACGGGTATTCAGATCAAATCGGAAATTTGATGACACACGAACGTAGGCAAAGCCTACGCTCAACATATTTTTTTGGAAATTTGAACTGATTAATACATTGAAAGTTGAGCGTAGGCTTTGCCTATGTTCAACATATTTTTTTTGGAAATTTGAACTGATTCATACATTGAAAGTTGAGCGTAGGCTTTGCCTACGTTCAACATATTTTTTTTGGAAATTTGAACTGATTCATACATTGAAAGTTGAGCGTAGGCTTTGCCTATGTTCAACATATTTTTTTTGGAAATTTGAACTGATTAATACATTGAAAGTTGAGCGTAGGCTTTGCCTATGTTCAACATATTTTTTTTTGGAAATTTGAACTGATTAATACATTGAAAGTTGAGCGTAGGCTTTGCCTACGTTCGTGTGTTGGCAAAATCTGTTTTGCCACTTTTTACCCTTCCAGTCGTTCAATCAATCTGCCCGAAATTCTAAGAAAATCCATTTCTGTTATGATACCGATTAATTCGCCATTCTGCGTAACCGGCAAGCAGCCGATCTTGCTTTTGCGCATGATACTCATGGCTTCGACAAGAGTTGAATTCGGGCCAATACAAAGCGGATTCTGAATCATAATTTCTTTAACTGTAGTGGGATCGGTATCCTCACCCATAGGTTGATTACGTGTCTTAAGGAGATGACGCATCATGATACGTAATGTGACAAGACCTACAAGCTTTCCTTCCTTATCTTCCACAGGTGTGTATCGGATCTTGCGCCAGTCCATCATCTCAGCCACAAGCTCAATGATATCATCACGCTGCACTGTGAAGAGATCCGTATTCATAAATTCACTGACCTTGAGATGTGAAGGACGATATTCTTTCAGATCTGATAATTCAGGCATACGCCACATATGAACAGGCAGACCTTGTTTCGCATTAGCTGACATGGCATTTGTCAATACAGTTAATGCTTCATCTTCTGTAGTTTCTTTTTTCAGTTTGGTGTATGACCGTAATGCCCAGCGTGCACCATTCATATGCTCACGCGCCCGTGCTTCAATGATATCCATGTATCGCGAGATATCTTCTTTATCAATTCCACGCATCTCCAATCCCACTCTGGCACGAGGTATAAGTTCGTTTATTGCTAAATCTGCAACGGAAACTTTCTGATCATTCATCCAGGTAAATTTGGAATCAATACCAAATTTTGCAGCCTTACTAAAATTATCAAATACATCTTCGAAGCTCATGTGATTGCGGATATCACCCACATCATCATGCATCTGCACCATCGCACCTAACCACAGCGCTGCATTTGCAACTTCATCCAATACTGTTGGACCTGATGGCAGCACACGGTTTTCGATACGCAGGTGTGGCTTACCATTATCGCTGATTCCATAACACGGACGATTCCAGCGATAGATCGTGCTGTTATGAACCTGTAATGATCTGAGTTTTGGAACCAGTCCCTGACTGATCATTTCAGACGCATTTTCTGTTACATCACCACTTAACAGGACACGAAAACGTGCAATGTCCTCACGATAAATTTCCAGGATACTATTGTCAAGCCATGCCCTTCCAAAGTTGACCCTTGGACTACGTTCGCGCATGTGATCATGTGTGGTGCGAGTGTCGAGTGCCTGCTGGAACATCGCGATCCGTGATTCATGCCATAATCTGCGGCCAAATACGATAGGTGAGTTTGCCGCCAAAGCCATGACTGGTGCAGATAATGCCTGAGCCAGGTTATACATGTAAACAAAATCATTCGGTGCTACCTGGAGATGCACCTGGAAGCTTGTATTCACTGCCTCCAAAAGAGGTGAATCATGTTTGATCAATAGTTCATCAATACCGACCAGGTTAAGCTCATAGGTAGAGCCTACCAATTGTTGGTTGATCGCTTCCATCAAAGCGTAATAGCGTGGTTTTGGAGTGAGATTACTCATCTCCAGGTCAAACTTGCGTAATGTGGGAAGGATGCCTGTCAGTACGATCGTCGCACCCAGCTTATTGACGACACCTTCGATCTTGCTCAGTTTGGATGCAGTCTCGTCCTCCAATTGCCGAAGAGCGCTTCCTGAAAATTCTTTGGGGTCAAGATTGATTTCGAGATTGAACTTTGCCAGCTCGGTTTCTGCCCA
>JANPKZ010000014.1:0-5023 GCA_031426295.1 Saprospiraceae bacterium
CCTGGACGAAGAGATCCCCGGCGCGCTCAGTTGATGCGTAGTCAGTCCATCTGGTATAGGAAATTGTGCAGAAGTAATTACGGGTTGTTTAATCAATCCAAATATAAGTTGCCTTCTTTGAATATCTGTACTGATGAATGACCACAGTGATTGATACAATCCCCTAAAGCTTGAATCCAGCAGGTCATGTTCGATATTCCAAAGCGGAACTTCCTCAATCTGTCGGGTGTGTACCTGGTTATTACGAAGCCGAATAATAATTTCCGTCGGACCCGCGTGCAAAACATTTGCCCGGTACAATTGATATTTCGTCGGATTGTTTGAATTCAATCCAGAATCCGGGTACATGACCGCAATATCACCTGCCCTGAAATTTGCCATGGGATTTGTCAGGTCACTTTTATGAAACCGTATCAAAGTCTGGTTATCGGACACATCAATGGTATCCAGCTTTAATCCACGCAGGATCCTGTATTGTTCATCCTTGGCTGTTACTGTATCGAGCCATAAACCCGCAAGACCTGAAGCACCCTCATTACCTTCATCACCAATTCGTGCCAGAATGTGTTCACGCGTGACGAATGCTGTCAGATATTTAAAATATTGTCTTTCTCCGGGTGATAAAGCAGAATATACCTTTTCCCATGTCTGGATATTTTTTTTCACATATCCTTTCAGATCAGGATGTCGCTCACACGTGATCTCGTGAAGGATATCACGACCTTCTGCCTGATCAAGACCGAGCATCCTGAATTGAAGGAGAACTAATTCATTCCTGTTTTGGATCGTTTCTTTCTGGATGGATTCGACTGACACTGCATATCGCAATGGATTCTCGTTCATGATAGAATAGAGAATGTAGTTTGCCCTTTTATGCATGGGTCCATGCACAGAAGAAATCAGCAACTCATAAAGTAGCGTCTGGTGATAATTCGTGCTGCTAAGACCGTAAGAGTTCGGCCTAAATGGTTTGTTGCTTTTTAATTCAACGATCGACGCACCTTTCTCAGCAGGGTCCTGATAAAAGAGATCGAGACGACCTTTAATTCCAAATTGCGGGCTGAAATAACTTGGTTCTATAATACATTCTTTCCTATCTATGCCCACCACAGGAAATCGTTCTTCGATTACTTTTTTAATATTTTCAAAATGCTGTTCCATCACAGCATACATATTCTTCAATTTTTCATCTGACAACTGCACAAATTGTATTGGATAGATCTTGAATGATTTTGTAAACACCTCGCTATAGGTCAGTGATGTATCGCGAACAAGTTCATCCAGAAAATAATTTGCCACCTGTCCGGTAAGTATGGCTTCTGTAGAATCCGTGGGCAGAAAAAGATCAATAATATTCACGGCCGAAGGATCACTGCCGGCATGTGTGATTTGAGCAACGCTGGTCACATCCAGCAGCAGATCAGGCATGATGACAATAAAAGATGGAATGTAGTGGAGTTCATCAGTCGTTTCGATGTCAACAAGCCCTAATACCAACGGCAAGCCCAGCTCCTTCACAGCGAGCTCTAATGTATCTGCGTAGATATCATTGACACCTTGCACCGCATATTCAAGAATAAAATGGTTGTCAGGATATTCTTCATCAAGGATCGTGATGGTTTTTGTATCCGGGTGAAATTCAATCGCACTAACCCTGGCAAACTTTTTCTTGTATCTGCCGGCTGTCCTGGAAGCAGGAAGTTTCGGAAGTTTTGGTATTGGAACAGGAAGACCAATTTGATCAGGATCAACTTCTGATCTGTACAGGGCGAATAAATAGTCGATGACTGGTAATACTATTTTCAACAACGTCTTGTCATCTGACTGACGCTGTTTTAATTCCCTGCGGGCGATCTGGAATGCGTACATCCATGGCCGGGATATCTGGTAGCGGGACCCAATGAAGCTTACACGTGCAAATAATGTATTGAAATGAAGTGACGATGTATCACTCAATTCCAATACCAGGTCATTGAAAAGCCGCAGGTAGAAAAAGCATTTCTCTTTTTCGTCCGTTATTGCGTTTCCAACCTGATATAACTGTTTTTCAAACTCGTGAAGCTTAACACTCATCTCATCAGGTATAATAGCTAAAAATAAGACCCTTTCTCATATTCCTTCCGGATTTATCCGTTTGAATACGGATAAATCGGGATAGGTACATTCTCAGGAGCTTTTTACCTTACTGCTGCTTATGGTACATGAAATCGATTCATTCCGCATGAATTTTAGTGCAGACCAGATGACACTGCTGAACTATTGCCTTGCCTTTATGATGTTTGGAATTGCCCTGGACATGAAGTTGGATGACTTCAGGCAGATCATCAGGTTCCCGAAATCTGTTATTGTTGGCCTTGCTTCCCAATGGATCATCCTACCCATGCTGACGGTCTACCTAATCCATATCTGGGATCCTTTACCTTCCATAGCACTGGGTTTATTACTGGTTTCTGCATGTCCCGGTGGAAATGTATCCAATTACGCGACACATATGTCACGAGGTAATGCTGCTTTATCGGTCACCCTCTCCGCATTTGTAATGGTGACTTCCATTTTTGCAACACCCTATGTATTTGCAGGATTTGCAAAGTTCGTTCCACAGGTGGCACCCTTGCTTGCTAAAATAGATTTGTCTCATGATCAAATTTTGTGGATGCTGGTTCAGATCGTATTGATTCCGATGATCCTTGGCATGACAGTAAAACATTTTTTTCCTTCGATTACGGGAAAGATCCGGAAACCCATTAATGTCATTTCCATGCTGATGTTTATCTCATTCATCATCGTGGCGATCTATGGCGAATTAGACAACATCCTGAAATATCTCAAATACGTACTCCTCCTGGTCATCGTCCACAACATGATTGCCCTAGCTGCAGGTTACTTTTGGGCTCGGTGGAACAGGCTTCCTGAAGCTGATGCCCGCGCCATCAGCATGGAAACCGGTATTCAAAATTCTGGACTTGGCATGTTGCTGATCTTTGCTTTCTTCGATTCACTTCCCGGCATGCTTCTCGTTACCGCCTTTTGGGCCATCTGGGATCTTGTCTCCAGCTTCGTCCTTGCTGTCTATTGGAGCAGGAAAAAAATTGAATAATGAACAAGGAACAAAATGAATATCGAACAAGGAACATGCTTCGACCTGCTACACTCATCCTTGTGCTACAGCTCTGCAACCGGAATGTTGATTTTTGAAGTTTTTGAATTCAAAATTTTATCAGATTCATCACACCCATCAGCTGAATCAGAGGTTCAGCGTCCCTATTATCACCTCAGCCTCTGCCTTCGCCTCATCCTATTTTACCTACATTTGTAAACATCATTCAATACCACCAAACCAATGTCCAACAACCTCGTCGACTTCTTTCAGACCACGATGGCAGATCAGTTAGCACAGACTACCAGCGGCATGCTGGGTGAGTCTTCTGCCAGCACCTCTTCAGCTGTACGGTCCATCTTTTCTGTCCTGTTAGGTTCTATGCAACGCAGAGGAAATACAGACCAGGGAACACAGGAATTGTTATCATTTATAAATGAAAAAGGAATCGGTGAAGAAGTTTTGACAACTGTTCAATCAGGACTTGAAGATCCAACGGCTCTTTCCAGCCTGACATCTTCAGGTTCCGACATATTGAATTTTCTTTTGGGTTCCAATCTCAATCCGGTCGTTGACCAGATATCCACCTCAAATGGATTAAAAACTTCTTCTGCCTCCACCCTGCTTAAGATCATTGCTCCAATTGTGATGAGCCTGGTATCTGGTGTTGTGAAAAATAAAAACCTGGGTACCTCAGGCCTGAAAACTTTTTTATCAGATCATCGCGATGCCGTCAATGCAGTTCTTCCTGCTTCTATTCGCGAAATTGTCAGCACGGATCCCGACGCAAAAGTTGCTCACGGAAATATTGAAGTGCCTGCTGAAGTCGTACCTGAAAAAACAGGCAGCACCATGTCTAAATTACTTCCGTGGATCGTCCTGCTGATCGCAGCATTAGGATTATTTTATTTCCTTGACAAAGGAGGTGACGCTGTTGATGCAGTACCTGTTGTCAACACTGATTCCATCCGGCAACAACGCATTGCTGACTCATTGTCTCAACAGCAGATGATGGACTCAGTAAACAATCAACGCCTCATGAATGCTGATTCAGTTACGGCTGCTGATTCACTCCGGTAGAAGATATTGAACGGGATTTAAAAAAGAAATACACTGGTAGTCCGATAGCCATCAGAATGATCCCGGCAATTGCCTGAACGGGTCGTCCCATTATTGTACTTCCTAAAAACCACAATGATATGGCAATAAAGATCATGGGTATCACCGGATACAAGGGTACACGATAACCTGTATACGGCGAGACAGCATTTTTTTTCCTGAAAATAAAAATAGCCACAGCAGCCATCGTCATAAAAATCCAATCCATAAACACGACATAGGTTGTGAGACTTTCAAACGTCCCCCAAAAGATCATCAATACGGCAGCCCAAATACTTTGCAGGACAATAGCTTTGACTGGCGTTTGAAATTTTTCATGCAGGTCTGCCAGCCAGGGAAAAAATATTTTGTCCTCCCCCATTTTAAAATAGATCCGTGGAGCCGACAATGTATAGATACCCGCCGTTCCAAATGCGGAAAAAGAAATGAGGACTGCGATCAATAATCCTCCAACGACCGTGACTTTACTCAATGCATCCGCCGCAACCGCTGTTGAAGCAGCAATCTCTCCTGTTGTCATCACGGACAGATATGCAGCATTCACTGCCACATACACAAGAGTTACAATCAATCCTCCTGATAAAAGCGCACGCGGGACAACACGCTGCGCATTATGAACTTCACCACTGACATATGACGCATGATGCCAGCCGCCATACGACCATAGTACACCGATCAATGCAATCCCAAATGAAACCTTTCCCGGATCAAGCGTCGCGCCTGATAAATTTGGAATAAACTGCCCACCGAATACAAGGCAGACAATGATGATCATCCCGATACCAATCACTTTGATCACGGTCATAC
>JANPKZ010000015.1:0-28454 GCA_031426295.1 Saprospiraceae bacterium
TCCGTCATCATCGTCTCCGTCATCATCGTCTCCGTCATCATCGTCTCCGTCATCATCATCTCCGTCATCATCGTCTCCGTCATCATCGTCTCCGTCATCATCATCTCCGTCATCATCATCTCCGTCATCATCGTCTCCGTCATCATCGTCTCCGTCATCGTCTCCGTCATCATCATCTCCGTCATCGTCTCCGTCATCGTCTCCGTCATCGTCATCATCGTCTCCGTCATCATCGCCGTCATCGTCTCTGTCATCATCTCCGTCATCGTCTCCGTCATCGTCTCCGTCATCGTCATCGCCGTCATCATCATCGCCGTCATCATCGCCGTCATCATCGCCGTCATCGTCATCTCCGTCATCATCATCTCCGTCATCATCATCTCCGTCATCATCATCTCCGTCATCATCTCCGTCGTCATCGCCACCATTGTTCTCGAAGGGATCCGCACGAACACCAAGATCTGAATCGCCCAGTACATCGCTATTACCGCAACTACTGAACATTAGCAGAAGAAAAGGGAGCAGGAGTATAGTTAATAGGGATTTCCATTTCATAATGAACCAGATTAAATGTCAGGAAATTAGGGGAGGTGACCCAAATGTAAGGTAAATTATCCACAAAGATTGAAGGCTGAACAACCGGAAATTGCCTGTTCACCCAATAACAAGTAATGTCCGTCCAGATGTGCGAAACTGACCGGAAGCAGGTAGAAAATTCAATTGTAGTTGCACCAAATTAAACTTTACATTTAATACATAAATAGACCTTATAACCACCCTGATGCTTGCCCCAAGTCAGTGCAATTGCCTGATTACATGAAAGTTATTAATTCAGACAGCAGCATCGGGTTTCTTTCCGGTGGTTGGGAAATGGGGAGACTTATCCAGGAAAATGACTGGAGCCATACCTCTTTAGGGCCTTCTGAACTTTGGCCCCAAAGTCTGCGGTCTTCCCTTAACATTATTCTTACTTGCAAGTTTCCCATGTTTCTATGGTGGGGACCGGATCTGGTGTGCTTTTACAATGATGCCTTCGGTCCAGCCTTGGTCAGAATGGTAACCATCCCATGATCCTTGGGATGAAAGCGGAAGAGGCCTTAGTTGAAACATGGAATGTTCTTAAACCACTTAAAATGCGTTGCCCATATGGCTATTCATAATTAAATGAAAAATTTTATATCAACAGATTATTTTTCAAATATTCTAAATTGTACGTAAACGTAAATAGGTGGCTTTCAAAAGTACCATACGAGAATTCCATCTGGCCGATAAAGCTGGCGTAATGTCTGTCTTTCGTGCCAACACGCCTAAATTCTTTTCTCCCGAAGAAGAATCCGGATTGGAATTTTTCCTGGATCACGAGATCGAAGAATATTATGTCATGCTGGTGAATGGCAAAATCATTGGCAGTGGTGGAGTCAATTTTGAGGATGATCATAAGACAGGCATCATCAGCTGGGGCATGATCCACCCGGACTACCAGGGAAAATATTTAGGAACAGAATTATTGAAATACCGGGTTGAACGATTGAAAAACAATAAAACTGTTGAACGTATATTGCTTCGTACCTCTCAGCACGTGTTTGGTTTTTATGAAAAACAGGGGTTCAAGTTATTGAGGATTGAGAAAGACTTTTGGGTGAAAGGTATTGATCTGTACGAAATGGAGTACAAATAAAGAGCGGAATTTAAAAAGCCGCTATTACACGAATTACGCTAAGACAAAACCAACTGAATACCGATACTGAAAACAGAATACCGAATACTGAAAACCCTTACATCACACCATGCGGAAACGGCCGAAGAATTCATCACGAAGGGTATGGCTTAACGATAGCTTCGTATTTCCTATGAGGACATAGCCTTCTGAAACTTCATCCACGCGCGACAAGTTGACGATATGGGAACGATGGATCCGTTGAAATTGGGATACAGGTAATTTCGATTCCATGTTTTTCATTGGCATCGTGAGCAGATAATCTTTGGTGGATGTATAGATGCGGCAATAGTTACGTTCCGCTTCTACATACAGAATGGAATCGAACAGCACCTTGACCATTTTATCTTTGAACCTGACAAAAATGCGATCGCTCAGAATAAATGTATTATCATCTTCTTCTTTGACAAGAGGTTTCATCTCGTGTTGAGATTGCATTTCTTCGAGACGGCTGATGGTCAACTCAATAGCCCGATGAAGATCTGTTTTCCGAAAAGGTTTGGATAGAAAAGCAAATGGCTTGGCAACTTTGGCACGATTAAATGTACTGTCATCCGAATTCGCTGTCAGAAAAATGACCGGCAATTTGTGCTGTTGATGCAGGATATCCGCCAGTGTAATCCCATCCATCTCCCCCTGCAACCTGACATCCAGCAATGCGATATCCGGCATGTTTTCAAGTACATGCACCAATGCCTCTTCCGCTCTCGGTAGGATTGCCGTAACATGGTAATCTAGCTCCGTCAGGAACAGAGAGATCTTGGCCCCAATGAGCATTTCATCTTCTACGATCAGGATTTTTACCTTATGATCCATATTCGGTATTCTGTATTCAGTTTTCTGTATTCGGTTTACATTGTCCGAAAAAAAAATCTAAAATCTAAAATCTAAAATCTAAAATTTCGATCAGGCAGCACTCTTCACGGCGAAATCAAGATACACCGTAGTTCCTCCCACTCCATCCTCCCGCATGGTACCTCCCAGCTGTTTTGTCAGCAGGCTGATCAACTGTCCTCCAAATCCCGTACCCTTTATGAAACCTGACTTGCCGACACCATCATCTGCGATACGGAGATGAAGCGAATTGGCATCAGCACGTTCCAGGGTAATTTCGATGTGGCCTTTGCGTCCATCGGGAAATGCATACTTTAATGCATTCGTGAGGATCTCATTGACAATCAGTCCAAGTGGTACAGCTGTGTCGATATCCAGCTCCAGTTGATCCATGGCACATTGAATCGTGACGCGGTCTTCGGCACCAAATGTATCAAGGATGTTATCACTCAGGTTGACAAAATAGTCTTTCATCTCGACCGCTGCAAGGTTGGTGCCCTGGTATAATTTCTGATGTACAATACCAATAGACTGCACCCGGTTCTGACCTTCCTGCATGGCATCTTTAATATTTGGATCATCAATCTGCGCAGACTGCAGTGCCAGAAGACTGGATACTACTTCGAGATTATTTTTTACGCGATGATGAATTTCTTTCAGGAGCAATTCATTCTCAGCATTTTTTGCAGCAAGAAGCTGGTTTGTTTTCTTGCGGGCTGCTGCATTGCGATAAAAAGATATAGCAAAAAGTCCCAGCAAAACAGCGAGTCCGATATACAGCCACTGCATGGTACGCTGCTGATCCAGTTGCGTCTCCTGTGAAGCGATGGTAGCTTCATTTTTTTCCGTTTCGTATTGGGTACGTAATTCCGACATCGTAGCATCTGCCTCTACAGACACCAGGCTATCCTTCAGATCGTATGCTTTTGCATGATACGTTAATGCAGATTCAAAATTCCCCAGGTTTTTATAGATAGTTGATGCGTGCATGTAATTTTCAATCAGGTTCGATACATCCTTATTTTCTTCCTGCAACCGGATTGTTTTTAATTGGTATGGCAATGCATCTCCATACCTTCCCATCAGGATATTCACTTCGCCCAGATTAGCCGTAGCTGTCGAGATACCACCCGGATAATTCACTTTTTCTGAGAGCTCCAGCGTTAATTTATAATCCACTAATGCCTTTTCATATTCCCCCAGGCGCTTATATGCATTGCCGCGTGAATTGCTGATGTCGGCAAGCGCATCACGGCCTTCATTCTTTTCTGTCAACTGATACGCTTCATCATAATAAGAGAGTGCTGCTTTATTGTCACCCATTCCAATGCTTGCGTCACCGGCAGCACGCAGCGCATAAGGAAGCTCGCCCTCAAGGTTGTTGTTCTTACAGAGTTCAATGGCCTTCTTAGCGTATTCAAGTGCTTCGGCATATTTACGCTGGTTATACAGGTCTTCGGATACCCGGTCTAATGCACCTGCTATGCCGCGAGGATCTTTCAACTCTTCCATCATACGCAATGCTTCAAGATCTGCTTTCATGGCGTCGTCATAATGACCCCGGCGCTTGTGCACCCAACCAATCTTAAAGTATGTGGTTGCTTTCCCAAATTTATTGCCAATAGCTTCGTATTGAAGCACCGCTTTATCAAAGTAATAGGTTGCCGAATCTAAGGATGACATGTTGGCGTGGGTCCTTCCCAACATCTCATAGAATTTCGCTATCCACTGTTTGTTATCCAGTTGTTTAGCAAGTGTTACCCCGCGCCGCGTATAATCCAGTGCGAGATTTAGGTCGGTATTATACCCGATATCCATCATCTCTAACAGAAGTTTCAACCGCGTTGTATCGGCCTTTTCAACTGCATAGACTTGCTCGAGGCTGTCGAGCTGGGGAGTTTGGGCATAGACAAACGTCAATGCCCATAGGCAGGCCAGAAGAATAATTGGTCTTTTCATGTCAATCCGGGTGAGATGCATTCATACGACTCGGTCAATCAATGGTATCCTTCGGACAAAAAAACGGGTGGTTGGGCCATCTATTCACCTTTCCACTGAAGAAGAAGCACATCTTTATTTCAAATCTCATGATTGACTCTAAGGTACTTGTTTTCAGAGCCCCTGAAAGTTATCTTCAACAATAATATGGCGAAGCCGAAAACCAACCAGAGTAGGCAAAAACTAACATCTAACAGAAAGAGTATGAAAAATCTAATGACCGGATTGACAATGTTATTTAGCATTATGATCCTCACTTACACTACTTCAGCCCAGTCGGGCACAAACCAGCAAACCGCAGATGAAATCATCGGGATCGTCAAAGCACAGTGGGCTTCTGAGATCGCAGATCCATCGAATGTAAAAGAGCATTTTAAAAACATTGCTGATGATTACACTGAATTTAATAATGACTATTCAACACGCCTGGAAGGAAAGGCCCTTTCGATGCGACTTAGTGAGGCGTCCAGTAAGGATCCCGGAGCCATCCTGGCAGGTGAAATGCTGAACCCGAAAGTGCAGATTTATGGTGATGTTGCTATTCTCTCTTACAACTTTGCAGGTGTCGTCAGAAACAAAGATGGAGAAGTAGAGCCAACACGAGCCAAATCAACTCGCGTCTATGCAAAACAAGGCGGCCAATGGAAATTAGTACATGGCAATTTTGCTTCTGACCCGATGCCGAAGAATTAATCATAACTAATAGGTGTCTTTCTTGATTACATATTCAATTAGTCCAAATGAAAAACCTTCTGTTCATCACATTGCTGGGAGCCTTCGTTGTATTGACTGCCTGTAAAAAAAGCGATGAAAACAATGCTGCAACATCAACCGAAAACCAAAACCCTTCGCGCATAGCTATCGAAATTGATACGCCCCAATATTACAGCCTGCGTGTGGAGACTGAAAAAGCTTATGGCTATACCCATGCAGTGAAAATCGGGCATGATATTAAAATTTCAGGTGCAGTCAGTATGGATGATGCAGGTGCACCGACAGCTGTTGGAGATTTACTCCAACAAATGAAAAATTGCTACTCAGATCTGGACAAAGTGTTACAACATTATGGCTGCACATTTGATGATGTAATTGTGGAAAATGTATTTACAACCAACATGCCCGAATTTTTAAAACAATCCGCATATCGAAATACAATTTACACCAAACAATTTCCGACAGGCTCGTGGTTAGGTGTAAAAGAATTGGCACTGCCGGAATTTATGATCGAGATTGAACTGGAAGTGTATAAGCCATAATTACAATTGTATTAGTATCCACTCAAAAGAGATTTGCAATACACCCTTTTTTTAGTGGAATATTTAATTGACTTCATATTCTAAGACCGGAGTGAAGAGATTCATTCCGGTTTTTTTCAGTCCCCTTATTATCAAACCTTCTAAACAAAATATATCATGAAAATTTTACTACTGATATTCGCTTTGTTCGTAACCATGTCAAATGAGTTACCAGCACAAGATTACTATTTGCCCATTTCAACCAAGTCGCCCGCTGCGAAAGCCACCTATTTCAAGGCCCTGTCACTAGGTGAAAACGCCCATATTGCAGAGTACCTGGCAGAGATGAATAAAGCTGTGCAGGAAGACCCTTCATTCTTTTTTGCTCTGGCACACCTCACCATGGGTCATATCGCATTTAAGGACACTGATCAGGCGCAGGAAACAATGACGCGCGCTCTTGCAATCTCCACGTCCGGTCTTACCCCTGCAGAATCAATATTGCGTAAGATGCTGGTCCAGTGGAAACAAGATCTGACTGCAGATCCTACTGAAATCATAAATGAGCTCATTGCCAAATACCCCAATACATGGCAGGCCTATGAACTGGCGGCAAATACTGCAAAGTTTATTGAAGGCAATGATGCCGCTGCTGCAGCACATCTGCAAGCGATGGCTCGAATACGTCCCGATAATGGTACTGCCTACAATGGCCTCGGTTACCACTATATGGCGATCAATGAAATGAAAATGGCAAAGGCTGCTTTTAAAAAATATATCCGCGTAGCTCCGAAGGAATCCAATGCATATGACAGCATGGGTGAATATTATATGAATGTGAAAAACTACAAAAAGTCTGCTCAATACTATGATAAAGCGACTGAATTAGGAATGGAAACATCCAGGGAACGGGCTGATAAAGCAAGGAGCATGATCAACATGTAAATAACCAAGTACTGACACACACAATTATTCACGTACTTTAATCATCGTTCTGAATTGAAACGCTCTTAAAATGAGTTGAATACAACCAGCAGAAACTAATGAGCAAAACGATTCCCGCCCTGTCTGAAAATACCTTTATACGGTATTTCAATTTCATTGCCTTATACCTGGCACAAGGCATTCCGGAGGGCATGTTGTTTTTTGGCATACCCGCCTGGATGGCGATGAATGGAAATTCAGCCGGCGAGATTGGAGGTTTTGTGGCGGCAGCCAGCTTACCATGGAGCTTTAAGTTAATAGTGGCACCGTTGATGGACCGCTTTAATTATCTACCCATGGGACGGCGACGCCCATGGGTATTGCTGGGACAGGCAGGTCTTGTAGCAAGTTTTATTTCGATGGCATTTATACCTGATCCCTTACATAATATGTGGCTCATGTCAGCAGCAGCATTTACGATCGGGTGTTTCGGTGCATTCCAGGATGTGGCGACTGATGGTATGGCCATTGACATTGTACCCATAGATCAGCAGGCACGTGCCAATGGATTTATGTGGGGTTCTAAAATAGTGGGGACATCAGGCTCACTTGCAGTCGGAAGCTGGTTTCTTACCCACTATGGTTTTGCAGCAGCGATCCTGTCATTGTCCGCACTGGTTGCATTGATCATGCTGGTTCCCTTGTTACTTCGCGAACGACCCGGTGAAAAATTAATGCCATGGATGCATGGCGTATCATCACCGGAGAATCTAAAAATTCAGGTCAATAGCTGGGCAGCGATCTTCAAATCCCTTTATAAAGTTTTTACGCTGCGGAATAGTTTAATCCTTGGGGTGGTCATGTTTGTGTCCCAGGTTGCATTCAATTATATGGCCACATTGCTTCCGGTATTTACGGTGCAGGGTCTTAACTGGACAGCACAAAACTATTCGCAATATTTTGCAACTGCCAGTTTGATTGGGGGCATTGGTGGGATGTTGATCGGTGGCATCCTGATAGATCGTTTTGGAAAGATCCGGATGATGAATATTTATTTTTTCACAGTCATCCTGCTCAGTGTGGGTTTGTTTTTTTTCAAACCGTATTGGACTAATAATTCTTTCATTGCCGGCTTCATGATCATCTACCAGATCCTGTATGTTTTTTCAAGCATTGGATTATTTGCGATCGCGATGCAGTGTTGCTGGAAAAAAGTATCTGCCACTCAGTTTACGATTTACATGACGATGGGCAATCTTGGCCGCGTGGTAGGTGCAAAATTGATTGGTCCAATGAAGGCAGAATTTACCTGGGAATACATGCTTCTTGTGTTTGCATTCGTAATGCTAATTGCCTGGGTGATCATCCAATTTTTACGTATCCAGCGCCAGCTTGAGCGGATTAACGAGCTCGAAAATGAGGATGTCAATATGGAATTGGTGGGGAATCTGGCTAAGGCTTGAAAACCATATAACACGCTGATAAACAATATCTTATGACAGTGTGGCATACCTAGGTGTGCCACACTGTCATAACTCTTTGATTTTCAATATATTAGTAGCCAATTTTATCCCTTTTTTACGCTCTAAATCCTTCTCTCCCATGACTACCCAAAAACCAGATGAAGGATTAAAACGCGTGGTCGGCGTGACTGGATTAACTGCTGCCATCGTGAACTTATCAATTGGCGGTGGCATCTATGGGCTTCCTGCGATCATTGGGATGCAATTAGGAGCGGCCGGTGTCATCGGGTTCCTGCTCTGCGGATTGATGTTTGCCGCTATTATTTTATGCTATGTAGAAATCGGCAGTCGCATCAAAACCAGTGGAGGTTCGTATGCATATGTAGAAGCTGCATTTGGTCCGTTTGCAGGATTTATTGTGAACTGGCTTTTCTTTTTTGGTTGGGGAATATTGAGTTCGGCAGCGGTGATGAATATTGTCGCAGATTCTCTTGCTGTGGTTACGCCGGCTTTTTCAAAACCCCTCATGCGGGTCCTGCTATTTACGTTTCTCATAGGCCTGATGATCCTGATCAATGTAAGAAGCGCAAAACGAAGTGTACAGTTTGTAAACTTTGTGACCCTGATCAAACTAATCCCTTTGGTATGGATTATCATTTTTGGAATCAGTCATATCCAACCGGGGAATTTGCATTGGGAGGAAATGCCTTCGATAAAATCGTTTGGGGATACCGCCTTAATCTTGTTTTTTGCGTTTGCGGGATTTGAATCTTCATTAAGTGTCAGTGGTGAAATAAAAAATCCTTCACGCACAGTTCCCCTTGGTGTGTTATGTGGCGGTCTGATTGTTTTCTTCACATATATCCTGATACAGACAGTTGCATTTGGTGTATTAGGTCCTGAAATTGAATTACATAAGGGTGCGCCCCTGGCTGCAGTTGGAGAACGAATTGCAGGAATTGCAGGTGTGACCATTATTTTGCTGGCTGCTGCCCTGTCCGGATTAGGTTCCGTCACGGGTGACGTGCTGGCATCACCGCGATTATTATTTGCAGGTGCCAAGGATGGGATGTTTCCAAAATTTCTGGGACAGATCCATCCACGGTTTGCAACGCCACATTGGGCAGTGATTGTCTACGGTGGATTGATCCTGTTATTTTCAGTTTCTGGTGGCTTCAAACAACTGGCAATTCTGGCCAGTGGTGCCTTGTTGCTGATCTATCTTGCCGTGGTATTATCATTAATCAAATTCCGGATTCGAAAAATTGAGCCTGCGGAAAAATCATTTAAGGTTCCGGGTGGCTATGTAATTCCCGGGATCGCTATTGCAGCGATCTTGTATGTACTGTCCAATTTAAGCACGGCTGAGGTGAGTTCTATTTGTGTTTTTGTGGGTGTTGTGTGTATTATTTATGTTGTCATGAAATGGTGGCCGAAGAGGCATGCTTCATAAATCATGTATTTTACTTTACTAAAAACATTCATTGGAACTCTCTGCAGATATAACACTTCATCGGATCCTCAACATGTATGCACCTGTTGACAGGAGATCTGCTGATCTGATATTTCATCAAGGCTCAGTATCAGTTTTTAAAAAAAATGAGATTGTTTTTCATGAAGGGCGATTCAATGCCTTTGAATACTTTCAACTGGCGGGTGTTTCACATCGTTTTAATACCGATAGCGAATCACAATGCATCACAACGGGAATATATCAGGATGAGATTGTGATTACCCCTCATTTTTCACGGACGCGGGACCATAAGAGTATATTTTCGTTGCAGGCATTGACTGACTGCACATATCTCGCAGTCCCAGCAGGTGTTTACCGGGAGATCAGTGAAGAAAATCATCAGATCCGCATGTTTGGAAGAGGCGTTGTTGAAAAAGAATTTATACGTCATCTTAATTTCGAAGTCCTGTTCCGCTCATATACTGCTAAAGACAGGTTGCTCTATTTTAGGGAACAATATCCTTTACTTGAAAATATAATCCCGCATACGGTCATTGCATCGTTCCTGGGCATTACGCCGGTTTCTTTCAGCAGGCTTCGGAATGATCTTGCTAAAAAATAAGAAGATCGATTTCTTATCATTTGATAATCCTTCGCATATCGAGGCACCTTTTCTTTGCAGGACAATCAGAACTACATGAAAAACCTCAATGCATTTTTAACCGAACAGGTTAATAAACATCATACACCTTCTATTCAATACACCTTCTTTGACCTGGAGGGTCCTTCTTATGAGATGAGATATGGTTTTAAAAATATCATGTCCGAAGAACATGTCGACACAGCTACCACGTACCATTTATACTCCATTACAAAGACCTTTACTGCTCTCGCCGTGTTGCAACTCGCTCAGGAAGGCAAAATTGATTTGGACAAACCCGCAACTTTATACGTTCCAGGATTCCCGTATTCAGAATCAATAACCATCCGGCATTTATTAAGTCATACCTCCGGAATTCCAAATCCAATGCCGCTATCATATATCCATCTTGCTGAAGAGCACCAGCAGTTTGACAGGAATTTATTTTTTAAAAAAATATTTGCTGCCAATCCAAAATTATCTTTCTCTCCGGGTACTCGCTTCAAATACAGTAACCTCGGATACGTCCTTCTTGGTCAGTTAATTGAAAATGTTTCCGAAGCGTCTTATGAGGAGTTTATTTTAAAAAATATTATTGCTCCATGTAATACATCGGAATTGAATTTCACCCCTGAGTCTAAACATCATGCTACAGGCTATCACAAAACATGGTCATTCAGCAATATGATCCTGGGCTTTCTTTTTGATAAAAGCAAATACATGAACAAGCCCGAAGGTAAGTGGCAATCATTCAAACCTTTTTACAATAATGGAATTGCATACGGTGGGCTTTTTGGTACTGCCTGCGGACTGATTTCCTACGCGCAAACTCTATTGAAGTCGGAATCTATACTTCTCCGGGAAGACTTCAAAAAATTAATCTTTACAGAAACCGTTGCCGCAAATAAGCCAACAGGCATGTCTTTATCATGGTTTACAGGAAGTCTTAAAGGACATAGGTATGTTGCTCATGCAGGTGGAGGTGGTGGATATTATACAGAACTGCGTTTATATCCAGATCTCGGAACCGGAAGTGTCATCATGTATAACAGATCTGGTATGACGGATGCGCGTATGCTGGACAAGACGGATCACTATTTTATTCCATGATTGTGTTGGCAGGAGTTGTATGCCTACTTTATTTTATAGTGATAATCGAACAAAGAAAGTAAACGATAAATGGTAATAACTTAATTTATAGTTTTGTATTAATGAATATAAAAGTCCAAAAGAAGTTTAACGTCATTTTAAGCAAGGGTTCAACAAAGAGGACCAAAACATGGGATACCATAATAAAAATTCTTTTTTTCGTCTTTCTTTTCCTGATCCTCATTGGAATTTACATTTACAGAAGGACTCTTATAGAATCATATCTGCTGTGGAGACTTTCGTTTATAGGCGTTGCTATAGGTGCCATTCTTAGTTTTATTTTATTCTCTGATTACAAAGAACTTTTTTCAACGATTTTATTTTGCAGCATAATTGGCGCAGGTCTATTTTATTTTGCTCCACTTATTCTAAACAGGGTATTTGCTGATGAAAAAGTTAAAAATGAGACCTTCGAAATAATAAGCACAGGTAATTTGGGTAGGGGTCGAAGTTCAAGATGTAGAAGTCCTTATGCGATAATAAATTTCCCGCCAATAAAAAAGGAACTCGTTTTTCCTTGTGTTTACGAAAAAACCATTGGAAACTTCAAGAAAGTAAGACTAGAATATTCCGAAGGGCTATTTGGATTTACTGTTGTACGAAAGCAAACCTTGATTGAATAATCTGTCCATTCATTTATCATTAATCCTATACTCTATCCCCAACGCTGCCCGATATCCCTTTTTACTATACGGTCCCGTGTTGTTTTTATAACTGACCATCAATTGAGGCGTAATAAAAAAGCGTGGTGACAAGGCAACCTGTCCATGCATCACAAAGTATTTACCTTCATGTCTTGAGCTTGCCAGGCCACCTTTCAATAAATGCTTATGCCCGTTGAATCGTGTGCCCAATAAAAATTGCCAATTGTATTCTCCCACAGATCCCAGGTCATAACCTCCCATGATCTCTAAAAATGTCAGACGCTCGCTGAAGAACCGGACACGAGCCTGGAGCGAAGATTTGCGCGCATCTGTTTTTGGATTAAAATCAGCATGATCATTTGGATTATCAGTTACATCATTTCCGAGTAAACCAATTGAAGCTCCAACTCCTACTCCAATGCCACGTGTATCAAATTGCAACATGGGATTGATTCCAATGAGTGTATTGTTGAACGTAGGTGCATCGAATGTGAGTGATTCGCCTGCTTTCGGAGTTATTTTTTGAGCACCGCCATATACTCTGAATGCTGCCAGGAGGCTTTGCCACTGGTTGTAATAGATTTTGCGGCTGACACCGATGCCGCCAATTTTGTAGCTATGATCATACGGGACGTTATCCCTTGTCTCCACCAGAGTAGGAGGATCACACGTTTCATCATAATACGAGGCGTAATTAAATTCATGATCCAGGTTAAAAGACCCAGCCGCAGTAGTTAATTCAAATGCCGTGTAGGATGGAGGTGGAGGCACAGGTGCCATTTTGGGTGCATCTACTTTCTGGCTCATCAATGCAAAGGCAAGGATCATCAGGCTGCCTGCACGAACATATTTTGGAGAAAAAAATACCCGAAGCACATGTACCGAAATTACCAGTACACAAAGTGGTATCACGGACAGCAGGATAATCGTGCGTTCATCCGCAGATAACCAACCACCTGTCTGTAATGTAACAAACAGAACAGTGAGTGCAATACAAAAGGCTCTCATGTGCTGTATTGCCGGTATAACGATAACATCCTCAACCGTTGCAGTGCGTGTATATTGTTGTTCACGAAAATATAGTACAAGCCCAAGCACTGTCATGATGAAAATAATTTTCCACTGGATCATTTCCAACCCCATCCATTGTTGCGGCGCCACATGAAAGCGGCTAAACTCTTCTATAAAACGAAATGTAAGAAGCAGCATCACTGAAAAGATAAATTGTCCTGATGGTGACTTCCAAAAGTTGCGCGTTTTCCAGACTAAAAAGGCGATGGTGAGACCGGCCAGAACAGTATACAATTGATCCGGATGCACAGGTAAGGATGAAATTGCATCGGGCGTAATTAGACCTGCCTGCTGTTGTTCGAGATAAGGCTTAGTTCCTTGTGCATAGGTTATACCCCATGGCATATCGGTGATCATCCCATGGCAACATCCTGCAATTAAACAGCCTATTCTCTGTACGGCAAGCGCCAGAGGTAATGACACTGCACAGAGATCGAGTATTGAAGATTTATTTCCCAGCCACTTTCCGGCGCTCCATGCTACGATCATACCACCCAGGATAGCACCTACAACAGATTTGCTATTGTCAAGTGGCAGGTGACCATCAGTGATGAGTTCTAGCCATTGTGCACTGGTCAGCATGATGAGCTTACTGCCGATGATGGCACCCAGGATGCCTGCGGCCACAATCATTTTCAGGCTTCGGACATCGATTTTACTTTTCCAGGCAGCAACAAGCGTGATTACAACACCCACGATAAGGGCAATCAGGTTAAAGATCATGTAGTAGTACGCGCCTTCGGGATGAGAGTGGGACAGGTGTAGCATGAGTCAATTGTTTTGAGGTACTTGTGTAAAGCACCGTCATTCAATATGTAACTGCCATACCGATTAATAAGGATATTTAAAGTGGTAAAATTGGTAAGTGGCAAAAATTTGTATTCGGTACTTGCGGTGATCTTATCAAATCATTTATTGATATTATCCATTACTCAAAGAGTTTAGAACTAACCTTCAAAAATCTACGTTCCTTGTTCCTTGTTCAATATTTAAATCCAATGACTTAGCTCTATCTTTACACGATGCCTGAGCAAATAAAAATTATCAAAACGGAGATCCTCTCTGATAACTGGTATGTGTTGAAAAAGATCACATATGAATTTTTAAAAAAAGATAATAGCATACAACTTCAGGTACGTGAGGCTTATGACAGGGGAAATGGAGCGTGTATCTTGTTATACAATAAAGTAAACCAGACCGTAATTCTCACGCGGCAATTCAGGCTACCTACATACATCAATGGAAATGCAACGGGGATGCTCATCGAGGCATGTGCAGGCTTACTGGATACAGATCATCCGGAAGATTGTATCCGCCGGGAAACAGAAGAGGAGACTGGCTACCAGGTGAAGGAAGTACGGAAAATATTTGAAGCTTACATGTCGCCCGGGTCAGTAACGGAGATCATTCATTTTTTTATTGCAGCGTACGAGGCCTCCATGAAAATGAATGAAGGCGGTGGTATCGAACACGAACAGGAAGATATTGAAGTACTGGAGCTTCCATTTTCAAAAGCATACGATATGATTTTGAGTGGAGAGATTAAAGATGGGAAGACCATTATGTTATTGCAGTACGCACAAATACATGATCTTTTGAGAAAGTAAACCATGGGCCAGGTTGTAGCTTACATACGTGATCCGGAATATTTCCCGCTTTAGGTTTGCACACCCATGGAGTGACAACATGCCCATGACTCAATGAATCCTGAAAAGGACTCAATGGCACTACCTAATACTTGTGTAGGAAGGAAATTTGCAGGAGTATAAAAACTAATCCACTTACTGTAACTTTAAATAATGCGGTCTATCGTATTCACGGTCCTGCTGTTTACTTCTCTCCTTCAGGCACAACCTGAGTTCCACATCCTTAATCAGTACACCCGCAAAGAAGGTCTCAGCAATACTGCCGTCTATGACATATACCAGGATAGTCGCGACTTCCTATGGATTGCCACCAAGGAAGGTCTCAACAGGTTTGATGGAGTGCATTTCAAAACGTATCATCATAACAAATATGAACCTGGCAGCCTGCCTCATAACACTGTCAATGATATCCTCGAATACCAGCCTGGTCTTCTGCTCATCGCTACAGCCAATGGCCTTGGTGTGTTTAATACCATCTTAGGTACTTTCGAAAATGATCGCATAACACATCATGCATTACAATCCGGATCGGGCGCTAATATCGGCAGTATGCATCAGGCACCTGATGGCATGATCTGGCTAAATGTAAATGGTGATCTGGATCTTCTTGACAAGGATCTCAAATATCAATATCGCTTTACCGACCTGTCATGGGCGAAGCCGTTGAAAGGCATCACCATAAAGTATGAAGAATGGTCAATAGATGCGCACGGCCGATGGTGGTTGCCATCTGATACATCGGGTATTCAGATTATCGACTTTCAAAACAAACTGATCTATAACAGGCAGAACAATCCGGATCATTTGCCTTACCTGGAGTATAAACATATCCGCAGTTTGATGATGGACACGAAAAATGATTTGCTTTATGTGGGTCCATGGGGTTCAGGTATCTATCGGTATGACCTACGTTCAGGCGATGTATTGCACCAGGACTTCGGACAACCTGTCCAGGAATCAAGCAGTGTAAATGCATTTATATTGCTGGAAGACGGAAATTTGTTATGCAGCTCGAATGGTTTATTTTTTGAAACAGATCCGGGAACACTTGCTTTCAGGCACATCCATTTTCAGGAACGCGCTATTACAAATAATGAAAACAACGCGGTCACACCCATTACGATCTTCAGATCAAACGACCACATGTATTGGGTCGGAGCAAATGAAGGTTTGTTTCAGCTTGAAAAAAATAATGATCATCGTGAGCTGTCCATATCAAACGTCACCGGACAATCGAAATGTATGGATGTGATGGTTTCAGGAAATGGAAAGATCTACAGTCTATATGAAAATGGAATTTTGATAGAGAGTGATTCTGTTAAAAGGAATTACACTTTTTATAAAATTCCCGTGCCCGTAAATGTTGTCATGGTCCAGCTATGCGAAGACCTGCAGGATCAATTATGGATTGCCACCTCTGCCGGTTTGATCATTTTTGATATCAAAACAAAAACTTTTTTATCTCCACGGTCTTCACTGTCCATATTGCGTAATGCATTTATCAACATTATCTATCGCGATCATCGCGGCGATATATGGATCGGCACCCGACAGCCATTCGGCTTGTATAGATATCTGTATACAAAAGACTTGCTTCAAAAAATTACGGACGATGCCATTCTGTCTGTTGAGAAGACAGGTCCGTATGCACGCATATCAGGCATCAAACAGGATCAACAAGGCAATATGTGGTTACGATCCATTGCAGCCGGAGGATTAATTCGATACGATGTAAAAAGCAGGAAGTGGGAACAATTTCATGGCCCGGATACGCCTGGCAACCTGTTGGTTAACAAAGGAATTTACTCATTTCATCCTGACAGGTCAGGTCATCTTTGGTTAACTACGACGCTAGGTGATGGCCTGATCCGATACGATCATACTTCACAACAAACACTTCAATTCAACCGTGAAGACGGCCTCCTCAGCGATTACATCTTCAGCATGGAAGATTATGATGACTATTTGTTTCTGGCCACGGAGTATGGTTATACCCGATTCCATACAACTGATCATACCATTGTGTCAAAAGAGTGGATGAATATTTCTTCTTCTTTTGAAATGGCATTGGATCCTATGTCTAAATATATCATCATAGGTGATAAAGGAAAAATACTCATCCTGCCAATTGAAGAAACAAATGAATCAATAGCAATACCCCGCCCTGAAATTGATCGCTTTTCAATTAACAATCAGCCTCAAATAATAGATCTTAAAAAATCCAGTCTCCGTCTTGCCCACCATCAAAAGAATATATCGATCGAATTTACAGCGCCATACTACACAGATGCTACCAGGATACCCTTTGCCTATTTTCTTGAAGGTGCAGACCAGGAATGGCAATATGCAGGAATGTCACGGACAGCTCAGTATGCTACACTTGCACCCGGAACATATGTATTCAAATTAAAGGCGGCCAATACGCAAGGAGTATGGGGAGAAGAAGTTGATGCCGTAACCTTTACAATTCTACCACCTTTCTGGCTTAGACGCTGGTTTATTATGACTCTCGTTCTTGTTGTAGTTGCTACAGGCTATTATGCTGGCAGAAAAAGATTACAATCGATCCGGAATGAATCCAACCTCAAACAAAAAATAGCTGAAACGGAAATGATGGCACTTCGCGCCCAGATGAACCCGCATTTTATTTTCAATAGTCTTAACAGCATTGATGCGCTGATCCACAGCGATGATAAATATCAGGCAACTATTTATCTCAACAAATTCGCGCGCCTGATCCGCAATGTACTCGACAGTTCGAAGCATAACCTGATATCTGTCGAGAAGGATATGGAGACCCTTACAATATACATTGAGCTTGAACAATTCAGAAGTGAACAAGCATTCACAGCTGACATTCAGGTTGATCCTGCCATCTATGACGAAGATCTTCGGGTGCCGCCATTAATTATCCAGCCGTATGTTGAAAATGCAATTCTGCATGGATTGAGGAACAGGCCTGACGGGCAGGGTCACCTCCATATCACACTAAAAAAATGTTCTGATGGCATAGTATACACTATTGAAGACAATGGCGTCGGCAGAAAATATACAATGAATGGTCGACGCACTGAAAAAATATCTTATGGTATGCAGATGAGCCGCGACCGCATACGGCTCTTTAACCAGGAAGACCATGCTTCAGTTACTATTTCAGATCTTTATGAAGATGGCGTTGCTACCGGCACACGTGTGGAGGTTCAACTAAAAACAGAACAGGTATCATGATCACAGCTATCATTATCGATGATGAAAACAAAGGCAGGCTCGCATTGAAACAAAAGCTTGCAGGTTACTGTCCGCAGGTGGAAGTGCTAGGTGAAGCAGCTAATGGTGAAGAAGGTCTCCGATTGATACAGACACATGATCCATCTATTGTATTCCTCGATATTGAGATGCCTCGCATGGATGGGTTTGAAATGTTACAACATATCGGGGAGAAAAATTTTCATTTGATCTTTACAACGGCATACGATCAATATGCTATTAAAGCTATTCGCTATGCAGCGTTTGACTATCTGCTAAAACCGATTGACATCAACGACCTGCAAAATGCGGTCCGCAAGGTTGAAGAACATACAGGCAAAAATCAAAATGCTGAGCGCCTGGAAATGCTGCATCAAAACCTGTCTAATCAATTCCACCTCAACAAAATTGCCATACCCACGATGGAAGGTTTACTCTTCTTTACTATTTCAGACATTGTGTATCTGCAGGCAGATAGTAATTATTCCACTGTTCATTTTGCCAAAGAACCCAAATCCTTATTGACTACGCGTACGTTGCGTGACTTTGAAGAGATTTTACCGTCAAGCCAGTTTTTCAGACCTCATCATTCCTTTATCATCAACCTCGACTACATCAAGCGATATATCAAAGGCGATGGCGGTCAGATCGAATTACAAAATGGTCATTACGTTGATGTGGCCAGGAGCAGGAAGGCGGAGTTTATGAAGATCATTAGATAAACTAAAAACTAAAAGGTAAAAGCTAAAAGTTGAGGCTGAGGCGAAGGCGAAGGAATTATCACAGAATAATCCAACTTTGTCTGACCATACAATAATTTTCAATTTCTAATTTTACAATTTCCTAAATTTACTTTTTCTAATTTCCAGTTTCTAATTTCTAATTTTTCTTCTCTGCGAGACTCCATTCTTCAAAAGCTTTTTCAAGGGTTTCGAGAAAGGTCTTTGGATCCTGTGCGCCAGATACGGCATACCTGCGATTGAATACAAAAAAAGGTACACCTTGCAATCCAAGTTCCCCTGCCTCTTCGATATCGGCCCTGACATCATCTGCAAATGATCCATTTTCCAGGGCTATTCTTAACAGGACCGCATCTAATCCAATCTCAGATCCCATTTGAAGTAATGTAGCATAATCATCAATATTTTTTCCTTCCGTAAAATAGGCACGGAATAATAGTTCCTCCGCTTCCAGCTGCTTATTGTATTGTTTTGCAAAATGTGTGAACCGATGTGCGTTAAATGAGTTTGCTACCACTGCCTTGTCAAAGTCATATACCAAACCTTCCTTATAAGCCATCTGTGTCACCTGGTTATTGAGTCGTTGTGCTTCCTTTATGCTGATCCCTTTGTGCTCAGCAAGGAATTGGTTGATATTTTTTGAGGTATCAGTTTTCATATCAGGAGACAACTGAAAACTTTTCCAAACAACCTTAATTTGGTCCTTCTCCGGAAACACAGCTAGTGCCTCTTCAAACCTGCGTTTGCCGATATAACAAAATGGGCACATGACGTCACTCCAGATCTCGACCAGCATGTTAGGTTGTGAAGTATTCATATTTGATTGGATGCCTGTTTGGACGGAGTTAGGTTGTGCCATTATTTTGCCTGATGATAGTATGAAAATACATGTAAACAGAAAGAGATGATTCATGATATAAGCCTGTTAGGAAGGAGATGTTACCAACCCTGTGAAGTGCAATAGTAGGTAATAACGGCAATTGGGTGATTTCGTTTACCCCCGCTCTCGTATTCGCCGGTATACTTTAGGATAGCCGGAATGTGTACTTTCGGCTTTCATCAGTCCAACATCTACATTATCAAATAATGGTAATTCGTCTCATCTTAGCCTTCCTGCATCTCCTGACACTGGGGATCGGCTTTTACGCCATCTGGACGCGTGCAAATGCGCTTAAAAAGCTGACGAATACTTCCGGTCTTGCTGAAGTCTTCCGGGCGGATAATTTATGGGGCCTGGCTTCTATGCTTTGGATCGGCACAGGAGTGTGGCGGGCATTTGGGGGTTTGGAAAAAGGATCGGCCTATTATTTGCACAGCACAGCTTTCCTCGTCAAAATGGGATTATTCCTGTTGGTCTTTCTACTGGAAGTTAAAATTATGGTCACGCTTATCAGGTGGCGTAGTAAAAGTAAAAAAGGTGAATTGATTGATTTTACACCGGCCCGTTCATTTGCATTCAAAAGTCATCTTCAATTAGGAATTTTATCCATCATTGTACTGCTGGCCACCATGATGGCAAGAGGGATCTGGAATTAATAGAAATGAATGATCATCATACTTCAGAAATTAATCACAGAACCCGGATATCCAAACTTCCATCCATATTGATTCTAATGAAAATTGTAAGTATCATTTTTGTGAAAATTCTTTTTTGCTCAATTGGTTTTGGGCAAAATACTCCCCCACCCAAACCCTTTATCCTGGGTGTAACACATGTGATCCATTCCAACATCCTGAATGAAAACAGGACCCTGAATATTTACCTGCCTGATGGATATCAGGAAAATGACACAGCATCATATCCCGTCATTTATCTGTTGGATGGAGCTGCTGATGAAGATTTTATTCATGTCGTCGGATTGATCCAGTTCTATACGTTTCCATGGATCGAACAGGTGCCAAATTCGATAGTAGTCGGGATAGCTAATACGGACAGGAGAAGGGACTTTACGTACCCTTCAACGTTCAAATCCGATATAGAATTAAGTCCTACATCAGGGCATTCCGATACGTTTATATTCTTTCTGGAAAAAGAACTTCAGCCTTATATCCGGAAAACATTTCGCACGACATCATCGCGGATGATCATCGGGCAATCATTGGGTGGGTTGCTGGCAACAGAAATTTTATTTAAAAAACCAACACTGTTTGACAAATATCTGATCATCAGTCCGAGCTTATGGTGGGATGATGCTTCACTTTTGAAACTAAAACCTGAGTTACTCAAACCGGATTTTCAGCATACACTTGATATTTACATTGGTGTTGGCAAGGAAGGTCTTGGTCCGGGAGAAATACCCCATGTCATGGAAGTGGACGCTAATGTATTAGCAGACATGATAAAAAGTTCTGAAAGCAAAAATGTGCGTGTGTATTTTGATTATTTGCCAGATAAAGATCATGCAACCATCGGTCATCAGGCGGTATCTAATGGGTTGCAGATTTTGTATAAAAAATAAAACATAAATAACAATGCCAATTCTTAAATCTATGTTCCTGTTGGTGATTGCAATCATGAGTTGCCAGGGCAAAACAAATATTGCGGCCACGCGTGAAGCCAATTCATTAGCTGAAGTTGCAGATTCAACGATCCAGACTCCTGTACAGACAGACACAACATCTGAATATTCACTCGAAGGCTATCTGCTCGCATTGACATCAGAAGGCCTGCAAATGGTCCATGAAGAAACAGGCAAGACTACAGATCTGCCGTATGGAATGCCGGAGGAAGAACTAATTCCCATGCTAAACACTGTCCTTAAAATGGACACAGAAGGTGTAGGATTAAACAATGAATGTGGTGCAGGTCCTTTACGCATTGCAACCTGGAAAAATGGCCTGGGTGTCTTATTCCAGGAAAGTGAAGCCCGCGATGAATGGCAGTTTGCCGGATGGTCAATGGATAATCGTTCTGCAGATGCTGCGAATCTCACTACGATGTCAGGGATTGGCATTGGATCAACCCGAGTACAGATGGAAGAAGTGTATGCTATCGAGGTGTCCAAAACAAGCCTGGGTAACGAATTTGCAACTACCTCTGAGCTGTTTGGAATTTTTGATGGTCCTGGGAAAAATGCGAAGATTACAAATATGTGGAGTGGGGTCAGTTGTAATTTTAGGTAAGGAGAACAAAAAAGGCTGAGGCTAAGGCTGAGGAAAAAAGCAAAAGCTAAAGTGATCTTCCGCATCTGTTGGGGAATGCTTTTTTCACCAAGATAAATGACCATATTCTACAGGTTTTCGGGAATGCAGGGGTAAACCCTGCATCTACATTAACTGTTGATTCAGTCAACGGTTTACCCTGATTTTTCATGTATTCCATCCTGATAAACCCTGAATCTCACACATTGGGCGAAACATTCAATTTCTCTTACCGTTAGAAACTCAAATTCTTCAAAAACATACGCTTCCGCTATCGCAGAGACTCTTACTATAATTTCATCTTAAAATCTCGAAGCTATGTTATCCTATCAACAATTCCTCAAGTCAGTAGTATGTTGCTCTGTATTGATGATGGCTGCTTTCGGCTTTACCTCATGCGGTAATAAATCCGATGTGCAGGTTTCACAGGCTGCAGTTGCCCAGGTAAATCCAGCCGACCTCACAATCGAAAACGACAAACGATTCCTCAATGAGGCAGTTGAAATGAAATATCAGCAAGTGATGCTTGGCAAACTTGCACAACAACGTTCGTCCAACGAAGAACTTAAAGCGCTTGCAAAATCAATTGAAGAAGCAAACCGAACTGATAAATCTGCATTAGCTTCTTTAGCAATCATGAAATCAATCTCTGTTCCCGGAGCTCCACCTGCATCTGCACAAGCTGCCTATGATACATTAAACAAAGCCACTGTGGAAGACTTTGACTTTGCGTATGTACGTTTTGTGATCGAGGGTTACACACAGTCGATCAGTCATTTTGAAAATGCAGCAACTGCCAGCATCGATAAAGATATCCAGGCAAAAGCAGCATCTATGTTACCTGATATGCGCAGCCACTTAGGCAGAGCAAAAGAAATGGATACCCGCATGAACCCGGTCTCTGAGTTGGTGAGAGAGTGACCCATTCGACAAGCTCAGGGCAAGGAGAGTGAGAGAAGTGAGAGAAGTGAGAGAAGTGAGAGTGTGAGAGAAGTGAGAGTGTGAGAGAAGGAGAGTGTGAGAGAGTGAAGAATTGAAAGATCATTAGTACCGTAGGTACGACATATTTGTAACAGCGAATCAAATAAATACCACCCTCTCTAAATCCAAAATCCAAAAGAGACCTTAAGAACCCGGGACACCCGGGCAACAACATAAAAATTTAGTGAAAAGCAGGACAGGTCCCTGCTTTTTTTGTTGGCAGGACCATATAAATTTTTATTAGCGTTAATTAGCGAAATTAGCGGCTTAAATTATTATCGCCATCATCTGTAACTATTAGTTTTTAACTTTTAGTTTTTAACTTACCCCCATGTCTTTGTTCGACAAATTTTTTGACAAACGGAAAAATCATCCGGATGGTCATCGTACCGACGATGAGCATCAGCCATTTGATCCGGAAGAGACAGAGCGTGACGATACGAAAGAAGCATTCCTGGATCGTATCGGCCAGTTTGCACTGAAAGCGAGGGAAGAATTATCTCCGGTCAGTCCAGCACCTTCAGATCTGCCTGCGCTTACTATGGATGCATATGAGTCACCTGCCATGTCAGAAGGCACTCATCAAAAGATCGATGAGCTCAAATCCATTATTGCATCGATCGAAAATCAACCACAACGCACCACAGAAATTGTCCTTGCAAAAAAATACAAGATCGATTATAAAAATGCGCTGAATGATTCACAACTTGAAGCTGTAACATCCATTCGCGGACCTATACTTGTTATTGCAGGTGCGGGCTCGGGCAAAACACGTGTGATCGTACACCGTGTTGCTTTCATGCTTGAAAATGACATTCCACCTCAGGCCATCCTGATGCTCACCTTCACGCGCAAAGCAGCCAGTGAAATGATCAGCAGGGTGCATGAGCTTCTCCAGGATCAGCATGTTGAAAAAATATTTGGTGGCACGTTCCACGCATTTTCAAATTATGTGCTTCGACAAAATGCTGGCCTGCTCAGGATCCCACCCAATTTTACGATCATCGATACTGAAGATTCTGCAGATACCATCGATCTGATCCGTTCTGAATTGAAGATGGTGGATAAGGATAAAGCTTTCCCTAAAAAACATCGCATCCAGGAAATTATTTCCTCAGCGCGCAATCGGAATCTTACCATCCGTGATGTGATCGAAAATGAATTCTCTGGACTCATCGATTATATTCCGCAGATCGAACTGATCGGTCAGGGATATGAGAAATACAAAACTGTAAGCCTGCTTCTTGATTACGATGATTTGATGGAGGTGTTGCGTGATGCGTTGCGCCAGAATGATGTCTTCCGCAAAAAGCTGAATGACCAGTACCAATACATCATGGTGGATGAATACCAGGATACGAATGTGGTGCAAAAAGAGATCGTGGAATTTTTATCTGAATCTCACCGGAATGTCCTTGTCGTAGGCGATGATGCACAGAGTATTTATTCGTTCCGTGGGGCTAACTACGAAAACATTCTGCGATTTCCACAAAAATACCCGGAGGCAAAAGTGATCAAGATCGAGGAGAACTACCGGAGTAATCAAAAGATCCTGGACTTTACCAACGAGATCATCCGTAATGCACGGATCGGCTACAAAAAACATTTGCACTCCAAAATATTTGCAGGGGGATTACCACTGGTGAGAAAATTTTATGATCAGCAAGGAGAAGCAGAGTTTATTGTTTCCAAAATCCTGGAGTATCGCGAAAAGGGAATTGCTTTAAACCAGGTAGCAGTACTCATAAGGGCCTTTTGGCATGCACGCTATATCGAAGTAGAACTGACTCGGAGAGGCATACCCTATATTGCTGTGGGGGGAATTGCATTTAATGAGCGCAAACATGTAAAAGATGTCATTGCCTACCTGCGTATTTTGCAAAACCCTTTTGATGCTGTTGCCTGGCATCGGATCCTGAAATATATTCCGGGTGTGGGTCTCGTAACCGCGAAGAAGATCATTGAGAAGATCCTGAGTGAAAAGCAACTGAATGTAGAGTCGTTCGAAAAAATGCGATTTATTGAAGGTCTTCGTGCACTGGTAAATATGCTCAACCAGGCTAGTGATCCGACCATGCGCATTACAACACGCATCGAACTGATTAAATCTTACTACACACCCATACTTCAAACTGCAGAACCTGATTACCTGGTACGCTTACTTGACATTGATGTGCTTGTCGAATTGGCTGGAAGATATGATACACTTGAAAAATTCCTGACGGACTTTGCACTCGATCCGCCCTCCAAAAAATATGGCAACAGGACTACTCCCCTCATAGATGAAAATGAAGACAAGCCACTAACCATTTCCACCATTCACAGTGCAAAAGGACTGGAATGGTATAGTGTTTTTATCCCCCATGCACTGGATGGCCTCATTCCTTCCAATCGCGCTATCAAACATATCGAAGAGCTGGAAGAAGAACGCAGGTTGTTTTATGTTGCCTGCAGCAGAGCCAAAGAAGATCTGATCATTACGATGCCTTCGTATGTATCTACGTACAATGGATTTTTATCATATCCTTCGAGGTTCTTAGTGGAGATTAATAAATCAGTGTTTACGTATGAGTAATCTATTTCCATTTTGGATTTTGGATTTTGGATTTTTGATTTTATTTGGAAATTTACTATTGAACTCAATCTTCTTCTCTACGTTGGTGTAGCAATGTCCATACATAACAGAATCCATTTTTATTCAGGTCTCAGTGGGCTTTCACTACCCATACCAAAATATAAATTCCCGCCTGAATTTCAGGATGCGAGCCGTCTGACATATTATGCTTCGCTATTTAATAGTATTGAGATCAACAGTTCCTTTTACAAATTACCTATTGGGCGTACAATTGCAAAATGGCGTGATTCGGTGCCGGATGATTTTACTTTTTCGTTCAAACTGTGGAAACAGATCACGCACAATAAGGGATTGATCTTTGAAAAAGCCGATGTGACTCGATTTATGAATGCAATATCAGCAGCAGGTGAAAAACGGGGTTGTTTGCTGATCCAGTTTCCTCCGAGTCTTGGCATAGAAGCTAAAAACCAATTGGATTATTTATTGGCATGTATTATGGAAGCAGATCCGGATCGTTTGTGGAGGACTGCTGTAGAATTTCGTCATAGATCGTGGTATGATGATTCTATCTACCGTATGCTGGATTCATTCAATTGTGCCGTTGTAATTCAGGATATCCCGAAATCTGCAACACCTATGCTGGATATGGAAGCGGATACGATCTATGTGAGATTTCACGGACCCACCGGCAATTATAGGGGCAGTTATGAAGATGATATCCTTTCCGAATATGCAGAGTATGTGACGAATTGGGTTGAAGAAGGAAAAACGGTGTTTGTGTATTTTAATAATACGGCGGGAGATGCGTATCAGAATTTGCAAGGATTAAATGAGTTGGTAAAGAATTTTTAGTGCCGCAAAGTGGAAAAGATGAAATTCTACTTACTACGCCCCTTCAGGGCTATCCGGTGAAAATGATTCTCCTAAAACACAGGGCTTCACCTCTGTGCTAAATCCTACGGCCCTTCAGGCCTAAATTTCGGAACTAAAAAACTGAATGTAAACAACTCGGGCTTCACCTCTGTGCTAATTCCTATGGCCCTTCAGGTCTAAATTTCGGAACTAAAAAACTGAATGTATAGCAACTCGGGCTTCACCTCTTTGCTAAATCCTTAGGCCCTTCAGGCCTATTTAAAACTTCAGAATTCAACAATCCTATATTTTAAAACTTCACCATTCAACACTCCTTGTTCCTTGTTCGACATTCGCAGACATAGGGCTTCACCCTGTGCTAAATCCCAAGGCCCTTCAGGCCTCAATTTAAAATATACCCATTTTACTGAATACAGTATACTGAACACTGAATACATCTGTTTCAAAACGACCTGCCTCCCCAATCCCTGATAATTCTACACTCCTGTCCATCAATTCAGCTAACCGAAGTATATTCACCTCCATCATCACCTATAATTCTTCTATCTCCTCAAATATAAAGTAACATCTATGAAATCATTGTTCCTCATCCTGGGACTGGGCATCGTATTCGTTTGTCTGCAATCGCTTACCATCAGAGTAAATGGTAATGATCCAAAGACCGCCATGGAGGCTATCACCTATTCAACTGCTGCCAATACAGATCTTCGGTTGAAACGAACAGGCAACAAGACATTTCAAAAAGCAGTACAGCCATTGGAAACTGAAACAGCAGTCTTTGTAAACCCTGACAAAACTTTTCAAACTTTCCTGGGCATTGGGGCTGCAGTAACTGATGCATCTGCGGAAGTATATGCAACCTTACCAAAAGAAAAGCAGGAGGAATTTATACGGGCATATTTTAACGTGAATTCAGGCATCGGTTATACACTGTTGCGCACATCGATTCACAGTTGTGATTTCAGCAGCGGCAGTTATACGTACGTAACGAATGAAGACAAATCGTTGTCGACATTTTCGATAGATCATGATCAGAAATATAGGATCCCGCTGATCAAAAATATTCTTGCTTCCTATCCGGCAACACCCGTGTATGCAAGTCCATGGTCTCCACCAGCTTTTATGAAAGACAATAACAGCATGTTGAAAGGTGGCAAACTGCTGCCAGAGTTTTATGGATCATGGGCCATGTATTATACAAAGTTTATCAAATCATATGAAGCAGCAGGTATTCCCATCTGGGGCATCACGGTTCAAAATGAACCGATGGCTACGCAGCGATGGGAGTCATGCATCTATACAGCAGAGGAGGAACGAGATTTTTTAAAAAATCATTTAGGCCCTACGATGAAGCGTGCAGGTTATGGTGAAAAAAAGATCATTGTGTGGGATCATAACCGTGACCTGATCAATCATCGTGCAGATGTGATCTTCAGTGATCCAGAAGCTTCACAGTATGCATGGGGTATCGGTTTTCATTGGTATGAGACATGGACAGGTGGTGACCCGATGTTCAGCAACGTGGCCCAGGTGAATAAATCATATCCGGATAAAAATCTTGTATTCACTGAAGGTTGTGTTGAAAAATTTGATGCCTCAAAATATCAGCACTGGGCGAATGGTGAGCGATATGGCCGTTCGATGATCAATGACTTCAATGCAGGCACTATCGCATGGACAGACTGGAATATCCTTCTCGACCAGACAGGTGGTCCCAATCATGTACAAAATTTTTGTTTTGCACCAATCCATGCTGATACACGCACAGACGAAATAATTTATACCCCGTCCTACTATTACATCGGTCATTTTTCAAAATTCATTCGACCAGGTGCCTCACGTATCAGTGCTGTAGCAAGCCGTAGCAGCCTTATGACCACTTCATTCAAAAACCTGGATGGTAGTATTGCCACGGTTGTGATGAATGCGACGGATTCACCTGTCACGTACAAACTCTACATCGGCGAAGAGGCGATCGAGGAAACGATTGGCGCGCATGCGATACAGACTGTGGTGAGCAAGTGAGAGAAGTGAGAGAAGTGAGAGAGGTTAGAGCGTGAGAGGAGTGAGAGCGTGAGATACAAAGCGCCGTAGGTGCGGTTTATATAACCTGTGACAGACGCC
>JANPKZ010000016.1:0-32304 GCA_031426295.1 Saprospiraceae bacterium
TTCAAACGAAATCACTTTCTGTATCGGTAAGTAGGATCTGAATATCGAATACCACCCAGACGAGATTTTTACAACGTTACATCGTTTTGCAAGCCACCCATGTGTGATTACCTTCGCGCGTCATGGCTGTACGGCGCAATCTATGGAAGGAGGTTAAGGTCTACTTATGGGTGATGGTGCCCTATGTCCTTTTTATGAATATCCTTATCCTGGGAGGTTGCATATTGCAAGGCTGGGCTTTTATGAGCATTAATTTTTTGGGTACTGCGATTTATCTCTTTCTGACTTACATGCTTTTTGTCAATGTGGCAACAAGGATCAGGAACCGGTATCAGAAAGTGAGTGACTTGTTTCAGCGTGTGATTATATTATTGCCAGTTAACTATGTCATCAATGTGGTGACTATTTATGGCATCTATTTTTTATTTCCGCGTACGAATGGCATGCTGTGCGAATCCATCCCCGGCATGGAAGGATACGCCATAGTTTTTGGATGTGTTATCGGGACGATGTTCACCTTTATTATTGAGGGAATGGCCAATTGGGAGGGCTGGAAGCAATCTCTTTCAGAAGGTGAAAAACTTCGAAACGCCTATGAGCGGAGCAAGTTGTTGGGCTTAAAGGGTCAGATCAATCCTCATTTTCTTTTTAATTGCTTCAATACCTTATCTGCCCTGATCACTGTAGATAAAGAAGAGGCTGAAGAGTTCCTGAATGAAATGACCAAGGTACATCGCTATATGCTGCGGAGCGATGATGATTACCTGGTCACACTGGCAGATGAAATGAAATTTGCCAATTCTTACCTGAGCCTGACAAAATCGCGTTTTGGTGCTGCCGTGAATGCAACTATTGATATACAACCAGGTGATCTGCAAAAACAAGTTCCTCCGCTGACACTGCAGGCAATCCTGGAGAACATTATTTACACCAATGCGCTCAATAAACAGCAACCCCTTACCATCCTCATTACCTCGAAAGGGGATTACCTCAGCATTGATCATACACTCCATGAAAAGAAAGTAGTTCAGCCACTGAATGAAGATGATGGACTGCATAATCTTGTCAATAAATACAGGCTATTAAATAAAGAAGAAATCCGCATCATCGAATCCCCTGTGAGAAGAGAAATCATCATACCACTTTTTGACACAAAAAACCTGGTGCATGAAATTTCCTAACCCTCCCAGGTATCAATACATCGGCTTATTCTCGTCCATGCCTTTCATCGCATTTACGCTGGCCTATATAATGTATGGTGCACGCTTATGGAAAGAACCATGGGTATTGGCAGTTTCTTTTCCCATCATTTTTTTCATGGGCTATCTTTCGTGGCGCACGCATTATTTCTACGAGCATGCAGTACGTAAGCGGTTCCCTTCCGAACATCAGACTAAAAAGAGGATCCTCCTGCTGCTACCGGTCAACCTGCTCATCATGACGCCTTCGGTGTTTTTGATTTTCTACCTGTTTGATTGGCTACGCCTGTTTGGATATATCGTTGACGGTGCAGATCTGACCTATGGAATCCTGGTGGGCCTCATTGTCAATATTGTTTTTGAATCGCTTTGGGAGCTTATGTATATAATGGACCGGTATAAAGAATCTGCCGCCGAAAAAGAGTCGATGGAGATGATGCACCTAAAACAGGAGTTCAACAACCTGAAACAAAAAGTAAATCCGCATTTTTTGTTTAACAGCTTTAATACGCTCTCTTCGCTGATTACAGAGGATGAAGATAGAGCTGAAAAATTTTTAGACGAGCTTAGTAAGGTGTACAGGTATCTGCTGCGTAATAATGAAAAAGGAATGAGCACGATTGACGAAGAAACAAAATTCATCCTTTCCTATTCACAATTACTGGAAACACGCTATGGGGATGGATTCATCCTCGAAATGGAAATCGATCATGAGTCTAGAGATAAGCAAATCCCTTCCTTGTGCCTTCAATTATTAGTAGAGAATGCCGTCAAGCACAATGTGGTGAGCCGACACAACCCCATCCGGATTGTCATCAAAACTACAGATGATGGTTACCTGACTGTTGAGAATAACCTCAACAAGAAAACCCGTAAGTCAATCGATTCGACCGGTATCGGGTTATCTAATATCCGGGAGAAATACAGGTTGCTCAATCATACAGATGTTTCCGTTACAGAGACGGGTGAGCAATTTAAGGTGGCTATTCCACTGATCGCATAAGGATGTTCTAGATTATATGATTTTTATTAGCTGTTTCCAAATATCTGGTTCAACTATCGGCTGCTGTGCCTTTATTGTACTGTTTATTCAAAAAACTGTTAAAGCGTGGAGATCCGAAGTTCCCATGGATCAACCTGAGTTAGTCATTCATGTTGCCATTATCTGCATGCAAATACCGTTTCAGTATAATGATGGCGCTGTCATGATGAATTTGTCGTTCAGTATAATGCGACAGCTGATATCCTGTCTGAGATAGGAACTGTATATGATCGCTGGGGGTATGTCATATTTGAATCATCATCAATTCCTTTCAACATGGAAGGGTAAGCTGGGTGATGTTCAAATGAATCCAGGGTTATATGTACATTACTTTGAGATGGCTTATTTTAATGCGTGGGATAAATTATCTGAAAAGTTGATGGCTGATGGGACCTTAATCCGATGATGAATAGACAATGTTTTTGATGGGAATACTAACAATGTCTATCGAAGAAATAGTTTGGATTAACTTTTATATATTAACATCTTCTCTCTGGTCTAGAGAAGAAGTTAAAATTAAATATTAAATCTAATTATCAAGTGAACCCAATAGTTAAATTTATTTAGGGGTGTCAAAAGGTATGAAATCATAAAACTAAACATGTTACTTGAGTTAAAATATTTTCGACTTTTTTCAATAATGGTAATGATAATTAGTTCATCTATTTGCAAAAGTCAGGTAATCATTACCCCGGTTGATAATTTAACTTTATATAGCTATAATTGGCATCTGTTCTGGTTTCCAGCTATGGATCTATATAATATGGATTGGAGTCAAGTTCCATCCATGACTTTCCAAAAAGATTCCCTTTTGATTGGAGAAGGCCATGCGGGTTGTCACAGTTTCAAATTCAAATTCTCACAAATTAAGAAGGACAAAATCCAATTCCTTGGTTTTGATGCCAGGCTATTAAATTGCGATCAAGACCCACTCCGAAAATTTGTAAGATTGTTGCATCAAACGGATCAATTTTCAATCAAAAATCATGAACTTAGGTTCTACTGCAAAGGTGACCTTATAGCGAAATTTTATGGTTCTTACTCTGACATGTTACAATATCCTAATAGGGCGTTAAATGGTGAATGGAAGGTAGTTCATTTTTCTAACGCATCCGCTGCAATGCAAAAACTTATTAATAGTGAAACTGTGACTTTGACTTTTGATGAATATTGTTCTCATTCCATTTCAGGCATATTAGACTGCCAGTCATTCAAAGGAGATTATATATTTACCGGACCGCAAAAGATTTATTTTCAGAATCTAAAATTTGAATCGAATACAAATTGCAGAGCTGGAGTTGATACTTCATTTATGTATGGACTGCGAATAATTAATAATTATCATATAGGCGATGATGTATTATACCTTTGCAGAAATTCAGGAGCTTTGATGCAACTCTCGAGAGTTAAAAGTGCTATGCTAACGAATGGCTCAAGTGTCAGATTTGGCGAAAAGAAAAAAAGAAAGACACAGTATTCGTGCCCTGTTGAATAATATGAGTATTGCAGGATCTGTTAATTGTACAGGAATCCGAGCTTAATTCAATCAGCATTTTGAGTTATCCTCCAAAATTGTGGTATCTTTTGAGCTGTGGATCAACTCCCATTTATACCTAATCAAGTCTACAACCGAAGATCTGATATCCACGGCAGATTTGGGGGTGGCTGGCAAGGAGGCATTTCCCCATCCGCTAATTACCCCTACATCTTCATTTTTACTGGACAATCAGGAGAGCAACATGGGTACATGGATGGTTGGGACAATCCAAATGTATTTTCATACACCGGCGAGGGACAAATGGGTGACATGCGGTTTGTACGAGGAAATTTAGCCCTAAGGGATCACAAACAAAATGGCAAAAGAGTTTTTCTTTTTGAGAGTGCTAAAAAAGGTCATGTTAAATTTCTCGGCGAGGTTGAGGTTTTTGACATTGATTATTTTGAAACAACTGATTCCAATGGTCACCTTCGGACAGGAATCAAATTCTTCTTTAAAAGAAAAGGCTTTTATTTACCTGTTAAACCGGAAAAACTAAACTTGTCTTTGGAATCTGACAGTTCCTGTTATTTACCAATATATAATCCTCCAAACGAAACCGAAAGAAAAGGATTAGTTAACTCCAGAGTTGGTCAAGGCGCATATAGAAAACGAATTATTCATCGGTGGGAATACAAATGCGCTGTAACAGGATTTGAGAAATTAGAAATTCTTATTGCATCACATATTCAACCGTGGGCACATTCAACAAATGAGGAGCGATTAGACATACACAACGGGATTCTCCTTTCTCCAACGTATGATGCGCTTTTCGACCGTCACATAATTAGCTTTGAAGATTCAGGAAAAATTATTTTATCAGAAAAGATTGAACAAGAGGCATATAAGAAAATTGGTGTATTAGGCTCTGAATCCATTAGAAATTTAAGCACTCACAATTTTAGTTATCTAGAAAAACATCGAATGCATTTCAATGACCTTCATTAAAGTTGTTTGTGGAATAATTTGGAAAGACGATAAAATCCTATTGGCCAGAAAACGACCAGATAAGTCACTGGGTGGTTATTGGGAGTTTCCGGGTGGTAAGGTGGAGGCCAACGAAGAGCACATCAATGCTCTCCAACGTGAACTTTTGGAAGAGTTAGGCTTAGAGATACTGAATATACGTTACTTCGACACTCATTTCTATTCAGATTCTTACATTTCAATTGAGCTAATAGCTTATCAAGCTGATTTCAAAGAGGCCACTTTTATTTTGAAAGACCATGACAAAATCGAATTAGTAGCCGCTTATAATTTGAAGGATTATCAAATCGCTCCTGCTGATCATTATTTCGTACAAAAGCTTATGTCTTAAGCCAAATTTAAAATTTTAAGAGATTCAGATTTATATTGGCAATTTTTGATTGAATTGATTACCCTTTCGAATTGACTTCCAAATGATTCGTTGTAATTTTGAATATCCTTTTTGAAATCAACTCAGTAATCTTAACCTATGTACTCTGGTAAAGACAGTTTTAAAGATGGTGAAACCTTCGAGAAATTTGTGGAGGAAGTTATTTTTCCTGCCTCCCACTTTGTATTACTCGAGAAAACACACAGCTACCAGCAAAATTCATCGAGATACGTATGGTCTTCAGTGAAACCTGATTTTAAATTCAAATCGATTGCATCAGGTAAAATATTTTGGGTAGAAGTTAAATTCCGATCCAGGTACGATATGGAGGATAAACTCGAACTGCTTACGCAGAAGCAATACAAACGATATAACTCGTATGACTCACCTAAATGTCCCGTATTCTTATTGGTCGGCGCTGAAGGATATCCCAACAATCCAAAACTTATTAGTCTGATTCCTATTAAAGAAATTCGTCACCTAGAAATATTCAGGTCGTTTATCTATAATCATAGAATACCAGCAACCCTTTGCCCGGAATATGCATTGACAAATTCTCTTACTTCAAATCAGGTTTATGGTTCACCGAATTTAAGTGATATCGCTTCAGGGCTTACTTATAAAACTACACATTCAAAACGAACAAACTTTTTACCCTGGATCCTAGGCTTGTTGGTCGTTGCAGTTTTTGTTGCATTCTTCTTCACACACTCATCTAGTGCAGGAAATCCTATAAATGATGTAATTGTTAGAGAGAAGGTTCAAGAGTACTATAATGCAATTGAACTAAACAACAGTGAAGTATTTGACTATTATCTGCATGCTCATCTGGACAGATGGTACGAACACCGAAATGTTACACTTGATTTTGTAAAGAAAAATTCAGATAAGTACAACAAAAAATATCCTTATCGCGAAATAGAGATCCAGTGGCCATCATACAAGGAGCATGTATTACCCAATGGGGATATCAGTCTAAGCTACGATGTGATATACAATCTAAAGTCCAAACCGACGGATTCGTATAAAGAATTCTATCTCTCTATAAAATCAATCTGGAGTGCTGACTACAAGATTAAGAGTATGTATGAAGTTAAGCTCAATAGGTAATTATCGAAAACTTAAACCTGATATCTTTTGGGAGGCTCCAGATCCATTTCATCTTTCTCCATCCACCTCCATCTCCTCCACCGGTTGGTGAGCTGCGCCGCACTGAGCGGGTGTACGAGGAAGCGTGATAGGAAGTCGAAGTGAAGCCCAAGGATGCGCGGATGCAGGTCGAACCATCGCCTTCATCTACAACTCCATAATCCTCTTCGTCTCACTATATATCCTCCCAAAATGCTCCTGGTGCTTACCCGTCAATAACTCAGCATCAAACGCCTTTGCAATTTTTGGGACCAGGAGTTTATATTCAGGACTATCTTCTGTGTACAAACCTTTGCTAAAAGTGATCTGCTGCTCATCTTCTCTGAATACGATATCCAGTTTTGTTTCGCCACTTCCGAGCTCAAGACTATGTCCTGTGTATTCTGCTGTTTTGTCAGTGAGGATATTTGTTTCGTTCCAACCCATCTGTAGTAATACAAAATTTTTAAAGACGGGCAACATGCTGGCCTTCACCGGATACAAATAATAATAGTTGTCACTCTCCCTGTATTCACCTGTCCAGTTCGGCAGCTTGTCCCATTTTTTTAACGACAGCGTTTCCCCATTCGGATTCCATTCAAAATAGGTATTGAACCAATCACGGTTGATGTTGGCAATGTTTTTCATTCGTGTGTCTGTATCATCGTAGAGGACTGTATATCCTTTATCGGCTTCAAAATCATACACGACAAGTGCATGTTCTGAATCCGGCAGATTCTCCGGTTGCGTGTTCCAGGATTGAAATGCGGAATTGAATACGATCTTTTTCTGATCGGGCGAAAAAGCAAGAGCGCCATTAGGTTGTGGATATGAATAATTATCCACCGGATTGTTATCGCGGTTAAAGTAAAATATGGTCATGGTTTGCAGATCTACCACCGCATGTCCACTCGCCAACAAATAGCGCCCACCTTTCAGGCTATCCAGTTGATCCATACCAACGGTATCACTCCTTGAATATACTTCTGTGTAGAGGCCAGGTTGGCCTGCCTCACTATCGAGGAACTGAACAGAAGCGAAATCACTGCTTTGTTCGCGAACAGGCTCCACCACAGGCTGCCCATCTTTTATATAAATCAAATAGAGGCTTTGACTGCCCGCTAATAGTGTTGGAGTAGGCGCATCTGGCAATGCATATACTTTCCACAAAAATGGCAGCCCCGTATTCGTTTGTAATGCAGCAGGAAATTCCACAGGTTTGCCCTCATACCAGATCGAATAACCAATATTGGTCTGGTGAGACATCCCATAGTTCATATTATAGGATTTACTTGTCCAGGCAGTTACGCGAACAACGAAGGGACCGTACGGAATCTCTTTTTCCATGGAACTGGCATTTCCACCTTTTCCTCTTTGCAGGATGTAATACAGGATGGCTCCTGCTGCGATCAGGATCAGCGCCCAGAGAATGATTTTCATTTTTTGTCTTTATAAGTTGCTAAGGTATAATCTATAAGTGAAGGAGGAGGAGAAGGCGATGGTTCGACACTTCGACAAATGCTCAGTGCAACGCCTGCTTCAGCGCATCCTTGGGCTACACTTCGACTTCCTAGCACTCTTCCTCGTACGCCCGCTCAACAACTTCCTTCGTCTTCGCCTCCTCCGTTGTGTCTTAAATTAAAGAAAACCACATCACTTTCATGTCCGGAAAACTACATTTTCAATTTCATTCCACCATCTGGTCATACTCAGGCTCAAATGGCTGGAATTTTGTGAGCCCGTCACAATATATTTCGGAGGAAATACGAGCTTCGTTGAAAGATGAAGAACAAGGATGTGGCAGATTAAAAGCTGAAGCACAGATCGGGACGACAAAATGGAATCATTACCTGTTAATAAAAAAATCCGATATTTAGATAAGATGGTTTTCTAAAATCATTTTCGAAAAAATTAAAAAACACTCAATTGGTCAATGTTGAACAAATAATCGGGATCGTTGCCAGTGCATGTACCGCGATTGCAGCCATACCTCAACTGCTCAAATTGTTGAAAGAGAAAAAAGCAGATGACATATCCCTAGTCATGCTTTTAACGCTCATAACCGGATTAAGTCTATGGGTGGCATATGGAATCCTTAAATCGGATTGGATTATTATCATATCCAACTCTGTTTCCCTGCTGCTCAATATCACTGTTCTAATTCTTGTTGCGAAATTTAAATAAACTAGTATTTCATTTCAAATAATAAACGCGTAATTACCTGTAGTGCGTGAAATAAACACTATTTTAGGAAGCTGTTTCTTTCACCAGAAATACTTCGCCATGGAATTGAAAACTATCCAGTCCAGAATTTATGAGATTAGAGGACAAAGAGTCATGATTGATTTTGACCTGGCTGATCTCTATGAAACAGAAACGAAAAGACTCAAAGAATCAGTTCGACGAAATATGGATAGGTTTCCTCCGGATTTTATGTTTGAACTTACTCGGGATGAGTTCGAAAATTTGAGGACGCAAATTGCGACCTCAAATAGAGGAGGTATCAGGTACACTCCTTTTGCCTTTACCGAACAAGGGGTTGCAATGCTTTCAAGTGTCCTTAAAAGCAAAAAAGCTGTGCAGGTCAATATTGCTATAATGCGTGCATTCGTGTTATTGAGACAACATCTGGCTAACTATCATGACCTTAAAATAAGTATTGAACTTTTAGAAAAAGACATGAATATTAAATTTAAAGACATCAACCAGGCATTGACGTATCTACTTCGAAAGGATAAAGTTGAAGTAGATCAATCAGATAGAAAAAGAATCGGTTTTAAATAAATTCCAAATCGGGAAGTTAAAACTTCCCCTTTCTTCCATTAACCTCCTCCCACACCCTCAAAAACTTCTCCGACGCCCTTCTGATCGGCTCCAAATCAACATCTTCCTTCTCCATCCATTTCCATTGCGATTCCAACAAACCTGGATGCGCAAGACCCTGCACTTCGATAGGCTCATAGACAGTATCGGGTTCAGCTTCAAAACAACCTTTCTTTCCGTAACGTGGCCGGCTGTGATTCACATATCCATTGAAATCAGTTTCAAAGCCAATGGCGAGATCTGTCTTTTCATCCTCGGTGAGATTGTTAATAGTCCTGGTGTTGTTATTGAAGATGCGTCCAACATTCTCTGACAGAAATGACTGCAAGGCTTTGTAACTAAAACGGTAGCTATCCACAGAACCATCGCAATACATCGGTTGACTGTACAATAGTGCCTGGTACTTTGCATCAGGCTTATACGGTCGAAGCGATGCACCACTCACGGGTAGCGACATAAATCCACCCAACTGGTAAATGCGAATCACATCTTCTTCAGAGATGGCTCGTTCCATATTCTGGATCGGTCTGAAGCTATCATGCGTAGCAATCGGTGGAATGTCTTTTTCTGTCATCAGGTCCAGTGCATCTTTCCGCGCTTCATCCGACATGTGCGAAATGTCTGTCAGAATACCTGCATTCGCCAGCCACACAATGGCTTTTTTGCCCAGGTCGGTAAGTCCTCTATTTTTCTTGCTGCGGAATAATGCTTTGGGATTGATGAGTTTGAAAATAATACCCGGCCTGATCGCTGAACCACCCAATTCAGATTCCAGCAAATGAATGAGTGTCACAAACGCCACTCCTTTATCTGCCCAGAATTGTGCGTCTTCTGCACTGCCGATCAGTGCCTTGCCACCTTCCAGCGAATACATGATGATTGTTTTCTTCGTCTGCGTCACCAGTTCGCGCACTTCCTTTGGTGATTTTGCAATGGCAAACTTGTCGCTATGTTTATTCACAAAGTTCTCGACATAGATCATCTGCTCCAGGATCTGGTTACGTGCCTTTTGACGATTGCGAATACTTTCCTTCGTCATGAAACCGATCACAAATATTCGACAGCCTTTGTTGTCTTCCCAATAATTTGCATAGTTGACGTTTTTCATTAAGTGTTTGTATGTCAACTTCGGTGGATTGCTCTCGTCAAAATACGTCAGGCCCGGATCGAAAACGGGATGCGGTATATGGATCGTCGGATGTATTTGCAGGTCCATGTATTCATGGATGACCTGGCTATGAGAAAGGCTGAGGCTTAGGCTAAGGCTGAGGGAAAGGAGAAGGCGAAGGCGAAGGAGGGGATGGAGGTTATTTAATACTTTTTGTCCGGACATTATTTTCAATGCTGATCCATGAATATACAAGTACAGGAAGATATTATTTGTCTTCCCCGCATGCCGCAAACTCGCCTGATCGTCATTTAAAGGATTGACCTTTCTAATCAACCACAACAATCTTCTCACTCACCAATACATTTCCTCCGGAACTCACCGAAACTACATAAAAACCCGCCTGCAAATCACCTCGCTGAAATGAATGCTTATGATCACCCACCAAAGGTGTTTCCTGCAATAATGTTCTTACCAGCTGACCTTTGGTATCATAAAGCACGATCGTAATCGGATGTGATTCTGTTATGGAAAAGCTGATCTCCATGATATCCTGCACCGGATTCGGCGTCACACTAAATGCAATAGTTGATTGAATATCTTTTATACCTACATTTTGTCCATTAGTCACTTCACCTACCCACGTTTTATACGTGTGATCAATTTGTCCCGCAACATTTGCACCAACAGAACCAGCAGTCCACGTGATCGGCGTTGTACTATTATGCTTTCGCGCAATGCCTGTGTACTGCCCCCATCTCTCCAATCCGGGAAGACGATCCACGAATGTCTCACCACCATGAACCAGCGTAGCAGACGACCATGACATGCCACCATCAACATTGACAACTCTGAATTCAGGAAATATCGCAGCACCAGACTTCAAAAATGAAATCATGACCGAACGATCAGACGTACTTGTGGCAAAGGAAGCAAGTCCCGCATGCGCAATATCGCCAGTGCCGGATTCACCGAATCGTGTTGTTGTGACATTTTGCTGAGACACACTCAGGCGATTATAACTGATACCGCTGAAGCCACCACCCACATCAACGTTCAGGACAAAGTGTATGATACCATCGAGATAAAATGCATTCGTAGTGCGCGAATCACCGGTCTCCAGTTTATCAGGCGAACCAGCCTGTGATGCATCAGCAGGCGGACTATATGTTTCTGAAGGAATAATATAACCGATCATTTCAGGATCAGCCCCAATATCATTATCGAGATCCCAAAACCAATATGCATCATCCCCTGCAGCAGCACTGCTTACGAGGTAGATACCCGGTCCGTAATCACCATCTTGTCCCCACGATGCTGGTGTAATGGAGACCGGACCATTAAAAAAGTCTGTCCAATATTGCCAGTCAAGCACACTCGCTGCATATCCATCTACTTTACTGATCTGGTAGACAACAGCATCATGAAAAGTTGTGTCATGAATAAAATTGCCTGATACATAAACTTCATTGGTGGAGATACCGATAGATGCAAAATCAAACCAGCTGCCATCACCCAACGGATTGCCGGAGAGCTTGTACACATTCCATCCGTCGATTGGATTTTTTGACTTAGAAAAAGAAATGATCACACGCGATGTGCCTGTTGTTTTCCCATGCAATACAACAAGAATAAACCGCTCTTCTACCGGATCATACAATACTCTCGGACTGAAGAAAGATGAAGACAATTGGTTGTCATCAAAAAAATCATCCCACTTTGCTTCATAGTTTCGCGTACCATCCTCCGTAAAATAAATGATACCATCATTATTTGCAGAAATGATGATGCCATCATTCGAGATTGCAATTGAATTGCTGGAAGGTGTTTCATCAACTGATACATTCGCTTCAAAGCTTGCATCAATCACTGGTGTTATGCGTGATGTAGATGTGGAACCATGAGCGTTTGGATCGTATTTTTTGTGTGCAAGTTTGGCAGCTTTGATAGCCTTAGCTTCCGGAGTGGTAATGAATGGCATAGGCTCATAGACAGCCACTGTATTTGGATTACCGTGATTACCACCTTCTGGTATTTCGAAACTCAATGGTGTTTGTTGGAGGGAGGACTTTACGGCTGCCTTCTCGATGCGATTGGTTGCGGTGGCAGGAGGTTTGATCTTTGAATGTTGTGCACTTAGGTTGAATGATAGAAGCAGTAGAAGAATGAGTAGAAAACCTGGTATGTGTTTCATGAGTTGAGATTTCAGTATTTGGAAAAAAGGGATACTATCAACAACAACCACCTCTACCCTTTAGTTGTACATCAAACTGGCATCCCATACTTTCTCCTAATCTCCTTTATCCTTTCCTCCCCATTAACATCTTCCAAAAAAGGGGAATTATAGAGAAATAAAATGGTGATGGATTTCAACCTCATTGCTTCTTCAAAATAGAAGTAGAAATTTTCTTTATCACCAACGCCCAGGTACAGGATAGCAAGCATGGAAGACAATGTAGGGCTGCCCGGAATGGCCCGGATGGCCAGCATTTTATCAATTGATCGCATGACATTTTCGGTCTGACCCAATTTACCAAGTATGAAGCCCCGCAAGCCTTCGAAAAGTGGAATATCCTCCGGAGGAGACCAGGCTTCCAATAGGGATAATGCAGAAGACCAATCTCCCAGGTTGCCCAGGATAAGTGATTTGATGGAATGGGCATACATACTGGAAGGATAATTGCGAATACCTTCCTCACAATACGGTATACCATCAGCCAGGCGACCTGAAAAGAGGTAGATTTCTGCGATACCGGGCACCGTTTCTCCGCCGATCGGATCCAACCGGTATGCCTTCATAAGTGCATCATCAATCTGATCCCTTTGCTGCATGATCATACGGTACCAGCCAAGGATGAAATGTGCTTCGTAAAAATTTGGATTCAGCTCAATCGACCTGAGGATATGCTTCTCAGCTTTTTCCATTTCCCAATCAAAATACATAGACTTGATCCCTGCGATCAGGTGGGAGCGCGCATTCGTTGGATCCAGGGCCATCGTCTTCTGAGCGGCATCATTACATATAGCTGCTGCTTCCTCAATCGTCATGATGCCAAAGTGAGGCAAATTGGCTGTGATGTAAACTATGTTGTAGTAAGGATTTACAAAAGTAGGTTCCAGTGCAATGGCTTCCATAAAACACTCCATGGCTTTCATCGGTGCATCCATTGTCTGCTGGTTCCAGTAGGACATACCCTGTAGGTATTTTTTATACGCATCCAGGTTTTCTGTTGTTGCATGCACCAGCTTGTTTTCATGCGCGGAAGAAGAAAGATTAGAACGCAGTTTATTTGCAATGCTCCGGGAGATCTCATCCTGTACTTCGAATATATCTTCGAGGCTGCGGTCATACGTTTCACTCCAGATGTGAAATCCATCAATGGCACTGATCAATTGGACTGTGATGCGCACTTTATTGCCACCTTTCCGGACACTGCCTTCGATTACTTTCTGCACATTGAGTTGTGCAGCAATTTCACGGATATCAGAATGCCGTCCTTTGAATGCAAAAACGGATGTGCGTGCTGTCACCTGCAAACCTTCGATGTTGGCCAACACATTGATCAACTCTTCAGTAAGGCCATCACAGAAGTATTCATTTTCAGGGTCAGTGCTCAGGCTTGCGAATGGCAGGACAGCTATTGCATTAAGCGTTTGTTTCAACTTGCCTCGTACTTCATCGCGGGAAGGCACAATGACACCATCGTTGGCAATGGCATATACCTGCATGGGCTGCTGAATATTCTTAAGCTCAAAAAATCCGAGCGGTCGGGTGAGAATATCCTGTTGGTTTTGGATCTCCTGGTAGAGTTTATCGGAGATAAAAATGCTGCCCGGCACAGCCAGGGATTCGACTCGTGAAGCGACATTGACACCATCTCCATAAGCGCCTGCACCATCGGTCATAATTTCTCCTGTATGGATCCCGATACGGACATCAATACGTGGATCCTGCAGAAAAAGTGTTTGGGTCTCGATGGCACAACGTACTGCGTGCAGCGCAGAGGAGAACATACTGAGCGCTCCATCACCATAATATTGAATGACGTTGCCCTGGTGACGGGCGATACTTTGCTCAAAGCAACTGCGAAAACGGTCTTTCTTTTGGGTGGCCAGTGTTTCGTTTTGCTGCATTAATGCTGTATACCCGACCATGTCGGTAAACATTACTGCCGCCAGTTGTCTCGTTCCGGAATTCATTAGTCAAGCAAATTACGAAGTAACGAAGTAGGAATTATGTTTTATTCGATTACCGACACCTCACTCCCCTTACTCTGCTCAGGATTGTTTGATGTAAAACTTAAAATTAATTGCAGATGACAACATGTTTGCTGGAAGATTTATGAAAAAGAAATAAAGTGAGGCCGTATATAATTGCAAATGATGATTTTAGGAAATATAAGCAATAATCAACATAATTTATTCTTAGCCTTAGTTGGAGATTTGTTGCATGAGCCAAGATATATGTGATCTTTAATGGATTTACATACCCTAAATATTTTAATACCCCTCCTGTTCAGCCGAAGCTTCTTAATTGACGAATATCGTTCCGGGCTGATTTGTGAAAAATACATTTCCAATTTTCCTCCTGATAAATCAGGATGCACTATGGGTCGAATCTTCCTTTAATTTGAACTTCTTAATCGAAATTATTAACTGGGAAAATCTTTGGATCCATAAGAAGTCATGCAACATACTCTCCGGCTCTCACTTTTCATTCTTCCGTTCACTGCTGTAAGCCAACAGCGAGTTCTCTTCGCCGACAGCCTGGAAGAACGCTCTGAAGTAAATGTCATTAAGAATCCTGTAGAATACACGTCCAATCACCGTGTATTATCCTTTACAAAAATGAAGATGGCTGAACGTTCACTCAAAAATTTCGAAATCCATTCAGAATATTTTGATGATCCCGGGACTGTCACCCAAAACCAAAAAATAAAAGTCCCTTTATATCTACTCCGGTTTGTTTTGGATGGAACTATAATCGGCGACCCTATCCATACGAATGCAAAATATAGCGTCAGTGATCATTTTTCGTATCAATTAGCCGGTCCTGCCAGCCATGAGGTGCATGTCTCCGGAATTCGTTCCGCTATTGAATCCTATTCGGGTATTGATCTGCATAAGGTCAGAGTTTCAAATGTGAAACCGGATACTTCGTACCTGACTGCCCAGTTAATTTCTAATGGGTCAAAATCAGCCTGCACACTCGAAGCCTTTTTTATGGGAGACAGGCCAGCTTCAATCGCTGGTATCGCATTGATAGAAGGTGATACAATATTCATCAGGACGACAAACCAGGCAAAAAAATACCGTGCGCTCGGAGTAGAGCTAAGGTTACATGATAGAGTAATCGGAGGTTTGCAATTGCCGGATATGCACATTGGTCCCAGCTATTCGATCGTGGATAAGGAACTACCCGATGATCTGAAAAATATGGTGTACGCCATTTTATCGGTATTATTATTTACCAATGAAAATCGCATCAGGGATTTATGAAATTCGGCAAATGACAGATACCCCCTTGTTCTAATTGCCCACGGCCATCCACCGGATTTTAGTCACGGTGTCTCCGGAGAATGCGACTGTGCCAGCTATCTGGAACGTGCTGTTCCCTATGTTCAATACTTTGACCGGGACATTCACGCCGGCTCCCGAGTTATTACCTGCATCAACGGTAGCAGTGACAGAATACACATTTGTAAAAACTTTCGGAAACGTGATTGTCAGGACGTTGTTGCTATTATAATTTGCGATGCCCCACTGCAGGAGCACACCACCCATTTCTGCATATCCATTAGGGTTCAGCGACACGGTTTTCCAGCTGGCAGCATTGAATGTGCCGGCTACATCAAGCCGGGCCGTTGGTGTCGTAGTGCCGATCCCCACATTCGTACTCGCATTTGCGCCATTTACACCAAGGATACTGCCCAGGACCATTGCATTGCTTGCACCAACCGCGGCTCTGTTTCCGATGGCTGAGGCGTTTTCAAGGTTACCGGAAGTAGGGTTAGCCCTGGTGCCTAAAAACGTGTTTCTGTTGCCGTTGACATTGATACTACCAGAACTAAAACCCAGTGCCACGTTTTCAATTCCTGTGGATGAGTAAAGAAGAGCATTCGCGCCAAGACCAGTATTATATCCCCCGGTTGTATTCGTATTCATTGCATCATCTCCGATAGCTATGTTGTATGTACCGGATGTGTTATTGTAAAGTGAAAAAGACCCATTGGCTACATTAAAACTACCGATGGTATTAGATTCCAATGATCCAAGGCCCATGGCCACATTACGGCTCCCGGTCGTATTCAAAAGCAGTGCGTTAATTCCGATAGCGGTGTTGTCAACAATATTTCCTGAACCTCTTCCTATGGTGAGAGTATTGACTCGTATATCGGCTGCTACATCCAACCTTGCCTGAGGTGTTGTAGTGCCGATCCCTACATTCGTATTCATACCCGCATTATTGACTCCGCTGATACTACCAAGTACCATAGAATTATTAGCTGCTACATAGGCCCGGTGTCCAATGGCAGACGCGTTGTAAAGATCTCCGCTGGCAGCATTTGCTTCATCACCCAGGAAAATATTTGAAGAGCCAGTTATGTTGCTTGTTCCTGCATTAAATCCAATAATTGTATTACTCATCCCGGTTGTATTGGAAACTAATGCATTTAAACCTATTGCTGTATTATTCAAACCGCTGGTGTTAGTATTCAGTGCATTATCCCCGATGGCGATATTAGACATCCCTGTGGTATTATTCCAAAGTGAAAAGGATCCGACCGACACATTAAAGCTACCCGAAGTATTATAATGTAACGACCCCTGACCAATTGCTACATTACGGGTTCCGGTTGCATTCGATAACAGAGTGATGTTACCGAACGCAGTATTGCTACTTAAGTTTCCCGCCCCTCGCCCTACCGTTAATCCGCTGATTAATGCATCTCCTGCCACATCCAGCAGAGCACCTGGTGTTGTAGTGCCAATACCTACATATTGGGCAGTAGCAATAGTACAAAGCATTAGAAGCATCAGTATCGTTGTTAATTGCTTTTTCATTGTCAGTTGTGAGTTATGTTCCCAATAGCTATCGGGTTTGAGTTGTATTGTAATTTTAAGATTCATGTTAACCTCCCATTTTCAATTTTGCTATTTGAATATCAAAATGCCACCAGATAAGAAATGCCAGGATGACAGCCACTACCAGCATAATCCATATCCAGCATACTCTTGAGGTTTTTACTTTCAGATAATCAGTCCGCTGCATCCCTTGGCAATTGCATATCAAAAAATGAATGGTTTACTAATGGCTGTAAACCTATGCTGACGCCAGACAACCACCAAAAAAAATGCGTTGCAATAGCGTTGCAGCAGCATGGCAATTGCGTTGCAAGCGGCTATGCTCTTAGATCGTAGCGATTTTTGGTTAGAGTGAACTGATCAGGTGCCCCAAGTTTTCGGATTCCACGAGATCGAGTTTTTTAAGAAGTCTGCTGCGGATACTGCGTACAGATACAGGACTTACACCCAGCGTTGAGGCCATCTCCCGAGTCGTAAAAGATAGTTTGGCGAGTGCCAGGTAACGTAGTTCACCAGCAGTTAGGTTGGGATATTTGTTTTTCAGCAGTGCGAAAAATCCCGGGTATACTTTTTCAAACAAGGTCTTGAATTTGACCCAGTCTTCATCTGTCAGAATAGAATTTTGGCGCAATTGCTCCAGCGATTCCAGTTGTTGGCTGGCTAAAAGATTAAACTCCAGCAATTCAATCTGGCTGCTTTTGTTTTGTAAACTGGTTGCAAAATGAAGCAATTGCTCCCGTGCTTCATCCAGTTCCTGTTCGCTTTGTTCTTGTATTTCTGTAGTTCGTTTACGCTCACGCCGTAACCGACTCTTTCCAATATAAAAAACATAAAATGCTACAAGCACAGCACCTCCTAAAAATCCCCAAAGCACATTGCGCCACCATAATTGCCGTTTGATCTCATTAGCCATGGCTATATTCCTTTCTCCGAAAGCAGCCAGTTCTGCTTCCATCTCACTTTTGGTCAGCAGATTCCGGTCATACAGTTTCGCCAGATTTTGTTTTCGGACCTCAATTGAATCCAGCAGTTGAAGTGTTCGTTTGGGAGAAATCTCTTCCTGCAACACCAGCTCCAATTTGTAAAGTCCGATATAGTGCTCATCCTTTGATTGCAGGTACACTGCTTTCCGGATCAGCGGATATAAGGTTCTGACATTTTCTATTGTATTTAACTGCATGTAGCTATTTGCCAGCATGAGACCAAAGGAAGCAGTGACATTATGAAATTGCGCCTCATTGGTAATCCTTACCGCATTCTCCAGCAGTGGAATCGCTTCAGCAAATTCTTTTTTATAATAATGGATCTTACCCATATTGCCTTCCAGGATTCCGTACCATCCTTTATGGAGATCGCCTGTATCTTTTTCCAACATGGCCCGTGCCTGTCTAATAAAGTAAGCAGAACTATCGTATTGGTGCAATTCCAACAGAATCTGTGAATGCAGGTCGGCATAGAAAAATTGGTATACAGGATGCCTGTCGAGATGAGCCGATTTGTCCATGATTTCCTTCGCCCTTGTATAATCGCCGATATCATATAAATGGATCATCAGGTCATGTTTCGTGCCCACGAAAGAACGGGGCATTTCATCCGCTTTCAATCCATTCATAATTTCATCCGCCACAATATGATAACCCATAGCAGCACCTATATGGTGATGAACATCTCCGACGTAGTCCACCAACATCATGAGCAGTTGGGCCTGTAAAATGTTATTATGAAAGTTTTTGGCTTGCTGAATGTACCCGTTCATCTGAACGGTATAAGGTTTCAGCCGGCTCGTATCCATTCTTGCTTCCGCTGTGGCTATCCAGGCTTTGGCATAGAGAACTGATTCCGGATCGTGCTGTTTTTCCGCCATAGCCATCAATGCGTCAAAGACTTTTATTTGAACAGCATAATCGACGGAGCTATATACATCCGACCTAATTTTTTCAAAAGCTCTGATCCTGCGCGGCTGCGGTGTCTCAAATGCTTCTTCAAACTGAGCTTCCAGGTCAAGCGGCAGTGTAAGAAGAAAAAGAATCATTAAGAAAGGAAAAATGTGCATTCTTTATTTTGACATACATTTCAGAAAACCGGCAGGTTGAGACCACCGGTCAAAGAGTCCGGAGCAGATTATACATAGGACACTTAAGCAATTGGGAAAACGATCCTTCTTCCGCGTAGCCCGGGTCACATTTTGTTGCATCAAAATTGCATAACCGACTCTCTTGGTAACCACTACAGCCGTCAGTTGTCTTGTTCCGGAATTCATTGTAGCACCAATTTACAAAGTTAGAGCTACGAAGTGAAAACATTCCCCCACCCTTCAGTTGTTCTAACCATCTACCCTTAAGAAAATCAATATGAATAAGTTCCAATATACCCTCCTCATGGCAGCTGTCGTCATGATAACAGCCTGTGGAAACCACATCAGCAAACCGGCATCAACTGATGTTACACCCTCTGACAGCACGACTAATGTTACTGCTGCTGTGGAGACGGAAGCCGCTAATACCGATTACCCACCAGCATTCGCAGGACAAACACGTATAGCCGGGGTTCGCACAACGACGGCCTATAAGTCAGAAGTATTGAGCAGTAACCTCGACAAACCCTGGGGAATTGCTCAACTACCAGATGGCAGGTTTCTGATCACAGAAAAAAAGGGAACGATGCGGATCGCCTCTGCAACAGGCTCATTAAGCGGTGATATCACAGGACTACCTCCTGTCAATAGCTCAGGCCAGGGAGGCTTGCTGGGTCTTTGTATCGATCCTGCTTTTGCCCAAAACCGCATGGTATATTGGGTTTTCTCCGAATCATTGGCTGAAGGAAATCTCACATCAGTTGCCAAAGGGAAATTATCAGCCGATGAAAAAACAATCGAAAATGCGACCGTCATTCATCGAGCTACACCTGCATACAAAGGAAACCTGCATTATGGCGGACGCATCCTCTATTCGAAAGATGGTCACCTCTACGTTTCCACCGGCGAACGATCTGATCTCGAAACAAGACCTCTTGCCCAGGACCTGAATGCAGGACTCGGCAAAATACTCAGGATCACCACTGATGGCAAACCAGTTGCAGGAAATCCGTTTATCGGAAACGCCAATGCAAATCCGGCCGTCTATACATACGGCCATCGTAATGTACAGGGCATCGCCTTTCATCCGGTGTCAGGAGATCTATGGGAAAATGAATTTGGTCCTCGTGGCGGAGACGAAGTGAATTTGATTCAACCCGGAAAAAATTATGGTTGGCCTGCGATCACTTACGGAATTGAATATGGAGGTGGAAAAATTGGTAGCGCCATCCAGCAGAAGCCAGGCTTGGAGCAACCCGTCTATTATTGGGATCCCGTTATCTCACCAAGCGGTATGACGTTTTATAATTCGGATGCCATCCCGGAATGGAAAAACAATTTGTTCATCGCATGCCTCAGTGGCCTGCATATCTGCCGTCTTGTCATTGAGAACAACAAAGTGACCGGTGAAGAACGGCTCTTACGAGATGAGTCACAACGCTTCCGTGATATTGCGCAGGGAAGTGATGGGGCGTTGTATGCAGTGACGGACTCAGGACGGTTGTATAAGATCGCGAGGAAGTGACCCATTCGACAAGCTCAGGGCAAGGAGAGTGAGAGAGTGAGATAGTGAGAGAGTGAGAGGGTTGTAAATTGAAACTTCGTTTCAATTTACAACCCGGGATTAACTCTCGAGCGACATTGCTTGCAAAAATAACGTCGCTTACTTTCCAATGCGAACCAGATTGCTAAACTCCTTTAAACCCGTCTTTACCCGTACGATATAACTTCCTTCTGACCACAGGCTTCCATCGATTTGGATCTCAGCATCAGCACTATAATTTTTTTCAAACACTACGGCTCCTGTTACACTAAAAACTGTTATGGTTGATGGTGAGTGATTTTCAGTAAGTGAAATGGTAAACTGTCCGGAAGTTGGGTTGGGATAAATGTGAAGCTTATCTGCATCAGTGACAGGGTCAATTGCAGAAACAAAATCAGGATCAAACCGCGTTCCTGAATTGTATATTTCCTTCGTGTCAGGATTCATCAGCCATGCGATTACATAAATCTCGTCTGCCTGCCATGTTGGATCAACATCATACGAGTAAGATGCTGTTGCGGTGCCCGAGCTAATGTCAATATCAACTCCATCCGTTGGTGTCAAAAATTTACGAAATACGTTATGATGTAAAGTTTCACCATTAGGTGCATTATATTGAATGATCTTTTCTACTGCGACAGCAAATAATTTTCCTGTTGTTGCAGAGCCTTCATGATCTTCCAATATAATATCTACAGTGCGCGATGCACCTGACGTTTCTTCTACAGTAACTTCCAACCAGGAAGTGCCGCCTGTAATATCCTCCAGAACTGAATTGGTGACACCATTCGAACTTTTAAAATCAATGCCATTGATCACTACAGTAGGTGTACCAAAGATCTCGCCCTGATAGTGCGCCCATCGAGCATCGTTTTCGGGCTTATTTGCATTGTAAAAAATACAGGAAACATATGGCTTGCCCGGGTAAAAGCCGATAAGATGATATTGGCCTTCATACGTCTGGAGGCGGGTAAATAATCCAGGATTCTGATTGGCACAAATCGGACAAGGTGTATTGGTGACTAACTCCAGTGTAGGATAGCGTGTGGGTAAGACCTGCGCTTCCAACTGAGTATTCAAAAATAAAAGGCTGAGAATGAGAATTATAGAATAGATCAGTGTGCGTCGTTTTTGCATGGTGTATGTTATTTCTTTATGCAATAATACTCCCTAAAAGTGTTAAAACACAGGAAATGAGCCAGTAGGTTTATGATCTTATCAATAAACCGACACCCGTATCAGAAATTGGAGAAATTAGAAATTGGAAATTTTTCGCTCTCGTTAAATTTATGGCCGCTAAGGATTCGACATGCAATGACCGGGACGCTATGGTCAGTTTCATCATCCTATCTTTATAGCTATCCATGGAAGAGATCCTGCAGAAAATTAAATCCTTTGCCGATCAGGCACATGGCGACCAGAGACGCAAGTATACGCCTGACCGGTATATTGTCCATCCGATACGTGTCATGGAGATCCTGAAAAAATATACCAGCGACATCTCCATCTTATCGGCTGCTCTGCTCCATGATGTATTGGAGGACACAGCTGTGCAAAAGGAAGAGATCCGGCATTTTCTGTCAGGCATTTTGAATGACCAACAGGTAGAGAAAACAATCCGGATGGTGGAAGAACTAACTGATGTATATGTGAAAATGGATTTCCCGAATCTCAACCGGAAGTCCCGAAAATCAAAAGAATTGGAGCGACTTAAACAAACCAGTCCTGATAGTCAGACGATCAAGTATGCGGATATTATGGACAATTCTGTTGAGATTGCAACACAGGATACAGATTTTGCCATCGTGTATCTTAAGGAATCTAAAACTATATTGCTGAATCTCTCGAAAGGGAATGGATTGTTGTATGCGGAAGTGATGAAGGTGATTGATGATGCGATTGAAAAAATAAAAAAATAGCCGCTAATTGCACAAATTAACGCTAATAGGTTTAAAATTGGAATTAGTGTAATTAGCGTAATTAGCGGCATTAATACTTCATATTCGTGAAAAATATCTTATACACATTACTTTGTGCTTACAGCATTTTCTCCAGTCTCGAAGGAATCGCCCAAACCGGCCCTCGCAATTATGCTGCTGCAGAGACCGATGTTCATTACCAGGAAATGCACATCGAAATCGACCCAGCCGTTAATCATGTTGAGGGGGTAATCTCCTTTGTCTTTTCAGGCAAAGTTGATTTGCTAAATCGATTTGTGGTCGACTATGCAGATGAACTGCCCATTAATTACATCCGTCGTGGGAATGCAGACCTGAACTATTCACGTGCTGATAATTTGATCACTATTGATCTTGGAAAAAATCTCGCACTAGATGAATCAGATACTGTTACAATCTCATTTGAATCTGATGAAACTTTACGCCGGGAAATGCATGCAGGTGTGCCGGTCATCAGTACGGATCTTGATCTGGGTATGTTGTGGTATCCGGGCAAACGAGACCTCGTGGATAAAATTGATTCGGTTGATATGTATGTAACCACACCTTTAGGTCAGCGGGTCGCAAGCAATGGAACACTGGAAAGCCTTACTGAAGAAAATGGAAAATTAATCCACCATTGGCAACATCGTCATCCGATTGCAACAACATATTTGTTGCAATTGGCGATTACAAATTATACTGTCGTAGAAGATTCAGTTTTATTGAAAAATGGAAACTATCTACCGCTACAGCATTATCTATATCCTGAAAGTCTCGCGACGATTGTTCCGGAAGTAAATGTCACACCGGATGTTATGCAATTTTTTGAAACACATTTTGGTCCGTATCCTTTCAGTGATGAAAAATATGGTCATGCGCAGTACACAGCCGGTGGTGCACTTGAAGTACAGACGATGCCCTTTATGGGGTTTTTTAATCTTACTGTGATCGCACACGAACTTGCTCACCAGTGGTTTGGAAATACGGTGACTTTCGGGTCATGGTCTGATATCTGGCTCAGCGAAGGTTGGGCGGAATATCTCTCCGGCTTAGCTATAGAAGCACTTAAACCGATTGATTGGAATGGCGTAAAAACCACCAAGATCTCATCGATCACCAGTTTACCTGGAGGTTCTGTTTTTGTAACTGACACCAATAACCTGAATGCCATCTTTGATGGGAGGCTTACGTACAATAAAGGTTTTTACCTGGCTCACATGTTACGCTGGATTGTGGGGGACAGTGCGTTTTTTGAAGCAGCGCGCAATTATCTGCATGACCCTGTTCATTATGATGGCTTTGCACGCAATATTGATCTGCAAAATCATTTTGAAGCTGTTTCCGGAATTGACCTGGATGAATACTTCGCAGACTGGTATTATGGTGAAGGATATCCTTCGTACACCCTCAATTGGGAACAGGTAGCTGACTCAGTGATCATTTATGTTGACCAGGTACAATCGCATCCGTCAGTTTCATATTTTGAAATGCCGCTGCCCGTTGCTGCATACCGGTTTGGTATCGTTGCTGATACCGTCTTCCATCATTCCTATGAACACCAGCGGTTTGCCATGTATGTGGGCAACGTAAATGTGAGCACGTTACTTTTTGATCAGGATAAGTGGATCTTGTCAAAAAATAATAAAATTGTTAAAATGACCACCGCTGTATCAGATCTGGAATCTGAAAAGATTAAGGTCTATCCGAATCCGGCGTCAGATTATTTGGAAATATTGGGAGGAGAGGAAATTCGCGAAATTGAATTTGTGGATGTAAGAGGTGTTTCTATTTTGAAAAATATAAAAGCTGGACGTGTGTCACTTACTGAAATTCCGAATGGGCCATATACACTAGTGATGCGGGATCGGTATGATCGGATTGTCAGTATGGAAATGATAGTAATTCAGAAATAAATCAAAGAAAAAAGCCGCTAATTACACCAATTACGCTAAAATATAATTAGTGAAAATTAGTGTAATTAGCGGCATTTTTATTTACTTCACTAACGTCATATCCCTAGTCAACTTTTCTGTCACCACATTGACAGCATTAAAATACACGAGTGTAAAACGATATACATACACCCCAGACCTATTTCCTCTTTCCCGGCACTGTTTTCGTCAGATGCCAGCCCATGGTGTGTGGACATTTATATGTATACAACTGGATTTTCCGTTCGCGCCGGATCCAATCAGCTGTTTGCTGTGCTTCTGTTTTGGATGAATATAGGTCTTTAAAAAACAACCCGCTGTCTGTGCACAACCTGCAGGTGGGTCGGGTAGTAGCTGCCGTAAGATGCCAGTATCCGCATTTGCGACATTGTATGGGAGTTACAGCTCGGCCATATGATGCAAGAGTTTCCTCAGCAGCGATGAACGCAGCGGTTTGGCTGTGATATTCTTCGAGGAATTGTCCGTTGCTTCCTTTACAGGTAATGCTCCGCATGGTGTAAGATGGATGTTAAATTTTGGATTTTTGATACTTCGACTTCGCTCAGTACAAGTTTATGATTTACGATTTCTTCCCAAAAATCAACTTCATGATACTTTAGTTGTCCCGTTTCTGTGGGCTGCCTTAAAACAGGTTTTACATGTTTATATGCATGCTGATGTCTATAGAAAAACTTCCCATACGCATTCCATAACCATGCAACTTACCAGTGGTGGTTTCCAGACTGGCTACAGCCGGCCAGACATACAATGGGTCACCTCCAGACTCATTAAATTGTTCTAAAGGAATGATATTGATTTTGTTCTCGTGAAGTATGATGATCACATATTGCTCATGAAAGTTTTCTTTACGCTCCAAATTTGTTTTTCTGAAAAAAGTAACAAAGTAATGGTAGTTGAGAATTGTGGTCCGGTGATGAATACCCGGCTCCAATAAGGTAATGTCAATAAATTCCGTTTTACCAGTAGCTACAAAATTTTCCTCTAACAGATCATATTGGTTGATCTCTATCCCATTTTCATACTTCGTCCAATGGAAAAAGAGATTTTCACGAATCATACATAAGTCCCTATGATGAATCGCAATGCGGGGTCCTGCACGTCCCGATTGTTTCCCTTGAATGATCAACTGTTCTTCAACATTGCGATCGTGATCAATCTGGATGCTGGCCATCATTTCAAATTCTTTCAACTCTTCGTTGATCCTGGGGATATCCATGAAATAGGGGAAAAGATATTGGTACGGAGTCACGCTGTGAAGATAGAATCAAATCAAGTTTTTTAGTTGCGTATTCCATACTCTGTAATCCATATTCTGACATCAAATTCTTATACAGAAGATTCTATGAATAAAGAACTCAAATCTATCCTACAAAAAATCGAAAAGATCGGCAGTCTATCTCTATCTCATGATTAAAAAAAAGCCCCGTCACCGGGGCTTTTTAAAATTTATATCGCTTTCAAATTTTATCGCACAACCATCACTTTTTCAGTAATTATACCTTCTGTGGTCTGTACCTGCAAGAGGTACATTCCAGGTACAAACGATATAACGTCTACTTCAGCATTGTATGTTGCCTGATCACCAGGTGCTTTCCATGAACCCATCACTTTCCCGGAGAGGTCAATCATCCTGATATCAAGAACCTTGCTATTATTTGACAACTCAACCTGCACTTTTAATCGGTCGCTAACCGGATTTGGAGAAATCATCAACTGCGGATGATCAGCTCTCACACCAATCGGATGATTTTCACGTTCGGTCAGATCTTCTCCTGCATCTGCATTGATGATATCAACAGGTCGGCCTGTGAAATCCATGGATACAAAATCAAATACACAGATCGAAAACGATCCTGTACTTCCTTCGAGACCCCAAACGCGCACATAGATCGTGGCATTTGCAGTTCCGGAGATTGTTACTACCGGCATTGTGGATCCGTTACCATTGTCATTGTTATCCTCACATGTGATCAGTGATAAAAATTCACAGGTCGTGCCTGAATACACTTCCATAACTGCATTGGACAGCGTGCCTGCCGTCGTGCGGATGGTCACCATTGGATTCGCTACGTCCGGCATGGTGAATTTGAACCACACATCTTTATGGCCAACTGACGAACATCCGCCCATCGTTGCAGGTGAACTTTCAGTAGCATCAACGTTGGATGCCAGTGTTGGCAAACAAGTAGTATCAACTGACAACGATATGGCATGTGCACATTCATCATTGACCACTACACTTGTGCTGCCTGCAGTTGTAAATACAATGGCTGCCGACCATTGACTGTATTGCTGATCGCCACATTTAGACCTAATCCTTAATTCATATGCAGTAGCTTTTTTCAAACCCTGTATAGTGAAGCTCGTATCCGTTACCAGGCTGTCAAGCTGAACCCACGCACCATTTGGCAATCTTATCTCAATGTTATAACCAACAGCTCCTGTAACAGCCGACCACGAGAGGGTAGCTGTAGTTTCTGTTACTGTATCTGTTACAAGACCACTCGGCGGCGGACATGGAGGAAGATCAGTTGTTGTAAAGTGAACACCTGCTGAATAAAAACTATGCAGGCCACCTACGCAATTTGTACGTACACGCCATTCATAGGTTGTATGCGGGTTAAGATTATCCAGCTGGACAAAATTTGTATCAATTTCACTTCCCGGGATCAGGATCCATGGCCCATTTGGTAATGCCCTGTATTCTACCGAGTATGATGCTGCATTGGGCACTTCTGACCATGTTAATAATGCAGACGTCAACGTAACATTTTCCGCATTCAGATCACCCGGTGTCGCACATCCCGCAGGAATGCCTGTATTGAAATCCAGAGCAGCCAACCAGCTACCTGTACCATCAACACAAGTCACCTGCATACGCCACTCATAGGCAGTGTTCGGAAGCAGACCTGATACTGTAATTGAGGTTTCAGTAGTTGGGCTACCGGGTACAGTAATCCAATCTCCATTTAATGTCCGGTACTGGACGGCATAGCTTGTAGCACCGGCAACAGCTGACCAGTTAAAGGTGGCCGTTGAATCCGTTACCGGATGTGTATACCTGAAGAATGGATATCCACATGATCTTTCAGTGGTAGTGAAATATGTGATGGATGACCAGCTGCTGTAGTTACCTGTACTGCAATATGCACGCACGCGCCATTCGTATGTTGTATGTGGATCTAGACCTCCAATTTCTGCAACATTACCTGTCCATGGACCTCCTGCTAATACAGTCCAGTCCTGACCAGGTTTTCGCCATTCGACTTCATAATGCGTGGCCCCGATCACAGTGCCCCAATGCAGTGCTGCGGATGAAGAAGTGATGCCGGATGTATATACATATTCCGGTGCATAACATCCATGACCGCATGTCGTCATAAAGTATTGTGGCGCAGACCAGTTGCTGCTGGATTCATAGTGACCGCAATTGGTACGTATGCGCCATTCGTATGACGTACATGGAGACAGATTGTATGCGGTGATCCAGATACCTGCTGTTGGACTGCCTGGAACATCTATCCATTGGCCATAATGGCTTCGGATCTGAACTGAATACGTGTATGCACCCTGTACAGGTCCCCACTTGAATGTGGCTTTGGTATCACCTATATCTTTTGTAGTCAGATAATTGGGCGAAGGACAATATGAATGGCAGTCTGTTGTAAACGAATATGGATAACACCAGGAGCTATAACCGTAATGACAATGGCTGCGTACGCGATATTCGTATGTAGTACATGGATTTAAGTGATAGACATTGACCCATGTGCCATAGACCGGACCTGTAGAAAGGTCATACCAGGTACCGCCGGAATTACGCCATTGGATCGTATAATAATCTGCTTCATATACAGGATCCCATTTCCATGTAGCAGTGTGGTCCGTGATATCATAACAGCTAAGCCATGATGGATAGTGACATTGTGATCCATAGGTGGTGAAATATGTGTTGTATGTCCAGTCACTGTAGTAATTGTTTCCGCAATGTGCGCGAACGCGCCATCCATAATATGTATTTGGCTGGAGGTTGTACACGGTGATCCAATTATCGTAGCAGGGTGAATTAGGCACATTAGTCCAATTGCCCCAGGCATCCTGGATCTGCACTGAATAATTTTGGGCTCCCCACACATTATTCCAGTGGAAGGTGGCGCTGTGCTCAGTGATATCATCAGTATAGCATCCATAAGGTGTGGAGCAGCTATTACACAAGGTGGTAAAGCTGTATGGATAACACCATGAGCTATAATACCCGTAGGAACAATAACTTCTGACCCGCCACTCATAGCTGGTGCAGGGATTCAGGTATTCCATCTGGTACCAGGTCTGGTAGCAGACGCCATTGACGTCATACCAGCCGCCTCCGGGGTATCGCCACTGGATATGGTAACCTGATGCTCCATAGCAACTTTCCCATTGCCAAGTAGCGCTGTTGTGTAATATATTATAGGTATTGGTCCAGCTGGGCGGATAACAAGATTCTTCGAAGGAAGTGGAAGTTTCGTTTGTGAGGGTGCAATTGGTGTTGGTATCTGTCAGCCCGGCCGGCCCGGTGAAGGCGGTCCCTGTAAAAAGGGCAAACAATAATGACAACATGAAAAAAGTGGGGGTAAAGGTTGGTTTCATAAACAGGTTTTATTTGGTTTGGATAATCAAATGCAAAGGGTAGAAACTGGCTTTACTAAAAATACAGAAATACTCCAGATTGTTCTCACAATCTTAATAATTATAGGATATGAGTTTAAGGCTGAGGCGAAGGCTGAGGCGAAGGCTGAGGCGAAGGCTGAGGTGGACTTAAGGTTTAGGATTTTTTAAGCTTGCAATATATCAATGGTGCTGGTTAGTGGATATTGCTTTTAAGATACACGCTGAAAAGCGCAGTGAATAACGTGGGGTGTTTAATTCGTCCGGGCAGTTAAAAACTGCTTTCAAAGATTTTCAATGTTACGTGCTTCGTGGGTAATGATTTTAAGTTGAAAACTTACAATAGCTTTTTGCCTTCATGAGTCGGATAGAGGTTTTAAGCTGAAAGCTTAAAATAGCGTGGAACCTTCGCCTCAGCCTTCGCCTTCGCCTTAGCCTTAACTTTTTTTCCTTCCTGCAATCCCCGACTCTATCGCTAACGCCACAGCTTCCGTCCCTGACGAAACCTGCAACTTATGATAAATACTGCTGATATGGGAATTGACCGTAGCATAGGTGACATTGCATTTTGCGGCAATCATCTTATAGCTGTAACCTTCTACGAGGAGCGTGAGGATCTCTGACTCACGGGGCGTGAGGTCAAAATTATTTTTAGGAATGGATTTATGTTTATTGCTAAAGAGGAGCAGGACTTGTTTGGCTACTACTGGTGTCATCGGGGCACCACCTTCCATGACTTCGCGGATACCTTCGAGGAGCTTAAGGGGTGCGGCTTTTTTGAGGATATAGCCGTCTGCACCAGCGACGATTGCATTGAAGATCTTGTCTTCATCTTCAAAGATGGTCTGCATGAGGACCTTGACCTTTGGGAAGTGTTGCTTGATGAGCGCGAGGCCTTCAATACCGTTGACATGTGGCATGTCGATGTCCATAAGGACCACGTCAGGCGGATCACCAGCAATGTGGCGCAGGACTTCCCGGCAATCTTCATAGGCCCCTGTGCATGCGTACCCATCAGTCGAATCGAGCAGAATCTGGAGCAACTCGCGACGGGGCATGTTATCGTCAAACACAGCAACTCTAATGGTCTTCATGACACAAAATTGGGATCTTAATTTTGAATAGGCAATCGTTCATTTCAATGATGTTTTTATCTGTGAAAATCTGTGGAATCTGTGGCTGATCAGGATGTATTACCACTGATTACACAGATTAAACAGATTACACAGAAAATATCAGGCAAACACGAGTACCATTTCCTGGCGATGTGTGCACCTCTAATTTCCCTTTCAATTCCTCCGTACGTGTATACATATTCGCAATACCATTGCCACCCATTTTCTGAAGGGAAACATCATGATCGATAACACCACTTTCTTTTACAGCCTGCATTTCAAAACCAATTCCGTCATCTTTTACTTCCATCTTCAGACGCCCCTGTGAATGTTCCAGCGTTACCCATACATTTTTACATTGCGCATATTTCGCAGCGTTGTGAATAACTTCTTTGAAGATCAGGTACAAATTTTTACGCTGTTGCATGTCAAGCAACAGGCTCGTGATATTTGGATTGCTGTCGAAATGAACCATGATATCATTTGGTTCCAGGATCTCGACTGCAAATGCACGCATGCGATGCAGTACCTGATCAAAACGATCATTTTTTGTATTTACAGCCCACACGATGTCGCTCATCGCTTCCATCATCGTCTGGGTGTTGTGATTGATCTTGTGTAACAAGCCATCCACTTCCGGATGATTGGCTTTCAGTTTATGGCGGATCACAGTACCAGCCAGGGATATACTGCTGAGTGTACTTCCAATTTCATCATGCAGATCCGCTGCGATGCGATTGCGTAGGTGCTGCAGCTTCATCGCCTGTTGTAGACGGTATCGATAAAATGCATACACACCACCTGCCAACAACACGATCACAAAACCTCGGAACCACCATGTACCCCACCATGGCGAACGAATGATCAGTTGCAGCTTTGCAGGATCTGACCATACATTATTGCTATTGCGACCCGAGACTAAAAATGTATAACTACCCGGATTGAGATTTGTAAATACAGCTTCATTTAATTCGCCTGCATCGATCCAGTCTGTATTAAAACCTACCAGCTTGTAGCGGTATTTATTACCGGAAGGATTCGTAAAATCGAGCAGGGAAAATCCAAGCGTGATCATTCGTTCTGTGTAAGGGAATGTCAGCTTTTGCAAATTCTCTAACGGTGCCGGAAGATGATAATCATTTTCCGATTCGGTTTTGTAAACGGATGAATAGATTACGTCTTTGTTTGAAAGCTTCAGGCGATTTATGACAATCGGTGAAGGCTCTGAGGTAGTATAAAAAACCTCCGGATCAAAAGTCGTAATACCCTCGACACCACCAAAATACAAACGCCCATCCGCGGCTTTCGAATATTCCATCCGGTTATATTCGTTTCCAGGCAATCCATCCGCCACAGTAAAGGACCATATCTCTTCAGTAACAGGATCAAAACGGCAGAGGCCCAGGTTGGTGCTGATCCAAATATTGTTATGCTTATCACTTTGCACCGCATAGATCACGTTATTGGGCAATCCATTTTGTGTGGTATAGTGTATAAATTTCCCTGTTACAATTTCAAGCCTGTTGAGTCCGCCACCATCTGTACCAATCCACAAATATTTCTCTGGTGATGTTGGATCTGGACAAATTGAAAGAACATGATTGTTAGATATAGCGTCCGGATCCGTGGGATCGCTCTGGTATTGTTTCCACTTTCCAGTAGCTACATCAAATGAGAATATACCTTGTTTCGTGCCCAGCCAAAAAACATTCTGCGGATCCACATACCAGTCGGCGATGAATTCATGTTCATT
>JANPKZ010000017.1:0-26098 GCA_031426295.1 Saprospiraceae bacterium
CGACCGTTCCTCAGGGATGGATGCCGTGCAAGGAAGGGACGACGCCGGATATCCTGCCCGGATATTGGGGGGTATATATGGACCCGTCCGATGGCGATACATATGTTGGCCTGATCACCCGTGAAAATGACACCTGGGAAAGTATCAGCCAGCGGATTCCTGGCAAGATCAAGGAGGGAGATTGTTATTCGTTCTCACTGGATCTGGCGCATTCTGATACCTATTCAGGGTATACGGGCCCATTGAGGCTACGGATCTATATGTCGAAGCTCAAATGCGGTAAGGACAAACTCATTTTCGAAAGCCCGCTGATCGAGCACCTCGATTGGAAATCGTATAAGGTTAAGTTTACTGGCGATGAGGACTATCGCTATATCCACCTGGAAGCTTATCATCCTGACCAGCCGGTCAGTTATAAGGGGAATATCCTCATAGATCGGATCAGGGCGATTGCGCCGTGTGATCGCACCTGATTTTGGATACTTCGACTTAGCTCAATACAAATTTTGGATTTTGGATTTTTGATTTTGTTTAAGGTGTTTTTAAAAATATTCAGATGTTGAGCGTAGGCTTTGCCTACGTTCGTGTGTTGGCAAAATCTGTTTTTCGAAAAGACTTATGCACACCATGAAGCTTCCGGTCAAATCGGAAATTTGACGACACTCAAACGTAGGCAAAGCCTACGCTTAACATCATAATTTAATTAATAGCAGAAGTGAATAACTTCAAATGCGCCACGCGTCTGGCATCTGGCGTCCTTAAATCTAGCATCAAAAGCCTACAGTCGTCACTTCACACTTGTCACTCGTAACTACTCCTCGGCTGCCTCAATCTCCTTCTCCAGATCCTTCAGCAACTGCAGCAGCTTCTGACGATTCTCCTCACTGAGCTTGTCGGGGTCTATCTTACGGAGTTCGGTTTCGAGCTCACGGAGATCTTCTTTGGATTCCGTCTTTTCAGTGGCGGGTTTCGATTTGAGGCGCTGGATGCCGGCATTGATCTTGTCAAAGAGTCGGTCAAAATCGCCCTGGTCATATTTTTCCTTTTGACGCTTAAGGAAGTCACCTACGGAGCGGCCGAGCTCTTTGGTATCGCCAATGATATTTTCTGCGCGGGCTTTGTCCTCCCCTTTTCCAAAAAAGTACATATAGCCTACAACACCGGCAATCAGGATTATAAGGAGGAATAGAAGGCGCATTTGATCAGTTTTTGGAGATGTGAAAAGTAAATTTCCCCCGAATTTAAGGGAAAGCAGCTATTCATCCCGTTCTGCCTATTTTTGCAACCCTATAAAAAGAAAGAATGAAACTGGATTATCAGCGGATAGAGGCTAAATGGCGAAAGACCTGGACAGAAACCCAATTGTACCGGGTCAATGAAGACTTATCCAAACCCAAATATTATGTTCTGGATATGTTCCCCTACCCTTCAGGCGCAGGTCTGCATGTGGGTCATCCCTTAGGATATGTGGCCAGTGATATTTTTTCACGCTACAAACGGATGAGCGGTTTTAATGTGCTGCATCCGATGGGCTATGATGCATTCGGTTTGCCGGCAGAACAATATGCACTTGATACAGGTGTGCATCCTGCAAAGAGTACCAGTGATAACATAACACGATACAGGACACAACTTGATAATATCGGTTTATCATTCGACTGGAGCCGCCAGGTAAGGACGGATGATCCGAAGTATTATAAATGGACACAATGGATCTTTCTGTTATTGTACCAACACTATTATGATACGTCAAAACAAACAGCTGTTCCGATTGCTGATCTGATAGCTCATTTTGAAAAATTTGGCAGCGAAAATGTGACCGCTGCTTCATCCCAACATGTTCCATTTACTGCGGAGAACTGGAACACAATGACCGCAGAAGAACAAAATGCAATGCTGATGAATTACCGCCTTGCTTATCGCAAGGTCGGCTATGTCAACTGGTGTGAAGCATTGGGAACGGTACTTGCCAATGATGAAGTAAAAGATGGCGTCAGTGAGCGCGGTGGTTTTCCGGTTGTACAAAAAGAAATGTTGCAATGGTCATTGCGTATTACCGCCTATGCGGAACGTCTTTTGTCTGGCATGGATGGATTGCAATGGAATGAAAGTTTAAAAACAATACAGCGCAACTGGATCGGAAAATCTGAAGGTGCTTTTGTAGATTTCAGAGTTGCTGATAATCTGGAACAATCGATTAAAATTTTTACCACTCGTCCTGATACGATTTACGGTGCCACATTTATGGTTCTTGCACCGGATCATGACCTGGTCCCCCTCATCACATCAGATGATCGGAAAAAAGAAGTTGAAGCATTTGCTGAAAAATCAAAAAATAAAACAACCAATCGCACGGGTGTAAAAACAACCGAAGGTATGTGGACTGGTGCATATGCTGTTCATCCTTTATCGGGCGAGAATATTCCAATCTATATTGCAGATTATGTCCTGAAAGATTATGGAACCGGCGCCATTATGGCTGTTCCGGGTGATGATGAGCGCGACAATGCTTTTGCAACACAACATAATTTGCCCATAGTAGAAATTATAGATCGTTCTGAATATCCGAATGCAGGGATGGGAGATCATGAAGGCGTTTTGCAAAATTCGATATTCTTAAATGGTCTTCCGATTGATGAGGCCATTCAGAAAATGCTTGATTATTTAGAAAAAAATAAACTTGGCATTCGTCAGACTGAATACAAATTGCGTGATGCTAATTTCAGTCGTCAACGATATTGGGGTGAACCATTTCCTGTTTATTACGATCAGAATGGAATGCCGGTTGAGTTGAATCAAAATGATCTTCCATTAGAGTTGCCAGAGCTAGACGATTTCAAACCATCTCCTGATGGACGGTCACCATTGGCGCGGATTGATACGTGGATGAAACCACAAGCCGGTATTGAACGTGAAACTGATACGATGCCAGGGTATGCAGGATCTTCCTGGTATTTCCTGCGCTACATGGATCCGGATAATCAAAATGAATTTGCTTCAAAAGAAGCGATTAATTACTGGCAGGATGTAGATCTCTATGTGGGTGGTATAGAACATGCAGTAGGGCATTTGATGTATTCGCGTTTCTGGCACAAAGTTCTATATGATTTGAATTTTGTACCCACGGAAGAACCATTTAAAAAGCTGATCAACCAGGGTATGATCCAGGGCATCGTGGAATCAATCCTGTTGATGAAGGAACGTGACAATGGATATTATCACTTTGTAAGCGCTGATATTGCATCAGAAAGAAAACTGGATGATACGATTGTCTCTGCCATCCCGGTTCACATCGATTTTGTTTCTGATTATGGACATCCCGATTCCCATCTTACAAAAGAAGGCATTGAAGCCTTTATAAAATGGCGGCCTGAATATACAGAGGCGTTATTTGAAACAAAAAATGGAGTGTTTACAGCATCACAGTTTGGTGAAGAACAATTGGTAACGAAGTCCGAGGTTGGCAAAATGTCAAAGCGTTATCACAACGTCGTGAATCCGGATGATGTGATCGCACGATATGGTGCTGATTGTTTCAGGATGTATGAAATGTTCCTCGGTCCGATCGAACAATCTAAACCCTGGGATACCATGGGGATTGAAGGCGTAAGCAAGTTTTTGAAAAAATTGTGGAGCCTCTACTACAATGAACAGGATGAATGGATCGTCACGAATGATGAACCTAAAGAAGGTTCATTAAAAATCCTGCACGCTTCTATTAAAAAAGCCACAGAAGATATTGAGCGTTTTTCATTTAATACGAGTATCAGCCAGTTTATGATCTGTGTGAATGAATTGCGAAAACTGGATGAGCATTCATCCCAGGTTCTTTCACCTTTAGTGCAAATCATTGCACCATTTGCACCCTATATAGCAGAAGAATTGTGGGAGGCTTTAGGAAATACCATATCGGTTCACAAATCCAGCTTTCCACAATTTGATAAAACGTACCTGGTAGAAAATGTTTTTACCTACCCGGTATGTATCAATGGAAAAAAACGTAGTGAGATCACCTTGCTAAAGGATGTGACGAATCAACAAATTGAAGAGCAGGCAAAAGCATTACCCGAAGTCATAAAATGGCTGGAAGATAAACCGATCAAAAAAGTAATCATCATACCTGAAAAGATGATCAATTTTGTGATCTGATCAGTCGATGATCTTGAAGGTCGTGCGCCTGTTTTTCTGATGTTGTTCTTCCGTGCAGTTGTCACAATTACATGTAACTGCGGGAGCAGATTCTCCAAAACCTTGTGCTACTAATCGCCTGGCAGGTATGCCTACAGACATGAGGTATTCAATTGCTGCCTGTGCTCTCTTTTGGGAGAGATCCTGATTGTATTCATCTGTACCGCGACAGTCAGTATGCGATGATAACTGAATCTTAATAGCAGGATTCGATTTCATGATATTGCTCAGCGCATTTAATGAAGGCTTCGCATCGTCGCGAATAAACCATTGGTCGTAATCGTAAAAGATATTTTCCAAAACAATTTCTTTGTTCTTAAATATCGGATCCAATTCCAGGATTTGATTTACTGTAATGATGGGATTAAAAGGTTCTTTTTCCAGATCACCCGTATTGATGGAATATGATGCGGACAGGTGATCCCTGTAACGTGCTGTGAATGTATATTTCTTATCAAGATCAAGTTTCAACAACACATAGCCTTTATCATCAGTCACAAAACGTTCATCCATCAATCCCTCCGACATGATCACCGGACCATTAGGCAAAGGACGTTTTCCTGTCTTTCGACTATTGGGATCATCAGGAATTTCATAAATAGGTTCTACCACGCGCAATGATAGATACACCTGGTAATTTATGAGGGGTTGTTCCGTCACTTTTTCATCAGGGATCGTCGCAACATCTGTTGGTTCAGGTACAACTCCTTTCAGGGTAAAAGAATAAATATCATCGTTACGACTTGTGCCTGCGCGAGCAGATGTGAAGTAACCCTTCATGAGTTCTCCAGCACGGATTGTTGCAAACGTATCCACGACAAAACCAAAATCATCTCCTCCGCTATTAATAGGCGCGCGAAGATTAATCGGAGCAACCCACTGATTGTCTGCATTCAGCCAGGTTTTGAATATGTCGAGGCCACCTAATCCTGCAATCTGATCGGAGGAATAATAAAGTGTGTCGTTATAAACGGTTGGATATTGTTCCTGACCCATAGTATTAACCATACTTCCAAGGTTTGCTGGTTCTGACCATCCGCCGTGTCCATCAGATTGTGTAAAATATATATCATGTCCACCCTGCCCAGCAGGTGCATCTGATGAAAAAAATAATGTCGTACCATTCGCAGCAAAAGCCGGATGACCGTAGTTAATCTTATCTTTTACAAAAGGAAAAACTTCAGGCTCTGACCATCCTGCCCCTTTTTTAATGCTGTACATCAATTGGCACCAGGCATCATAACTTCCACCAACAAAACAACGTGTGAATACAAGCACATTTCCATCCGGACTTATGATCGCCGTACCCTCATTTCCATCACTGTTGATTATACTGCTAAACGGTGTAACCTGTGATGCAGCGTTTGTCACATACAGATCAGAATACGCTCGTCCTGTCCACAGATATGTATCTTTTGTATCCCTCGATTCACGGTCGCTGGTAAATAAGACTTGTCCAGGACCGATGGGTTGAGGTGCGTAATCTGCAAATTGGGAATTAAAAGCTGCGGGACGTATTTCGTAAGACGTATTAGGATTTCTGCTCCACTCTAAAGCCTGTTTTACCAGTGTAACTTGTGATCTGTAAGCAGCGATACCCGTATTTTTTTGAAAAAGGTCTTCATATGCTCCCAGTGCTTCTTCATATCGCTCCTGGTATTTCATTGCATTAGCGTAGCTGAGCAATGCCTGTTCATCGGAACCATCCTTATATGCTTTCATATACCAATTGCCCGCAGAACCCATGTCATTGAGGTGTTTGTAGGATTCTCCTGCCAGGAAAGCAAGTTTTGCTTTCTCAGCAGGATTGTTGGTCTCCGAATATTCTTTTTCAAATAATTGGGCAGCTACAGAATACTGCTTGACCTCGTAGGCCTGCATCCCCGTCTTGACTTTCTGGGTAAAGGTGCATGCGACAGAAGCCATTATCACCAAACAAGCGATCAAAACCAATTTTTGCATAGTACTAATAACGAATAAAGCGGTGAGCTGTTGCAGCCTAAATATCAATAAAAATGGAGAATGTCTTCCCGATTCCATATCGGGAAGATTTCAATCCCTGGCAATAAAAAAGGGAGAAGCGATTCACATCATTTCTCCCTTTTCAATATACTAATATGAAAACATTTTATTTGGCTTTCGCAGTACGCTTAAAGCTATGAAGTGTAGTTGTTTTAGGCTTGATCTCACCTGTAAGGTCAGCCAGTACGGGAGCCGCGATAAAGATCGTGCTATATGTACCTGAGATCAATCCGATCACCAGTGCGAATGCAAATCCCTTGATACTGTCACCTCCGAAGAATAACAATGCCAATACCACGAAGAATACTGTCAATGACGTGATCAACGTACGACTCATTGTTACGTTGATAGACATATTAAGGATCTCTGTTTTTGTTTTGCCCGTATACGTATTAAAGTTCTCACGTATACGGTCAAAGATGACGACTGTATCATTGATTGAATACCCAATAACGGTCAGGATCGCTGCAATGAAAGTCTGATCGACTTCCATAGAAAAAGGAAGTAATCCTTTTAAAAGGGAAAAAGAAACCAGTACCACCAGACCATCATGTATCACTGCCAGTACGGCACCTAATGAGTATTGCCATTTATTAAACCTGAGCAGGATATATAAGAAGATCAAAGTCAGTGCGAGTATCCCTGCATAGAACGAACTCTTCTTTATGTCATCCGCAATGGTTGGCCCTACTTTCGCAGAGCTGGTGATATGCGTACCTGAGAAATCAGTTTGTGAAAATTGCTCTAATGTCAGGCTACCACCTACTACTTCATTGACTCCCTCATATAGCTTAGTCGTAACCTGGGACTGGGCATCCTGAGAGTTGTCATCCATGAGGTAGCTTGTGGTGACGTTAAATGTATTTGCTTTATCAACCGACTTTACGATTGCTGATGTCCCGAAAGATTTTGTCAATGAAGCACGCAAATCTTCAACATCAACATTAGTGCCCTTTGCGAACTCAACATTGTAAGAATATCCGCCTTTGAAGTCAACGCCAAGATCAAATCCGCGTGTGAAAACTGAGATCAAACCGATCACAATGAAAATTGTTGAGCCGATGTATGCAATCTTACGTTTGCCTAACCAGTCAACATTGATGTTTGCGAAAAGATCTTTGGTAGCATTTGTAGACAATGTGATATTACGTCCTTTACTAAGCCACCACTCGATGATCAGACGACCGATCAATACAGCAGTGAATAAAGAGAAAAGAACACCGATCAACAGTGTAACTGCGAAACCTTTAATCGGTCCAAGACCGAAATAGGCCAGTACCATTGCTGAAAGGATCGTGGTTACGTTAGCATCGATAATGGCTGAATACGAGTTTTTAAAACCATCTGCAATAGCTGTTCGTAAACTCTTGCCTGCCCGGAGTTCTTCACGCGCACGTTCATAGATAATTACGTTCGCATCCACGGCCATACCTATAGTAAGGATGATACCTGCGATACCAGGCAGTGTCAAAACTGTACCGATAGAGGAAAGTGTACCGAAGATGAAAAAGAGGTTGGCAAGAAGCGCGATGATCGCTACGATACCACTACCACCATAGTAGAATACCATGAAGAATAATACAAGGCACATGGCCACGATCATTGCGACCATAGATTTTTGAATATTGTCCTTACCCAATGATGGACCAATAAGAGATTCCTGTATAATATTTGTGCTCGCAGGAAGCTTACCAATCTGAAGGATGTTAGCTAAATCCTGTCCTTCCTGGATAGAAAAATTACCGGATATGCGGCTGTCACCTGTGGTGATAGCCTCATTAACACGTGGAGCAGAAACTACCTCATCATCCAATGCAATAGCAATCTCGCGATTGTTGTCCTGTGCAGCTTTTGTAGTCATTTCTGACCAGATCTTGGAACCGAGATTGTCCATGCGCAGTGTTACCGCTACTTCATTGGTCATCGGATCAGGGCTGGATGTAGCATTCGTAATCCTGTCCCCCTGTAACGGAGCTTCATCAGATCCACGTTTTGTTTTTATCGCGTAGAGTTCGTACTCATCAGTTTGAATACCATCTGCATCAAGGATAGCCTTTGAGCTCCACATAAACTTGACATCCTGTGGAAACAGTGATCTCACTTGAGGATTCTCAAGCATTTCAGTTATGCTCCGTATTTTATTTCGATTTGCCACACCCATTACTGCAAATGGATACTGGATCGTCTGGCCATCGTAGTAGTTAAGCTTCAGTGTTGACAATAAAGGTCCATCATTTGAAGCAGGGTCGGCAGAGACAGGAACTTCATTGACGACCATAGTAGAGTCAGTTACATTTCCCAGGGAATCTAATACCTGCGTATACGAAGTATCAAGTCGCATTACAACTGAATCAGTTGTTGTTACTATAGATGTGTCACCTGCTGCAAGTTTCTTAAGCCTGTCATCAGCTGATGCGAATGATTGCAGGATACCTGCATCAGATACGCGGTAAACTTCCCAAAACTCAAGTTTGGCTGTAGACGATAAGTAATTTCTTGCACGCTCATAGTTATCAATACCTGGCAGCTCGACAAGGATCAGGTCTCTTGCATTGTCAAGAGATACGTTAGGTTGTACCACACCTAGTTTGTCGATACGGTCTTTCAGACGTTTGAATGTGAGGTCAACCGTTTCGTTAGCTTTTGTACGAAGGATCCGAAGGACCTCTGCATCTGGTGTTTCAAAATTGATTTCTTCACGTAGTGATGCATTCCTTGAAAAGATGTGTGCAAGCTTTTGTTCGCCAGCGATCTTTGACCATTCTTTGCCGAAGAGTGTGATATAATCTTCAGTTGCATTTTTTAATGCAGCATCCGAATTATCAAGTGCTTTTGTGAAAAGAGGATCCTTTGTATTGTTAGACAAGGTTTCAATAAATTCTCTCAGATCGACCTGAAGAACTGTACTGATACCACCTTTCAGGTCAAGACCTAATGCAATTTGTTGTTGTTTCAGTTTCTCGTAGCTGAAAGAACCCAACAGAGGGATAGTAATTACTGGCTCACTAGACATAGAGTCCAAATAATTAGCCCGTGCTATTTTAAATGCAGTGAGTTTTGCAGATTCGTCAGTTTCACCTGCTGACTGGGAAGTTGCATACCGTTCGGCATTCTTTTCAATCTTCCGTGTAGGTAATAAATAAAGGTATTGTAAGAAACAAACCGCTGTAATCAGAATCAGAAAGAATCTGATAATTCCTTTGCCTTCCATAAAATGATAATTAATTCCAAGCTTTTTAAAAAACTGCGCAAATATAAGGCTTATTCCAGAAGCGACAGGGTATGGGCCAATCTTATGATATTAAATTTGTTTTTAGGATTTAAAACTCTCATTATCAATTATTTAAAAATAAAGGTTTAAGTTTGGCCGAAGGTGAAATTGGAAGTTTTGGAAGAATGTTCACACGTTTAGGGAAATGGCAGACTGGAGAGGCCGCCCATCGAAGTATGGATTGGGCAGGTTCACAAAATGCGCTATTATTGCTTTCTAAACCACTAAAACGTACCAAATGGACCAGCATTTAAGTTTGTTATCCTCTGAAGAAATCACCCGACTCAAAGATGGGTATGCTTATATCACAGTCCTGATAGCAGGAGCTGATGGCAAGATCGACGCTGATGAATTGTCATGGGCCGAAAAGATCACCCAGATTCGCACATTCGCAGGTGATGAACGTCTCAAGGATTTTCATACAGAAACCAACCAGATGATTGCCGGTCGCATTAAAGAAGTGATTGCGGAACTTCCAACCGATGTAGCATCCAGAAGTGCCATTATTTCTGAAAAACTCTCACAACTGAATCCCATCCTGGGTTCCCTGGATCCATCCCTGGGTGCATATATGTATAGAGGCTATAAGAGCTTCGCAGAGCGTATCGCTAAAGCTTCCGGAGGTGTATTGTCTTTCTTTACGATTGGACCTGAAGAGAAGAAATGGATTGGCTTACCTATGCTTGTGGAGATCGTAGATCCTACGTCGGAAGAAGAATAAATCTATTTTGGATTTTAGATTTTAGATTTTAGATTTTAATAATAACGTTGAGCGTAGGCTGTGCCTACGTTCGTGTGTTGGCAAAATCTGTTTTGCATAAATGTTGAGCGTAGGCTGTGCCTACGTTCGTGTGTTGGCAAAATCTGTTTTGCATAAATGTTGAGCGTAGGCTGTGCCTACGTTCGTGTGTTGGCAAAATCTGTTTTGCACAGCTATCACGTTAGTACTTCAAACTTTGTACTTCGTACTTTATGCGTTCCTGCCAACGCAATTCAGATCAACAAAAGCCTGCTTGAGACGATCAACGAACGTTTTTTCGCCTGCACGTAGCCAAACGCGCGGATCGTAGAATTTTTTGTTGGGTTTGTCTTCTCCATCCGGATTGCCGATCTGTCCTTGCAGATAGCCTTCATTTTTGACATAATATTGGCGGATGCCATCCCAGAATGCCCACTGCATATCGGTATCAATATTCATTTTGACAGCACCGTAGCTGATCGCTTCACGGATCTCTTCCTGGCTACTGCCTGAACCCCCGTGGAAAACAAAGTTGATTGGATTCGGACCGGTTTGGAATTTCTCCTGGACAAAGTCCTGTGATTTTTTGAGGATGATCGGTTGCAGGGAGACATTACCTGGTTTATAGACGCCGTGCACATTTCCAAATGCAGCAGCAATTGTGAAGTTCGGACTTACGGCTTTTAATGACTCGTATGCATACGCCACTTCTTCAGGCTGTGTGTACAATTTGGAATTGTCAACATTTGAATTATCAACACCGTCTTCTTCACCACCTGTAACGCCCAATTCAATTTCGAGAGTGATACCTAACCTGCTCATTCTACGTAGGTAGTCTACGCATATTTCAATGTTCTCATGAAGTGGTTCTTCTGAAAGATCAAGCATGTGCGAGCTATATAACGGCTTGCCATATTTTGAAAAATGTTTTTCCTGATAGTCCAGCATGCCGTCCATCCAGGGCAAAAGATTTTTTGCGCAATGGTCTGTATGCATGATAACCGTAACGCCATATGCTTCTGCCATATGGTGTACATGCTCTGCTCCTGAAATGGCTCCAAGGATTGAAGCTTTTTGTCCATCATTACTCAATCCTTTCCCAGCATAAAAAGCTGCACCCCCATTACTAAACTGAACCATGACTGGGGAATTTACCAGCTTGGCTGTTTCAAGTACTGCGTTGATCGTACCTGAGCTGATCACATTTACTGCAGGCAATGCATAGTCATTTTCATTTGCATGCTGGAGCAGATCACTTACTTCCTGGCCGTGAAGAACTCCAGGTCTGAAAAGGGTTGTTTCGGTTGACATAATTAGATTGAGTTTCTAAAGAATGGATAATAGCAAAAATAGGATTTCGTATCAACTAGATAATGCCCTGGGCAGCGAGATATCTTTCTGCATCCAGTGCTGCCATACAACCGGTACCGGCTGCCGTGACAGCCTGCCGGTAGACCTTATCTGCAGCATCACCTGATGCAAATACACCTTCTACCCTTGTCCGTGTACTGCCCGGCTGTGCGATAAGGTATCCTGCCTCATCCATATCCAGCCAACCTTTAAAGATATCCGTGTTAGGCTTATGTCCTATAGCAACAAAAAATCCTTTTATCGGGATCGTGGATCTGACACCTGTCTGATTATTGATAATGCTGACACCGGTCACTTCAGTATCACCAAGGATCTCCTCTGTTTCAGAGTTCCAGTGGATTTTGATGTTTTCTGTTTTCAATACACGCTCCTGCATGATCTTGCTGGCCCGCATTTCATCACGTCTTACGATCAGGTGTACTAATGGTGAAAGTTTGCTTAAGTATAAAGCTTCTTCTGCAGCAGTATCACCAGCGCCTACTACTGCGAGCTCCTGGCCTTTAAAGAAAAAGCCATCACATACTGCACATGCGGATACACCTTTATTTGTCAGTCTTTTTTCCGATTCCAGACCCAGCCATTTAGCGCTTGCGCCAGTTGATATAATTACAGCGTCGGCTTCAAGCTCATCCCCTGAATCCGTCCAGACTTTATGTATGGGTCCTGTAAAGTCAACTTTACTAATAACAGCGTACCGGATATCTGTCCCAAATCGTTCAGCCTGGTTGCGGAAATCATCCATCATCTGGGGTCCCATGATGCCCTGCGCATAACCGGGGTAATTTTCAACATCTGTAGTTATCATTAATTGGCCGCCTGGTTCTACACCCGTGTATAAAACAGGCTTCAGATTGGCGCGGGCTGCATAGATTGCGGCAGTATAACCTGCGGGGCCGCTACCAATGATCAGGCAGTGGATACGTGAGTTCATCTGTGTGAATTTTTATATTGAGCTGAGTGTTTGAACAATTACCAAACCAACAAATATGGGAATTAGTTGGAACGAGGCGCAAATGTAATTGATTCCAATCTGTTCCTTTAACGGCTCACCTCAAACTTTGGTCTAAAGGTTGGCCGGGGAAACGTATAGATTGGTAATTTGGCCTTGCGGTTTGAATTTTGAGACTATGTTAAGCTTTATCTACCCGATTAGTTATCTCCTCTGCCTCACGGGACTGATCCTTTGGTTCTATTTCAAGGACAATCGCTCACGCAGCCAGAAGATGAGTTCGCTGTTTCTCATCTCCTTTATCGTATATCTTCTTTCACTCGCTTTCAGTGAGTCTTCCCTATCCTACAAACTTCTGATCCTCTTTAGGGACATGATGATCCTTGGGGTTATTTCTGTCTTTTTTAGTTACGTTAAAAAGAGTAGTCTATTGGTATTGGTTGGCGCTGTTGTCGTGTATGGATTGCTGCAGTTTGTAGGGTTCAATATGTTATTCGACACCTTTCCTCAGACTAAGGAATCTGTCTCTGCTGCTAACGACGAATTTGAATTATTGATTGAAACGAAAAACGGCGGTATTCCTCACAGTTATGAACGGCTTATCAAAAAGTATGGCCTGACTGTAAAGCCTGCTTTTAGCCCGGCGGATCCATCCATCAGCAAGCTGGATGAATTTTTGGTTCTGGGAATACCGGATGCATCCGAAAATGAAACAGATGAGATCCTACGTGAACTGCAACGATCTGAAGGAACAGAATATGTGGAGTACAATGAAGTTATCACACTGGAAGTAAGAAATACGGAATCAACCATAGCCGCTGTAACAGCAAAGCATGTCAACGATCCCATGGTAGCACAGCAATGGGGATGGGACCAAATCCAGGGTGACAGGGTCCATGAAATTCTCACAGCATCTAAAGCTGTACCTCAAAAAAAAGTATTAATCGCCATTATTGATTCTGGTGTTGATGCGCAACATCCTGATTTGAATGGACAATTCCTCGCAAGTTCTTCGCAGAATGATACTGATCCATTAGGTCACGGCACACATTGTGCGGGTATAGCTGCAGCCATTTCCAATAATGGAATTGGTGTTGCTTCATTACTTCCCAATGCATCTTACGTGCAGGTGACCAGTGTCAAAGTGATGAATGCCATGGGCGTCGGGAGTCAGCAGTCAACCATTGACGGTATGATCAAAGCTGCAGATATGGGTGCTGATGTGATCAGCATGTCGCTTGGTGGTTTATCTTCTGACAGCAAACAACGCGCGTATGAAGAAGCCGTCAAATATGCAAATGCAAAAGGTGCAATAGTCGTTGCGGCTGCAGGCAACAGCAATCAAAATGCAAAAGGATATGCACCGGCAAATGCCAATGGTGTTATCACTGTTTCTGCTCTTGGTGCTGACCTCAAAAAGGCACCATTCTCCAATACTGTAAATGATCTGAAATTTGGTGTGGCTGCACCTGGTGTAAAGATTATGTCCACCTATCCCAATCAGCAATACAAAGAGCTTGATGGTACATCCATGGCTACGCCAATGGTAGCAGGTCTTGTGGGGTTATTAAAATCATTCAATCCAAAGCTCACAACAAAACAGGCTTACGATATCCTGAATGATACCGGTAAGAAATTATCGGGTGATCGTACCACTGGCAGGATGATCCAGGCTGCTGATGCGCTGGAGAAAGTGATGGATTAAGTACGAAGTTAGAAGTACAAAGTTCTGATGCCAAGTACGTTTTTTGTTTGCTCAACACTGTTCTAGATGATTTACGTAATCGAAGAGTGTTTTTTGACGCCAGATTGAGTGATTAAGGACGCCAGACTCTTGGCGCAATCGGGTCAATGAAAATTTGAAACGAAGTTTCAAATTTTATCAACTCACAACTCACGACTCACGACTCACGACTCACGACTCACTCCCGATAGCTATCGGGATCACCAGATATACTTACACGCTCTTATCAGCGTCTTCGCATCCTCTTCAAATTCTCCCGTCATAGAGAGTGTCATTGATGCCTGTTCATAAACAGGTTTTCGTTCATGCAGAAGCCTTATTGCTTTTTGGATTGCTTCTTCTTCAGACATATTGGACAATAACGGTCTGATGGAACGGTGTTGAATGAGGGATGCTAACAGAATATCCTCAGGCCATTCGAGATACATGGTGATGCCATGCTCCATCATCCAAGCCATGTTGTGATGGTAAATGGGCAGACCTCCACCTGTTGCAATTAACGCGTGATCAAAATCAATGGTATTGCGAAGGATCTCGGCTTCACTGGTCCTGAAAAAGTCTTCACCTTGAGAATCAAATATGGAAGCGATAGATTGATGACATTTTACTTCGATCAATTCATCGGTATCCAGGAAATGGGCCATCAAGTGGTCGGCGGCATGGCGACCGAGAGTTGTTTTCCCTGCACCCATGAAACCTACGAGGTAAATGCGCATGACAAATTCAAAAGTAATATTTTTGCCGGGTGCCATACCGATCTTACTTACTCCTGTTCGTCCTGCTGAGCTGTATCCTGATTTTTACCAGTTGCAGGGAATCTGCCAAAGAAGCTGTAAAAGAAGACAAGACCACCTATCAGCCGAAAGGTGACATGTCTGACCTCCTGTATAATCCTGTTCGACCCGATGGCAGCATTGACAGCTCTTACCTGCCTATTCTCACACTGGAAGAAACCGTTTTTGACTTTGGAGAGATCAACGAAGGTGACATCGTAAACCACGAATATTCATTTACGAACACAGGAACTGCACCATTACTTGTCCTCAATGCCACCTCTACATGCGGATGTACTGTCCCTGAATGGCCTAAAGATCCAATGGCACCGGGCGGTAAGGGGTCTATTCAGGTGAAATTCGATTCGGCAAACAAAGAAGGGGATCAGAGTAAACTGGTGACTATATTTGCGAACACGTTTCCCAACCAAAGTGTGGTGACAATCAAAGGGAAAGTGGTTAAAACCAAATAAGTAAGTATGATATCTCTTTTTGTATTACAATCCGGTGCCGGAAGCATGGGTGCTTCATTGTTGCCCTTATTGCTCATGTTTGTTGTGATCTTTTTCTTTTTTATCCGTCCTCAGGTAAAAAAGCAAAAAGAACAGGCAAAATTTATTGAATCCCTCGATAAAGGCGAAGAGGTGGTCACGACCAGTGGTATCATCGGTCGGATCAATAAAATAGATGGTGGTATCGTAACACTTGCCATTGCAGAAAAGACTTTTGTACGGATTACAAAAGGATCTATTTCAAGAGAAATGACTGAAGCTTACAGGAAATCGGGGATTACAAGTGAAGGTACTCCTACGTAGATCAGAACCTTACTGTTTCACTAGTTTCGAAACCGCCACGTGATCTCTCCATTTCCAATGGATCAGATATGTTCCTGAAGGAATGTGCGTGGGGATAGTATAATGCAGCGTTTCATTTGCAGCAACAGTAACTTTATTTACTATCGTACCCTTTGAATCAATCCAGGTCAAAGTGGTTGGCCAATTTCTTGGGTTAATTAGCATAAGTTCACCTGATGCCGGATTAGGTTGAATTTTGATTTCTTCAATTTCTGATAATGACGTTGCTGCAGTACCGCCTAATTCCTTCCACCTTGCTTCATATTCCTGGCGGTAGATATTCGCGACGGATTGATCATGGATGATCAGTGTGTTTTCATCATTGATATTATCAGCTGAGAACGTCCAGTTGTGTGATCCGGTAATGACTACAGGATCCGCATCCGGATGGCCTTCATCGATGATCGCATATTTGTGATGAAAAATATTGGAGAAATCATGCGTCAATACTGGCACACCGGCATTTTGCAATCGTGCCACAGCCAGTGACGAACTTTCTTCATCTTCCAGGATGACACGCACATCAACACCCTGCAGGTGACGTTCTATGATAGCATCAACAAGACTTTCCATCGTCATCAATAATAAGCCTATATCAAGACGATGCTCCGCATCCTGCACTGCTTCCATGATATGACAGCTCGTTTCATCGGATGGCGAAAAATACGTTTCAACTTCAGTCTCACCCATAAAAAACAAATGAGCTGTATTGTCATTCTTTCCTTCCCCATACGCCGCATTTGCATGTGCAGCATTTGTGCCCCAGAATTCATCGAATTCCCGTCGGTAATTTAATGCCATTGCCTGGTCATGAAAAACAATCGCATTGTTAGGATCAGTAGTCAGTTGATTTGCGCTATGATTCGTGCTGCCGGTCCACAACCATGCCTTGTCAACGTCATCAGCATCGCCGATAATAAACTTGTTGTGCATGATCCCATCACCTGTACGATATAAAACCGGAAATGATAATGTCCCCTGTAATCCGCTATTGCCGGTTTCTTCCTCTGCCAGGTACCGAACTGAAACACCACGTTGAACTGCCCTGTTAACTGCCTGTATGATACTGGCGCGTGAGCTATTGTACATCGCGATATCAAGGGTAGTTGTCACAGCATCAATACGGTCGATTACATCTGTTTCAATGATGGATGTCCCTATTCCATCGGCATGACTGCCATCTGAATACGCTGTATCAACAGATCTGTTGAAAAAGATCTCAATATTCCTTTCCGGATTCGGGGCCGCAAATAATGTTGGCATTGAATAGGTCGTATCCAGACCAGAAATATGTGCAAGCCGGATCTGATAGAGTTGTCCGGGAATTAGATTGTTTGGTTCAAATTCAACCTGCTGATTTGAAACAAATACATCAGCGCGTTGTGAAAAATTTTCAATCCCATATTCCACATAATATCCATCTGTCCCGCTGACTGTCCAGATCATACCTGTCAATCCAAAAATTGGGAACAAGGTTGCAGGTCGAATTAGTGAGCATGAACCTTCCGATACATCAACGATATTTTGTGCGAGCAACTGGTATTGATTGTCCTTGAACGTCCAAATGCCTGATGCACCAATTGGTGAAGCAGGAATGGGTTGATCTTTAATTTTGATATCATCAGGAATGATCAATCGTGATTCCCGCCCTTTGTTGTCAAAAATCCTGTACCACCCATTATCAAAAGTGGGTTCGCAGGAAACGATTCCCGCACATTCAATCTTTACAAGCATAGCTTCAAAAAGATGAGCACTTGAATCAAGTTGAATGGATTTATACAAAGGCAGTGCAAGGCCAGAGGTAATCTTAGTGAATGTTATAACAGGGGAAATCTGTAATTGTCCTTTAAATGTCGACAGCACTCCTGTTACAACAATCGAATCTCCTGAAGTAGTGCCTGACAGTTCCTTACTGTATATGGCAATACCTGCCTGTGCATCCTGCATATACCGGATTATACCAAATTCTGCACCTGTAGTTATGATCCCTGTCGTTGTAACAACAGCGCCGATAGGTAAAGACTTCACCGCGCTGATGGTCTGTTGACTCATCAGCAATTGTAATGTTCCTAAAAAAAGAAAAGAGACTACGGATAGTCTCTTTCTCCATTCAACTTTTATACTCAAGATTAAAGTTTTTCTACTGTGACATTATCAACACGGTATGTCGTGGTTTGTCCACCCGGACCACTTCCTACATATTTAAATCCAACCCGCACAGGTCCTGTAAAGCCGGAAAGATCGACATCGCCTGATGGAATAAATGTATGATCAGCATCTGAAGAGGTCGCGATCGTTCCACCTAATGGAATCCATGTAGCACCAGCTACATCAGTTCCATTAAAATTAGAAGAGATCCAGACGCTCAGACCATCATGTACGTGAAATGCTTTCGCAGTTTCGTAAGTTATTTTTTTTGCTTCATCCAAACTGATAGATGGAGTGATCAACCATGATTCCATTTCAGCACCAGTATCTCCAAAAGCGGTTGCCTGAGCATACGTATTTCCTTGAAATACTTTTGCTCGCCACAACCTGGTTCCTTTAACTGCGATGTTCGCCCAACCAGGTAAGAGAATATCAGCATTATCTGCTATACTTGTAAAGCTTTCGTCAACTTCTGTTGTGCCCGTTCCACCACCAGATACATCATTTGCATTGCGAATGATAAGCTGAGGTGCATTAAATTCAGAAATAAGTGCAGTAATTGAGACATTACCAGTAGGTAATGCATTGCCTGCGAAGGTGGACTGGCTTCTGGTGAAAAGGATCATACTGCCCGTGGCATCTGTAACAATAACTTCACCTGAAAATGAAGGGGCACCCGTTAACGTGACATCATTTATTCGTACCACTGTCGACTCCCATGCCTGTGCATTATTGAGTATTTCCAACACAGTAGCCACTCTTGGAGTAACATCACCAGGATGACCTTCAAAACTAGCTCCACCTGCATTGACACCGTCAATTTGTAATAAGCCATTAAACTCACTTAATGTACCACCAGTAACATCAATTGATGCTTCATCTCCCAGATTAAGTGAATGATTTGCATCAAAACGGACAACAATACCACCTGTTGCATCCTGGATATATAAATTCCTGCCGGTAACTGATTGAGATGAAAAGTCACTTGTGACCACACCACGAATACTTCCTGCAGGGATTGCAGTCGTACCATTTGCAAAAAGTGTTTTTAATGAAGCAATTGTAAATTCATTTGATGCACATCTTGCCCCTGTCATATCAACATCATCCACATCGCGGATTGTCAATTGAAAATCATCACCGAATACACCGAGCACTGCTGTAATGCTACCATTGCCTTCCGGCGTCAAATCACCAGCAAAACGTGCAAAACCACTCGAGCGCAGGATCACTGTTCTTTGGGCACAATCCTGGATGTCACGATTCAGACTTTGTTGCAAGATTAGATCTGCATAAGTTTCACCTGCATCACCGGAAGTAAACTGAACGCCTTCCAATTTGATCAGTGTACTTACATCTGAAAGTTGCAGTTGATCAATGGTAACAACTTTTGGTATCACTGGATTACCATACGTTGCAGGGATAATGATATCGGAAACAAATGGCTCAGGAATGCGCAATAAATCACCGGATGCCTGATCCACTCCAAGTCCCAATTGAATAAGACCATTATAATCACCTAACCATAGGTTTTTGACTTTCACATACACTTTCCGGCCAACGGGATATACTGCAAACATGTCTGTCATGTCAACACGTAATTCAATACCACCTGTCTCATCCGCAATGACAAGTTGTTTAAAAAAATTACCAGCCTGATCATTAGAAATTACAATGCCTGAGAAGGTCAGGTCTTCTGTAATTTGTTCCTGTTCATCTAATGTGTGCATGGCTTTCAATGCCGCAATTGTGGTATTGACCGGAAGATTCGGATCTGTACCACCAGCAGGCGGATGATCAAATTCCTGATCTACACAGGCGACTGGAATGCATGCCATCAGAAGCAAACAAATCCAGGCTGAGATGGAAGATAATTTTAGGTTCACAGTGAAGGTTGTAAGATGTTTTTGAAAAGCGATCATGCTGTTATATATCTGTCAGAGTCATTAAATTAAAAGCGAAGACCTACCTGGAAAAAAAATGTTAATCCTTCCATGTAGGAGTATTTTGTTGGAAACCTGTTAATGTCTTTCGAAATCAGATCAAACCGGTATTGCTCAAAACCACCATTGATATAATCAGTATTATTCAGCAAATTGGAAACACTGATATTCAGCAGGAGAGTTGCATCATCCATCAGCCATTTCGGCTTCCAGGATTTATTTAAAGAAGCGTCTACTGTCCATGCAGGATCCACTTCTTCCTGGCGTATGATGGCATTCCATTGTTCGCTGCCAGCTTCCACTAATTCTACTGAACTTTCTGTGCGACGAATCGGATTAAAATCAATGTAATTATTTTCAAATCTGTTGATGTTCAGATAGAATGTCCAAAACGTTTTTGTCTTGTATGTCAATCCGCCTGTATAAGCTCGTTGTGGTGTTTCCGCAACAAAAAAATTCTTAGCATAGATTGTGAGATCTTCAGTGAGCAGGGTTCCACTATTATCCCGGGTAATGGTTGCGGTAGGACGGGATGTATAAACATATTGACCAACCGTGGCAGCTGCATTTAATGTCAGGCTACCTGGAATCAACGCATATTGAACAGCTCCTTCAATGCCCTGAAAGCGCTTGTCAATATTCGTCAGCGTAAAATTAGCGAAGGTCCTGAGATCTTCGTGATAGAAACTTGTGGATTCGATCCCGTCTTTTGTCGTAATGTAGAATCCGGCGATCGTGGCTTTCAGGTAAGGTGATTTATAATCGTATCGTGCTTCACCAGACTGCAGCTTTTCAGATTCCAGTCCATCGACTACTGTGTGGCGAGTCCGAGGAGAGATAAATGCATTTCTAAAGGTGGGTGCATTTTCAGAAACCATACCAGAGACAGTGAAGTAATTTCTTCCATCGAATTTATATCGAAGCAAGCCTTTCCCGGATGGCAGAAAGAATGAATGGTGTTCACTTTCCCCAAATGAGTTATCTGGAAATTTTCCGTTTTGTGTCATACCCTCTCTGAAGAAGGAATGATTTTTTGCAGCACCCGCTACACTGAGCTCAAATTTATTCGTTTCCAGGCTGTAGGATACCCAACCAGATTGTTGGCGAATACGACTAAAATAATCATACCCGATCTGATCTCCAACACGAACAATGCGATTTGGCCTTCTTAGATCATTTTGCAGAACAATATTGTTTCCGGGAAAATCCTGTTCCGCAAACTTATCCCAGTCTAGAGAAAACTCTCCCCCCAAAAGGTCAGTAACAACTTTATAATTTCTTGTATCCTGTATGATGACAGATGCACCGGCACGAATCTGACTTTTATCATTTAATTGGTAAGCCATTATGATGTTTCCGCTTTTTTTAGAAATATCATTGCGGCGATCTTCCATAATGTATTGAGATAATCTTCCAGTTACATTATTCCCTTCAATACCGTCGACATTTTCAATCGTGTAATTACTGTTGTAATTAACCTGATATAAATTGTCCCATTGCACCTGGCGCAATGCTTCGTCATTAGCAAGTTTGTCAAATAATTGATTTGCCAGCACAGGATCATCCACGAAAGAAGGAAGTCTGCGATAATAATCAGGTCTTGGATCACCTGCGAACAACCAGTCGAGTTGTTCACTTCCATTTTTACCTGTCTGATATCCTATTGTTGTGGTCACCTCAAGATTCTCGGAGGGAGTCCAGTCATGATTAAAGATCACAATTGGCTGATGCCCTGAATAAACTTTACTGCTTCGTTTTTGACCTTGTTGAAATCCCCATGATGGATTGTAATAATTATCATTTGCGATATCATACATTTCCTGGATGACTGATGAATTACCACCCCGTTTATAAGGTGCAGCGAAACCAGCTAAATTGAAATAATGTTTTTCATTTAGTTTCTTACCAATAGAAGCGAAATATGAAAATCCATCATAGAAGGTCCCAGGAATATATCCTTCCTGTGCCCAGCGGCGCGAACCAGAAAAACTGAAAGCCCAACCCGATGGTAATAAGCCTGTATTCCAGGTGGCCATAAGACGATTCCGATAGTTTCGGTTCGTTACTGCAAAATTGACCTGCTTTTTAACCCATTGTGTTGAAGCCCTAAGATCTGTATTGCTCGTTCCGGCAATCCCACCAAAACCCCAATCTGAAAATTCAGCTCCAATTGAAGCATCCTCGTTACGCATGACTTCATTCAAACCTCCCCATGAACTATAGTAGATACTACCTGATTCGAGATCATTCACCTGGAAGTTATTCAAGTAACTGTCGAAATATATTGATTGCAGACCTCTTCTCCGGAAATTGGCAGGACTGAATGTAAAATCAGTCATAGCTGCAAAAAGGTCATCACCGGACTGGAGCAACCCTGAAAATCCGGTACTCTCTTCATCATCGATATCGTCAAGAACAATTGTTGGCAGATCTCGTCGGATATCATTTGCTGCCGGATTAAGACGGATAGCACCCAGGTCAAGTCCTTTTGTTGCTGTCACCACTTGGTGCCAGTCAATAGCTTCCGAATTAACCTGGAAGACCAGGTAGACAGGAACATCGGGTGCATGCTTAATGACGAAGTGACCATCTGCATCGGTAGTTACCTTATCAGGAAACTGTGATGTTACTATGATACCGGGAAGCGGATTTCCGGAGAACTCATCCAGGACAATGCCCTGAATATTTACTTGCGATTGGCTGAAGGTGACAAGCGTCATTACAATCAGGCTCGTCAGGAATGGTCGAAACATGGGCGCAAAGGTAACTTTCTCCCCTATTCATAGGACATTCAGTGTATTCCTTTTACCAGATTAAAGACGAATATTTGGTTAATTAAAGGGCCACTACCTTCTGTTTTCAATGATTTTAACAAACTTCGCCGCATGAAAACGTGGATCAGTCTGCTGAGCTTGATGATCGTAGCCTCAATGGCATACGGGCAAAAGACATTTGAAGTCGCCTGTATTGCATTTTACAATTTTGAAAATCTCTTTGATACCATCGACAGTCCGGATACTGATGATTTTGAATTTACTCCAAAAGGACCAAACCTTTATAATTCCTACGTCTACAATGACAAATTAACCCGACTATCCCAGGTCATAGGAGAGATTGGTACAACATTTACCCCGGATGGTCCAGCCTTACTAGGCGTTTCTGAAATTGAAAATCGAACAGTACTTGAAGATTTTGCAAAACAACCCGCAGTTGCAAACCGGAACTATCAGATCATTCACCAGGATTCAAAAGATGGACGTGGTATTGACGTGGCACTTTTATATCAACCAAAATATTTTACTCCGGATACAACCATATATTATTCCCTTCAATCAAGCCTTGCCGGTGAAGAACTACGATACTCACGGGATATTCTTATTGCTATCGGTAAGCTTCATGGAGAATCAGTAGCCATAAGCGTGAATCACTGGCCATCGCGACGGGGTGGCGAACAAACTACTGCTCACTTGAGAATAAAAGCTGCCCAGGTGAACCGTCATATTCTTGATAGCTTAACCTCCGCTGGAAGAATTACAAAGTTCATTGTAATGGGCGACCTGAATGATGATCCGATTAATGATAGCGTTCATAAGCATCTTCGTGCACAAAGAGAATCTGAACGAATGGATAGGAGATCCATGTACAATCCCATGGAAGATTTTTATCGCAAAGGATATGGAACTACTGCTTACCAGGATGCATGGAGTCTTTTTGACCAGATCATCCTCAGCGAGCAATTCGTAAATGACAGGAAAGGCTTTTATTACTATAAAGCGGGAATCCATAATCCATCTTACCTGACACAAAAATCAGGTACATTTAAAGGGTATCCGTTCCGCTGTTATTCCGATGGTGTGTACACACATGGATATAGTGACCACTTTCCTGTGTATGTATTGCTGGTGAAAGAAAAAGCATGAAAGAGCCTTTAGTGCTCGACCAGGCATTCCAGGATATCCTGCAACAACTGGAGCTCAGTAAGGAACATTTTTTCATAACCGGCAAGGCAGGTACCGGCAAATCAACATTACTACAACTCTTTCGGAAAACAACTCACAAAAAAGTCGTTGTTCTCTCCCCTACCGGAATTTCTGCTTTAAACGTTAATGGTCAAACGATCCATTCATTCTTTCAATTTGCTCCAAAGCTTCTTGTTCCCCACGAACTCTTTTTAATACGCCGTCTTGTTGGTTTGTTAAAAGCCATTGAAGTGATCATCATCGATGAAATATCCATGGTTCGTGCGGATGTTATGGATGCGATCGATCATTCATTGCGTATTCATCGTAATTCTCCTCTGCCTTTCGGCGGCATCCAGATGATATTTTTTGGTGATCTTTTTCAATTACCGCCCGTAGTAGCCAGCCAGGAGGAGCGTCAGTATTTCAGGACAATCTATACAAGCCAATATTATTTTGCTGCGAATGTTTTTCAAAATGATGTTGATGTGAGGATGATCGAGCTTACGAAAGTGTACAGGCAGAATGAACGCAACTTTATTCGTTTGCTTGACGCCATACGTACGATGCAGTTTGACTACGACGATCTGGAGATTATTAATGAACGTTATCTACCGGATGCACTTATTGAAGAACCCTTTCTGACACTTTGCAGCATAAATGCTACTGCGAATCAGATCAATGCAAGCAGGCTGGCCTCCATAGATGAACCATCCTTCTTTTTCCTTGCTGATGTGAAAGGAGATTTTAATGAAAAATTATATCCAACAGATTACAGGCTTGAATTAAAAAAACATTCGCAGGTGATCCTGTTGCGAAATGATCCTGAAAAGCGGTTTGTCAATGGAACGCTTGCGATCATTACAGAGATCAATGAAGAGCGCATCCTGGCGGATATACAGAAAGAGGATGGATCAACTGTGGAAATTGAATTGCCCCGCATGACATGGGATAATCAGCGTTATAAATTGTCTGCTGAAAGTAATGGTTCCATTAACAGTGAGGTTGTAGGTAGTTTTCTCCAATATCCCGTTAAGTTAGCCTGGGCAGTTACGATCCATAAGAGCCAGGGCAAGACGTATGACCGGGTAGCCATTGATCTTGGTCGTGGTGCGTTCGAACATGGTCAAAGTTATGTTGCCCTATCACGTTGCAGGAAACTTGAAGGAGTGTATCTAAAGAAGAGGCTGACGCCGAAGGATATTATGGTGGATGAGACGGTCGTGGAGTATTATGAGCGGAATCGGTAGACTTTCTTGATTTTGGATTTTGGATTTTGCTTGAATCCCAACCTTACGATTCACGATTCATAATTTACGTATTACGGTTTGCCTTTTGAAGCATAATAATTCCAATAACGCCACTGAGTATATCAATTACGATATGAATCAGAACAATGATCAACAATGAATGTGTCAGCACAAAAATTGCGCTGAAGAGAAGTGCCAGAAAAAAGATCTTTATGATGGACACAGGTCCCTGATATCCATGAAGCAAGGCAAACAACGATGAAGAAAAAAAGCAGGCGATCAGAACACCTGTCATATCATTACCAGTCCAAAATAGGAGGTAGTTGATCAGGTAGCCTCTAAAGATGATCTCTTCACCAACGCCTGCAGCGATGGCGAGGAACATGAAATGAAAAAGTTCTTTTGCAGTGGCAGGTATAAAAGACAATGCTTTACTACGTCTCTGAATAGTTCTTTCTCGAAACTTCCTGTTTCCATATTGCAGGAAGATGTCAATAAAATAAAACAGGAAAATGGCCAGGATCAGTGATAGCAGGTATGGGCTGGGTTGTATAAAGTCAAGTCCTAAGCCATACAGAGGTCTTCCGGGTAATCGCCAGATAGTGGCTACGATGAAGGCAAAAACAATGAGCAGCAAACCATTGCCGTGATAAAGCCTTATTTTTTCGTCAGATGAAAGCTCAATATCTTCTGTGGTGATGCGCCGGGATGTAAAAGCCAGGATCGGAGCCAGAATACAAATGATCACCGCCAATATATGGTCGTATACCTTCATCTCATATAAGACCATGCCTGGTTCCATTGATCACAAATGTAACCAATGCTATCCCGGAAGATTTATATTTTTCTCTTGCATATCCGATGATCCTCATTGTATCTTACACATC